>JAFVFN010000030.1 GCA_017475405.1 Elusimicrobiaceae bacterium
ACGCTGCCGTCCTCGTTGTACGTGGCAATCATCAGTACCGGCATCGGGAATAAAAATGGTTTTACACCTAGTTCTTTCTTCATAAATCACTCCTTTATAAATTATTTAGCCAATGAATAATTTTATTATGCACGGCGGTGTTATATTGTTTACCTACATTGTTAAAATTGGCATATGTACCCACTTGGGCGTTTTGTGTCTGCGAGGTAAAATCCGCCAGAAAAGTCCCTGGGTTACTGCCTTGGGTGGAGAACGGGATTACTTTCTTCCCCTTAAAGTCCATTTGTCCCAAGAAAGAATAAAGCGGGGTTGCCATTGTGTACCACCAGACAGGCCCACCCACAAATATCGTATCGTAGCCATTTACATCCGGCATAGTTCCTGTTAAAGGCGGATAGATTTTACTATTTAACTCTTTTTTAATTCGCGCATAAAAAGCAGGAGAAGACTTAAATTTTTCTTGGGTTTGGATACGGTACTCATCCCCATGGGTAAGGGCGACAATTTGCTGGGCAATATCCTGCGTATGCCCCGTCCAAGAATAGTAAATGACGAGCACCTTGCCTAGGTTAGCAGTATAAGATTGTCCTTGCGTAAAAGCACCCAATTCTTTTTTATTCTTGTGAGCTACTTTTAGGTTATGGACAACCGCACAAACTATCCCGATAATCGCCAAAATGAGTAAGGTAATCAGTATTTTTTTGAGCATATTCTCTCCAGTAAAAGATATATTTTATTATAGCAGTTAGAGTAAGATCCAAGTCAACCAATTATGCAACGGTGTGATAAATTTTGGCGACAATTTTCCATGTACCGTTCATTTTAACCAACGAGTGATGGTCCACAAAGGATAACCCATGCCAATTCTCAATAGTTACTCTTACAATAGCAGTAGTCGGTGTGGAATCTACCACATCCATATGTACTTTGCCATTTTTATCTGCGCCTAATTGGTCCACCACCGCATATAGATTGTTAATCGTGCCTTGAGCGGCCACACTTCCGTCCGCATTTACGCTGTACATGACTGCTTCTTCATCAAAGGCAGGTTTCATTACTTCGCTCTTTCCCTCGTTACAGCCATCCACATACTTTTGTACGGTGGCTAAGATATCCTGATAATCTTTTACTGTTGTGTTGTTCATAAAGAACCTCCTAAATCATGCAAACAGGGTTGAATAAACGCCCGTATTGTGATATTATTTTAACATAAACAATTGATTTTGATAAGAACGCACTTATTTAATAGATACTATCTAAAAAGTGAGAAAGGAGCCCTATGAGAGGATGCAAATTAGACGGGACGAAGATTGCCGAGCGTGGATTTGGATATACGATGCGTATTTTATCGGGCAAGTATAAGTTAATTATTTTGTACTGGTTGGAAGAATACAAAGTCATGCGTTACAGTGAGATTAAGAAGACCCTGGGTAATATCACGCATAAGATGTTAAGTGATACACTAAAAGAAATGGAAACGGACGATTTAATTTTGCGCACACAATATCTGCAAATGCCGCCCAAAGTGGAGTATAGCCTATCAGACAAAGGAAAGAGTCTTATCCCCATTATAGATGCCATGTGCGAGTGGGGGGAAAAACATAAATAATAAGAATTTTATAAGAGGTATTGATGGCACCCTTTATAGTTAAGGTCCACGAGGTTGATATACTCCACCTGTGCACCAACAGATTCCGCCCCTTTTTGGGCCTCTTTAAGTAAAGTAGCAGTATTAAAATTCTTCCTCGGACTGGCATTTAAAATCATTATTTTCTTCATATTTGTTTTTCCTTTATTTTCTTTCTTTAAACACATTTTTGGGCATAGCACAAATCGGACAGGTGTAACTTTCCGACTCTTTGTCTAGTTCTCCTTCGTACTCATACCCACAAATAGAACAGACGTAGATTTTTTGATTGTTCTTTTTTACTTCTTCCGGTGCGTATTTTTCCACCAACGTATGGGTTACTGCTGCATGGTATTTGTGCTCTGTGGCAAAGGTTTTAACTGTTTGAGCCGCTTCTGCAAAACCGGCTTCTTCCAGTTTTTGGGCTAGCCCTAACATGGCACGTTCTCCACCTTCTTCTGCTTTGGATAGCCCTTTTATAAAGGACCATAGTTCTTTTTCTTCAAAAGGATATCTGCCAACGAGACTAAAGTAAAAACTGGCTTGCTCGCCGTGTTGTTTGGCCAGCTCTATAAACTGGTCGGCTGCGTCGACGAGTCCGTGAGCGCGGGCAGTGCGCGCCAAGGTAAAATACATTCCGGCTCCGGCCAGTTCTGCTTGCGCTTGGCCTTGTATGATTTTTTCCATCGAACTCCCTTTAAGTTTCCTGTAAATGTTCATAGGGTGGGTTTCCTCGTTTTAATCCACAATATCCACATCCGGTGTGATTTGAACGGTATAATCTGGGTACGCTGCACTGACCTGTTGGGCGAGCGTGTTTAGCGCTTCGTGGCGTTCCACCTCAAAGCTGAGCACTACATCAAATTGCAGTTTCTTATGGGCTGTATCTAAATAAAATCCGTGCATTTGTAAGGCCCAATCGTGAGAGAGGACAATTTCCTGTACCTTGTTACGCATATGCGCCGCTTTGTGGTCGCTGGTGTTAAACGCATACACGCCTACGCCGGTTAAAATAATCCCCGTTTGGCGATAGACGGCATTTTCAATTTTGCGCGTGAGTTCGTCCACTTGGGCCACAGTCAAGGTGTCGTCCAGTTCCAAGTGTAAAGACGCATAATTTTTATTGGGACCATAGTTGTTAATCAGCAAATCATACACGCCGTGTACTTGGGGTTCAGCCTGGATGATTTCTTTTACCTGTTTGACCAATTCGGTTTCCGGGCGCTAACCTAAATATCGTTCATGGTGTCTTTTAACATGCCGATACCGGCCTTGATAATCACGAGCGAAATCGCCACGCCCACATACGCTTCTAAAGAGATATGACACCACAAGTAGAGCAGGGCTGACGCTAGCACCGAGGCTGATAATATAGCATCAAAAGACGCATCCGAACCTGAGGCCACTAATGCACCGGAGTTGACCTGTTTGCCTTTGGTTGTGACGTATTTGCCGAGTACCAATTTAACCCCGATCGCCACCACCAAAATTACCAGCGTAAGTACAGAATAATGAGCGGTTTCGGGGTGGATAATCTTCTTAATGGATTCTACAAGTGCGGTAATACCAGCATATAACACCAGGGCCGAAACGAGCATGGAGCTTAAATACTCCACGCGCCCGTACCCCAACGGATGCTTTTTGTCCGGCAGTTTCCCGGCCAGTTTAGCCCCGATAATAGTAATCACGGAAGAGAGGGCATCCGAGAGGTTATTTACCGCATCCAAAATAATGGCAATAGAGTTGGAAAGCAGTCCCACTGCCGCTTTAAAAGCTGCTAAAAAGATATTGGTTATAATGCCAATGATACTGGTCTTAACAATAGTCTTTTCGCGCGCAACTATCATCTCACGCATATCTTGTGTGTCTGACATATTACCGCTTATAACTTAACAATCTTTTTTTCTTCCACGTTTATCACGCCTTCGGGGCAGTGGGTAGAGCAATAGACGGTGGGATTATTTTTGCAGAACTCGCGCACACGAGTTAAAGTTTCGCGTGCTTTTTCTTTGTCTTCAAACACGATAGAGAGTTCGTTTTCATACAGTGCGGCATCCGTGTAGGTTACGTCCCCGTGGAACATATAATACACGTCCCCGTCTTGCAAGATAGAAACGCTGTTGCCCATGGTATGCCCTTCCGCACGTACCATGACAAGCGTATCCGCAATGCGTTGGCTTTCGGGGAAGTTTTTATAGGGGCCGTCGGTGAAATGCACACGCACGATGTTTTTTCCTTCCAGTTTCATATTATCTGCTTCCATCTGGGAAATATAGATTTTGGCGTTGGGGAACATGCGCAGTTCGCCCGTGTGGTCGGGATGTTTGTGGGTAACTACGATTTTGGTGATATCCTCCGGCTTATATCCTGTCTTGGCAAGAGCTTCTTGAAAAGTAGCTATTTGATTGCCCATCCATAAGGGAGCTGCTGGAGGTTTGCCAGTGTCCTTATATTCAAGCGGCAGACCGGTGTCGGACAAAATGATGTCTTTGCCATCGTCAATTAAAAAGTTCTGCAAGCTGGACGGATAAAGTATTGTCGGCGCGCAGTTTTCTTTGGGGCGGGAACCGCCAAAGGCGAATGCCTGAGTCATATACCCGCCTTCGTAATATTTTAGGGGAATAATTTTCATATTTTACCTCCAATAATCTTCTACTTTGCGATATTTTAACTGTAGACAAAAATTGCCCGAAATCTGAGTTTATTTGCCGTGTGCCTGAAAGTTGGACGGACATGTGTCGCAACTGGGGGTCATATGCTTCTTTCTCATTTGCTTGGTGGCCCAGTTTCCCATTTCAGTAAGCACGGGTACGATAGTTTTTCCTTCATCTGAAAGCGTATATTCCACGTACGGCGGCACTTGGTTGTATTGTTTGCGGTTAATGACTCCCGCTTGTTCCAATTCCTTAAGTGTTTTTGATAGCATCATGGCGGTAATCGGTCCCAGGGCGCGCTTAATTTGGCTATAACGCACCGGTTTGCCGCAGGCTAAAATGCACATAATCGGTAATTTCCATTTTCCGCCAAAAACGCTAATTAAGTATTTAACTGGACAATGGGGGATTTGCTCTTTGTTTGCCATGGGATATACTCTCATTTTAAATTATGGTATGAAAAAAGATACTACTTCCTTTTTTAAAACTTATATTATAATATAATAGCATAAAAGAAGTATCTAAATTCAAAAGAGTGAGAACTATATGACAATCTACGACTATCAAGTACCCACTGCATACGGCAAGCAATTGTCCTTAGCGGATCTAAAAGGCAAGGTCCTACTGATTGTAAATACGGCCACGGGCTGCGGGTTTACCCCGCACTATGAGGCTCTGGAAAAAATGTACGAGACGTATCATGAAAAGGGACTGGAAATTATAGATGTGCCTTGCAACCAGTTTGGACATCAGGCACCTGGCAACGATGAGGAAATCCACCAGTTCTGTACCCTGCACTACCATACAAAATTCCCGCAAATGAAAAAGGCCGATGTGAACGGGGAGAGTGCTTTGCCCTTGTTTACATACCTAAAAACACAACAAGGCTTTAAAGGCTTTGGCGAACACAAACACAAAGTCATTTTGGAAAAAATGATGGCCGAGAAAGATCCAAACTGGAAAAACTCGCCGGATATTAAGTGGAACTTTACCAAGTTTGTAGTAGATCGCCGGGGAAAAGTAATTGCGCGTTTTGAACCGACGGCCGATATGAATGAAGTGGAAGAATGCGTGGCCGCTTTAATCTAAATAACTAACTGGGAGATTAATAGAATTCTTAAAGGAACTGGCTAAAGGATAGTTTGGGAATTCCCAACAACATTCTATTCACGCTCAATTACTGCGCCAACGCGGTTATGAGGCACTAATAGCCGCGGAATCCGACGAAGAATAGGAAGAGGCGAAAACCGTGAATACGCGCCTTATTGAACTGGGGGAAACTCCGGAAGTAGAAATTGTCAAATATCCTGTTATTACCGATATTAAAAAAATGTTGGAATATGACTGCAAGGATGCGGCAGAAGCGTTACCTATGATGAGTAAGCAATTTAGCTTATTTGAAGATGATTATGTGTCCAAAGATATGGTGCAAAAGTTTATTGTGGAAGAACAAAATCACTTTAACTGGGTACGCCAACATCTTTCTTTGCCTGAAGAAATTGGAATGGAAAACTATCTAATTGAACAATTAGGTAAATAAGTCTTTATCTAAGCACAGTACAGGGGGAAAGCCGTTTTGGCTTTCCCCTTACGTTTGGAGCGTTGCAAAATATCCCGTGCCCCGCCGATACATTGCGATTTTCTGCTATTTTTTAACCATAAATACAGGCAAGACGCGCTCATTTTGGTGAGCGGTAATAATTTCCCCACGGGCCGCCCGCATTAAAATACCCGAAAACACACCGTTATAGCTGTATAGCCCGGCCATATTAATATAGGGATGCCAATGTCCGTCGTCCCAGGCAAAATCAATATTATCCGTCACAAATTGTTTGCAGTATTGCTGACAAACATAGCCTTTGCCGTAGAGGTCATGGGCTACTTTTTGCCATTTTTCCCGACTGTATTCCCGTCCCGCCGCGTAGGTACCTTTAGAGGCGTAGGCATCCATAGGTTTGAGAATATACCGGTCCTTTTGTGCCGTCACTTCTTCCAGGGGAATATAAGCAGGTGAAAATTCCACTGTCAACGGAATATGTTTTTTTACAAAGTTTTCTTCCTCTTCAGTCAAAAACATATGGGTACGGGGATGATGCAATATGTAAAACAACCACTTGGTATGAATAATTTGCGTGGCAAAAGCCCCTGCCAAAAACACCGCATCTTCCCGAACGGCGCACAGGAAATCAGCTACTTCTGTATAGTGAGCCATAATATCAGCCGTGACAGCCCGGCGGTAAATAGCGTCAATACGCTGCCCGGCCGCAGAATACAATAAACCATCTTTGTACGTAAGAGAACGGATATCGCAAATTTCACAGCGAACCCCGAATTTTTCAAAACGGCGGACAAATTCTTCAAATTCCTTGAAGGTGGCATTTTCTAAAAAATCCACAATAGCCACATATGGGTTTGGGCGTTTTTTGGGGTAGCCATTATACAGAAAAAGGAACGTATGAACCCATGAGTCAAACAATTCAAAAGGTTGTAAATCAAACTGACGGATAGCCGCTTGATGTGCGGGATTATACTGAAGGATTTTGCGTAACTCCAGGTCTGCCAGCATACCGGACGTACCATCTGTGTTAACCTCGCAGAATTGGAAATCGCCGCTATCCTCTTGATAGAAGATATCTATACGGGCAATTGGCAGCAAACTTGGGTACGTAACCGGCAATAGAATTAGATCTTCCAGTTCTTTTGGAAAAGGAAACAAACGCCGGTAGTCTGCGTTTTCACGGTATTGGCGGATGACTTTGCCAAAAATGCGGTAACTGGTATCTACAATTTGTCGGAAGTGTGCAATCGTTTCTGGGGCAAATATTTTCGGAATTTGCACGGTTTTTTCTATAATTCCATTCCAGTTGAGCGGGGATTTTTCTAAGGCTGTCTTCGCCGTTAACGCACCGTGACGGTTCGCTTCCGGATGGGCAGCAATATGGGCTTTATAAACTTGGTAAACCTGCTCTTGTAGTCTCATACCAACGGCTCCAAAATTTTGCTGTTTTGCCGCTCCAGTTCGATGCGGATATCCGCCGGAATATGGACAATGCCGCCATACGTTACAACCGGGTAAAACGCATCCAAAAACGGCTGTTCCTCCGCAGGCAGGCTGCGTCGGGCCAAAGCTAAGAGGTCTTTTGCCCATAGGTGAACCGGGTGTCCGTATATACAAGCTTTCCATCCTTTCTGTATAAGCGCATCTTCGGCCGCTAAAATTGCTTCATCTGTAATTTTGTGGTGCTTAATTTGCTCATGGGCATAGTTAAGCCCTTCCTGCCCATACAGCAGCCCCTTTATAAGCGCGCAGTAAGCCAGCATAAAAGGCAGAGCAACCGAATCCGCCACACGCACCTCCAAAAATTGTTTTAGGCGCACATCAGGAAAAGCTATAGAAAGAATATGGGATAATTCCGCCACAGTGGGTTTCCTCCCATCTAGCAGTTGCGTGGTGGTCTGCTGTCCGGTAGGCACAATACGCCGGCCCTGTTTTAAGAAAATGGGCGGCATGGATCCCAAAAAATCGGCGTAATCTGCAAAACTGTAGGAGTGGGAAAACAGGTGAGGCAAAATACCGCATCGCGCTGGATCTACACGCCGCCAAATACTTGTACGTGTAAGCGGTACTGTTATGTTGGTTCCCTGGAAAGAGGAAGAATTATCACAAAGTAATTTCAGTAAAGGGCTATAGAAATAAGCTGCTTGTATTTTACGGCAAAAGTCTGCTTCGGACTGGTAATCTATGGAAACTTGTACAGAGGCCGTTCCGCGCATCATTTCTACCCCGCCGGTACCACAATGACGGAAATAGGAATCCATCAAAGTATATCGTTTTTTGGGGAGGAGGGGCAGGTCTGCCACATGGCTTGTAGGTTGGCAGCCGGCAGTAACCGCTATATATCCAAATGCGGCAAGCACGCGGTCCAGATTATAGCGGAAATGCTGATACACACCGGCAACTTTCCGTATAGATTCCATAGGCGCAATGCTAATTTCAAGTTGGGCCGCAGGTTCCAGTGTAATAGTAAATTCAGGGGTGCTAAAGCCAAAAAAATCTTCATCCGGAAGTATTTTTGCCGCGGGGTACAACTTCATCAATTGCCCCAATATCTGCCGCACCCCGTTGTCTCCATCATACGTCACCGCTTCCCGGGTTTGGCTCTGAAGAATAAAATGCTCTACTTCTACTCCCAATACAGCACGGTTGTCTGCTTTTATCCCTTTCCAAAAATACGCTACAAAAGAGTCCTTCCAACTACTCATATAACTCCTATTATAACCTCATTTACAACCGCAGACTTAATACGTGGCTACCGCCTTTCTCTAAAATGTATTATCCTCGCTCATGTGCACCCGTCAAACATTCTCTGCGCGTGCCCAGCACGGAATATTTTTGCGGCATAGCAGGCTATTTATTTATTATATCAGTTAGGGTAATCTCTAAGTCAACCTAAGGCTTTACATATGTCTTATACTACTGGGGCAAGGTTTGTTTAATTACATTAGATACGCGGAAAGATTCCCGTATTTTTTTGAAAGGTCTTTTGCCGGGTAGATGCATTTAATTTGTACGCTTTGGAGTACAAAAAATCCATCCCTTTTTGCGGATCTTTACGTGCGATTTTGAAGTTTTGGCACAGGGAATCGGTAACAACACGATCTGCCGTCGGTACAAACGCCTTAAAATAGAGAAGAATCGTCGTGCGGATATCGTCCTTGGCATACCCGATTACAAATGCATGTAACAACTGCAGTTCAAACGTATTATCCGGATTGTTTTCTAAAAAATATTTATAGTCCGTGCGTGCACTTTGACGTGCCGGCTTGTGTAGTTCCGACACCGAAATGCCAACCGCAGTTCTCGGCAGTTTTTAATGGCTCGTCTAATTTCCGTAATGGAGAACTTGATTTGTTTTTTTTTTTTCGTCGGCATATTTGCATTATACCATACGTGTAAAAGGTGCCCTTGGCCATGCCGCAGGCGTTTGTGATATCTTATACAATTAACTCGTCAAATCCTCTCTCGGCTACTAACCGGGTAGCACAGGCAAGAAGTTTTTGACGGGTCTGTGCGACTTGTTCTTGATGTTTGAAGCTCATACATATCCTCGATTAAGGGTATATTATAATATATATTGTCGACTGTAAGTCAATGACTGAGAGTCAATAGTTTGTTTTCTTGGGGGATGCGGTGACTGAAGGGGGAGTTCCTGGTCCGTATATAGTATAATACTGTTATGGAAGAATTTCATTATAAAAAGTTTTCCGGTCTAAACGATGATGTTGTCAGTTTGAGAACCACCGTATTTATGCAGGAGCAGGGTTTTAAAAACGAGTTTGACGAAACGGACAAAACCTGCGTGCATGTGGTGCTCTACGACGGGGATAAACCGATTGCAACGTGTCGTTATTTTCACGAGGGGACTATATACCACATCGGACGGGTAGCCGTACTCAAAGCATACCGCGGTCAGAATTTAGGTCATAAAATGATGCAGCGGGCCGAAGCGGAAATCAAAAAAGACGGCGGACACAGCATAGAACTTTCCGCGCAGCTGCGTGTTAAAGATTTTTATAAGAAACTGGGCTACCAAGAAGAGGGGAACGTCTATTTAGACGAGTATTGCGAGCATATTACCATGGTTAAAACAATCTAGGTGTTAACCGGGAAGTATGAAACCTATATTTTACCGGGTCCGATTTTAAATTCAATTATTCAGGGATAAGTATATTATGATAACTGCTGAAAAAGAACAAACCGTTTTAGAGGTATTTCGCCAAGCTATGGCCAAGCGTGAACATGTGGTGGCAGGCAGCCCGTTATTTGCCCAGTTCCACCAATACAGCCAAGAAGCACTGCAGATTACCATGGAACTTAATAATAAGTACCATACCCCACATGAGGTACGCGCGCTATTTAGCCGACTGACCGGACGGGAGACAGACTCTTCTTTCGGACTTTTTCCGCCGTTTTATACCGATTGCGGTAAAAATATTACGGTCGGGAAAAATGTATTTATCAATGTCTGCTGTCGTTTTCAGGATCAGGGCGGTATTACCATCGGCGATGATGTTTTAATCGGACATAATACGACTATTGCCACGCTAAACCATGATATTAATCCCTATACACGCGGCAACTTAACACCCGCGGCGGTAACGATCGGCAGTCGTGTCTGGATTGGTTCGGACTGCACTATTTTACCCGGCGTAACCATCGGGGAAGGTGCTATCATAGGTGCCGGAAGCGTGGTTACCAAGAGTATTCCGGCCAACTCAATTGCCGTGGGTAATCCGGCGCGGGTTATTAAGCAGATTGTCCCTGCGAAATAACTTATCCTGTGGCAGGACAAGTTGCCATTCTCGTTTTCCTTTTGCTATTTATTCTATGTTATGGTAAAAGGTACCAACTAGACGATGCGTTTTCTTCTACCTGAGTACCTCCCATGGCCTTGCATAAGGCTTGCGCCGCTTGTTTCGGGTCCGAAGCTTTGGGAGTATACGTGCGGCAATAAAAAGCTCCCATCCTTTTAACACCGCTATTTTTGTACCAATATTCCAATTGGGACGGAACTTGCGGAATGACTCCTGCTATATATCCATCTATATCCAAGATGTAATAGGTATTATTGGGCAGTGTTATTCTGGCATTTGAAACGTTTTCATATTTCTGATATGTTGCGCCAGGGAAATCTATATCAAGTTCTGTAAAGTCCAAGGTATAGTTGCCATTGGCCAGTCGATATGTTTCCAGGGCGGTGCGTATCGCTTTGAGGCCTAGCCATGCCTCACTCAAACGCGCTTTTTGCACGGCAAACCGATATTGGGGGAGCGCTACTGCTGCCAAGATGGCAATAATTAATATAACAACGAGCAATTCAATGAGTGTAAATGCGAATGTGTTGGGTTTCATAACGATTCTCCTTATTGTTTATTACTTTCCTGTTATGAACCCGTATAAAAACGGCTGCTTTCATTAAGCCTGCTCAAAGGTCTTAAATCAAACAGCCGTAGTTTACTATTTACATAGTAAACATTCAACACAAAGTAATTGGGTAATTAGTCCACTTGCTTTGCGTCTAAACTCGGCTGTTCTTGGATTTGAGCAGGATTGTCTTAGTAGAGACAATACCACCGTTTTTACGGTTCCAAAAACAGAGAAAATTGTATGTTACTACACGCTTATTATAACATTTTTTTACATGCGGTTACCTGTTTTTAAAGTTTGGAGGATGCCGATCATACCGACACCGGCCAGGTCTTGGATAATTTTTCCCTCGTCATTAAAATAATAAAAATTCATAAAAGTGGTTTTAAATGTCTTATTCGTAGCCGGGATCCCCATAAAGTCCCCTTGATGTGTTCCGGTGCATTCCCATAACACGGCCACTTTATTATCTTGGGCAGCCATGTCTTGTATATGCCATTGTACATCGGGGAAAGACTTGCGCAGCCAATGTACCAGTGACAGATACCCTTTAGCCCCATACAAAGGAGTGGGGGAAGCCGGCGTAATAAACGAGGCCTTACTGTCGATGAGTTTTTCGGCGGCAGCTTCATCGGCCGCATTAATAACAGTTTCAAATTTGTGCATAATTTGGCTGTTTTGTTGTATGTTCATGTTTTGGTATCTCCTAAATATTTAGTAAACCAACCACTCCAACTGTGTGATTTCAGAAGGTTTGAGACAGAAACTCCGTTGAGAAGAAAAAGCTATAGGTAAAGTATAGCAAAAAAAGTTAGAGTTTGGCATAGTTGTTCGGGAGACAGACAGAACGCTAGATTGTCCCTCTAAATATACGGCAATTTTAATGAGTATGACACCAATGGAAATAACACGATGAGAGAATGTTGTGTTGACGGGAATGGGAACTGCCAAGAATATACCAAAACTACCAAGACCTATGTAGATGATCAGGGCTAGGAAGTATTTTCCAAATGGTGCGGAACTCCCAACATAAGTACGGCTACAGGAGAGTGTAATTTCACTCAATTGTGAATACTGCCTCTGCAACATAAAGGATGCTTTTCAACTTATGAAACTCGCTGGGCTTATGCCTAGCGTGTCTTCCTAACTCCAGAATCTGAGGGTAATGACTATTTAAAGATAGTATCCAAAGGTATATAAATGGACAGCATTTCTCGTGAGTAATCCGATATTTGCTAAAATATTTTATCAAGAGAGGTATTATGAAAAAACTCAGTTTATTCTTCCTAACTATAATTTTATTTATAACGGGTTGTGCATCCGCGCCGATTAACCGGGAATTTACACTGCAGGGTGATCACGGACAATTGTCGGCGGTCCTGCACACGCCGGCCCATAAACAAATGTATCCGCTTGTTATCATTATGCACGGGTTTAATGCCAACAAAAAAATGGGTTTGCTTACAGATCTTTCCGCGCAGCTTAATAAGCGCGGTATCGCTACGCTGCTGTTTGATTTTAACGGACACGGACAGAGTGAGGGCTCATTTTTAGATATGACGATCCCCAACGAACTGGAAGATGCCCGCCGCGTATATGCCTATGCCGAAAAACTGCCAAATGTAACTTCCATTTCTCTGACGGGGCATTCCATGGGAGCGGTAGTGGGGGCCATGCTGGCCGGTGAACTGGGTTGCCAGAAAATTAAAACCCTGGTACTCATGTCTGCCGCTCCGGAAATTACGCAGGATACTGCCAAAGGTGATTTGTTTGGCGTGCACTATGACCCCAAGAACGTGCCGCAGTATATTACCCTGTCCAACGGACTTAAAGTGGGCCGTGCCTTTTTAGCCACGACTCCCCGGGTACCGATCTATGCGATTGCTGCCCGCTACACAGGACCTGTACTGGTAATTCATAGTAAGGATGATCAACTGGTCCCTTACCGATACGGAGTGGAGTTCAGCCATATCTACGAGCATGCTCAGTTTGAGGCCTTGGAGGGGCTGGACCATAATTTCACGCAGGATACTGCGGGGGTTAATCGGCAAATTGTCGATTATTTGGCTGCAACCTTACTAAAGCCTGTGGACTGACTCCCTGTTTAGCATGGCCTAAACAGTGAAACTGTTTGAAATGTGTGAAGCGTAAAACTGCGGACGGGAGTCCGTAGTAGTTTAATTTAAGATATGCTCTAAATTAAAAAAGTGTAGAAATCTACAAAAAAGTAATTATGGTGATAATATGATTGAAAGAGCCAAGTATTTAAATTTATTAATTCAAAGCAAAGATAACGGATTTCCCAAAGTGATAACAGGGATTAGAAAAGGTGGTAAATCCTATTTATTAAAAGAAATTTACCGCAACTATTGAATTAATTCTGGTGTTGATGAAAAAGAAATGCTTTTGATAGAACTTGATGATGAAAAAAACAGCAGGTTAAGAGATCCGTTGGAAAATCTTACCGGGATATAGCTTTGTTGCTCCATACAACCCAGTTTATTATAAGCCGCAGTTTGTTTGCGGCTTTTGCTATACTATTTGTATGAACCAAAAAGAACGTATGTTAGCGGGACTAGCGTACCGGGCAGATTTTGACGGACTGCCAGAGGAACGTTATGCAGCCCAAACTTTGTGTATTAAATATAATAACACTTTACCAGCCGAGCGGGATAAGCGCGGTCAACTTTTAAGAAAGCTCATCGGTAAACTGGGGGAAAAAGTAATTATAGTGCCTCCCTTTCGGTGCGATTACGGAGCACATATTATTCTGGAAGACGGCGTATTTATCAACTATAACTGTACGATTTTGGATGTATGTGAGGTGCATATCGGGGCTCGTACACTCATTGGGCCTAATGTATGTATTTCGGCGGCGGGACATCCCGTGCATCCAAAAACGCGCCAAAGCGGCTATGAATACGGCGCCGCTATAAGTATCGGAGCGGACGTATGGATAGGAGCCAATGTGGTCATTTGTCCGGGGGTACATATCGGGGCAGGGAGTGTGATTGGAGCCGGAAGTGTGGTTACCAAAGATATCCCCGAGCGGGTCATAGCCGCCGGCAATCCCTGCCGAGTGATCCGCCCAATTACCGAAGAAGACCGTGATGTTTATTTCAAACGTAAGAAGTTCGATGTTGCAGACTATTAGATTTAGCAATTGTCTGATTTAACAAAGACTCATTCCAATGTGACCGTGATATGGCAACTGCTCTTATCACAGATAAGAGCAGTTAAACTAGGGTTGGGAAAATACGTATTTTTTGACTATCCTATATAGTTTCCTATCCAATATCCGATACCAGTTAGTGCTAAACCGAGCGTTAAACTGCCCAAACCATAGAGTATTCCCAACGTAACTCGTCCGTGTCCAATGAGTTCAAATACCTCAAAATTGAGCGTGGAAAACGTAGTGAGTCCACCCAAAATACCCACAGTAACAAACCCGCGAACAGCTGCAGTCGGTTCCCAGTGATGCCCCAAGATAAGCGCACTGATGCATCCAATAGCCAGGCATCCTGCCATATTGGCGGTCAGCGTGCCGGCAAGCGGCAACGACCACCACCGTGTGCAAAGAACGGTTAACAGGTAGCGCAGTACAGCGCCTAAACCACCACCTATAAATACAGCTGTGATATTGTGTAGCATTGGGATATCTTCCTCACTTATGTCTATTTTATCATATATAATACTTGGCACAAGAGAAGCAAATATATCAATTTTCCGATTTTTCCCAATTTTCATGAAAAATATACGCATTATTGGCTTGGCGATTATCTGTACCACTGAGTGATTTGCATACTTTCGCTCCTAAATCCGTATTGCCGTTGTCCCAACAGGCCCAATATCGACCCGAATATGGAGCAGAGATACGTATATCCGGTGTAAAAAGATAGCAACTGATAGATATATTGTCTAATAGACAAGCATACTCATCATAGCTTTTACACGGTAACTTCGTAAAAGAGCAGGTATCGCTTCCACCTGCAGGCATGGTCACATCCAACTGCTCAAAATTAGTGGTATAGTCTCCATTAGCCAGTTTATAGGTCTGTTCTGCTTTTAAAATGGAGGACATCAAGGGCATAAGACGTTTCGCCCGTGCTTTAGCTACAGCTACTTGGTACTGTGGTAAAGCCATTACTGCTAGGATCCCTATGATCAGAATTACGACGAGCAGTTCAATTAATGTGAATGCGTACTTGTTTGATTCCATAACTATTCTCCTTGTGTTTAATTCTTCTGTTATGAAACCATACAAAAGACGGCTGCTATGCCAAGTGTATTCGAGCACCTAGCATAACAGCCGTAGTCTCCTGTTATATAACAGGAAACATTCAGCACAGACAAAGCAGCTGACCTTGTCCATACCTAAATCGGCTGTTTTTGGCTCGAATACACCTCTTGGTTCAAAGAGTGCCCGTATTCTCCATACGGTTCCAAAAACAGAATAAATTGTACTTATAGTATACTAGATACGCCCCGGTTTTACCAGTCTTTTTTTTGAATATTGATTGGATGGTCTTGTGGCGTAGTCATACCTGATATCAAAAAACTGACTACTGCCCAACCTCTAGGTAAACAGGTATAATACTGTAGAAGTATCTTCTATATTGGATTTCTTATTTTTTTGGAGAAAAAAATAACCCATAAACACGCCGTGTCCTTTTCAAATTCATATTCCTCAACAGCAGTTGGATGACTTGCGCCAGAATGTGTTGCAACCCCGTTGACCTTTGGGCAACAATACTTGAGATTGGGTTCCCCGGCGAACTAGGTAAAGGAGGTTGTGGAATACTGGCGCACCCAATATGATTGTCGACGCAAAGAGCAGCAGCTCAATAAATACCTGCAATATACGTGCCGGTACATTTTTCCCATTCCAACGCCCATTGCCGCGTTTGCCCGGGATGTACTGCCGGCCCCGCGCTCCTGAATAGAAAACAACTATCCCGTGGTGCAGTGCACAGGTACCGCGGCGGACATTTTACGGCGTTGGAACAGCCGGACGCTTTTGCCGGGAGTCTTCGTGAGTTTGCCCAAAAACTTGGTTCTATCTCTCATTAAGATTGAAAAATCACATAGCTGCCAAATAGCATTTCTTTCTGGACTCCCGCGTTCAACCGGCAAGTGCAACGATTAGTGAATAGGATGAAGGGACTTAGGATGGAATAAAAAGTCCCGTAGGTCTATTATACTAAGTTTTTTATTAAATTGGACTTCCGCCGGGGAGAGGTAGCCCAGACACTTAA
>JAFVFN010000004.1 GCA_017475405.1 Elusimicrobiaceae bacterium
AACATGCTTAAAGAATGTATTTTTCTTCATTGGCCGCCCATTGTTTAAAACGTGCTGATTAGGGGCCTGATACCATTCCAAGATATAGGGCGTTTGTGCCTTTGGTTTAACCGTATTAACCAAATAGCTAAGCAATCGGCGAGGTACAGGGATAGTGCGATAGGACTGCACTTTTACATTAAAGCCCGCCATTTTATCATCTGCAAGGCGGTATTCCCCTTTTTCTATGTCTAATAAATCCCAACGCGCAAAAAAACCTTCCGCGGGACGCAACATCATACGGCGGCACATAAGCGCAAATAGATACAATTGTTCGCAATGTTTAATAGGTTTTTGGGGATCTTGGTTTATAGGATTCCATTTATTAGTGACATCCTTAAATTCTTCAATAGTTAAAAAGACCGGGCAATTGGTCTTAAGATGCGTATTTTCTACAGCTTTCCATTCTATTTTTGGACACAAATCATTCTTCCAAGCCCAGGTAAATATAGCAAAACCGGCTTTGATATATCGTTCCATAGCATAGACGCCCGTGCCCATTTGAAGACATTTTAAACGCATTTCCTCAACTTGTGGCGGTGTAATATCGGATAATACTTTGGGGTGGATATGTTGTTCGACAAGTGATAAAAATTTCTTATACACAAAGACGGTACTGGGTTTACGTTTAGGATATAATCGTGTATTGAGTATGCTTTTAAAGTCTTTCCAGTTTATTTGCCCGTATTGCAGCAAATCTGCTTTTAATCGTTCAACCTTTGCTTTGCGTTTATTTTCTTCATTAATAGCAATTTCCCTAACTGTACTGAATGGTTCCCGGTGTCGATGACCTGTTTCATCCGCTTAATCCAAGTACCACATTCTTCCGCGTTTGAATGGCATAAATAACCTCCCAATATGGGGTTATTTTAGCAATGATTTTGTGTCTGTTGTGTCTATAAAAAGCAGACACATGTTGAGGAGTTGTATTGATAAAAAAATACCGATAATTGAATTAGTGATATTAGTCAATAATACAACCAGGTTCATTACTGCCCCAAATCTTGGTCAATGTACTGGTATTGCATAAACTTTTACATACCTTTGCCCCTAAAGTGTCCGCAGAATGGGCAGAACTGACGATATCACAGGAGTAGCGCTGATATTGACCACCATTAGTCTTAACAATGCGTGCTAAGCGATAAGACTGATCTTTTCGCGTTAGGCTAATATACAACGAGGAATATAGTATCCACGTAAAGTATTTGAGATTAGGAACTTCAATATCCAGTTCGTCCAATGATGAGGGATAGTCTCCGTTAGCCAAATAATATACTTCTATCGCATTGGAAATTGTTCTTAGGTTAACCATAGCTTCTGTGGCGCGTGCTTTTTCTACAGCTAATTGATATTGCGGTAAAGCCACTGCTGCCAATATGCCTATAATGAGTACAACGACCAAGAGCTCTATGAGCGTGAAACCCCGCCGGGTAGCTTGATATTTCATTTGTATATTCTCCTTTTGTTTCCTTTTTTCTATTTTGGAGAACATACATAAAATAAACGGCTGCTACACCAGACCTCCGCTAAGATAGCCCAACATAACAGCCGTAGCTTCCCGCGACTGTGCGAAGACAGGGACGGGAAACATTCGGCACAATAGGATGTACGGTCCTACTGCACCTGATATCGGCTATTTTTGACTTAGCGGAGTGCCCTAAAGCACATCCCGTATTCTATATACGGCTCAAAAATAGATTTAAATTGTATTTATAGTGTAACAAAAAAGACCGGATTTTACCAGTCTTTTTTGCTTCAACTTATAAAAAATAATTCTTTTGACTATTTCAAATGATTAAGCCAATGAATAATCTTATTATGTACGGCTTCATTATATTGAGCACCGACATTGTTAAAATTGGCATACGTACCTACGCGTGCATTTTGGATACGGGACTGAAAGTCTTCTAAGAATGTTCCCGGATTGCTGCCCTGTGTAGAGAACGGGATTACTTCTTTTCCCTGGAAATCCATCTGCTCCAAAAAAGAATAGAGCGGTGTGCTCATTGTATACCACCAAACAGGGCCGCCTACAAATATGGTGTCATAGGGACGAATATCGGGCATTTGTCCGGCTAGGGGCGGGTATTGTTTGTTAGCAAGTTCTTTTTTAATACGTGCGTAAAAGGCGGGGGAAGACTCAAATATTTCCTGGGTTTGGATGCGGTACGTGTCCGCATGGGTTAACGCCGCAATTTGATCGGCAATGTCCTGTGTATGACCTGTCCAGGAATAATATATTACTAGCACTTTGCCCAAATTGGCCGTATAGGTTTGTGTTTGGGCAAAAGGGGCCAGCTCTTTTTTATTGCGGTGTGCCACTTTGAGGTTATGTACCAAAGCCGAAATAGCACCAATAGCGGCCAGTATCAATAGTACGATAATTATTTTCTTAAACATAGATTCTCCTTATTTATATAAATCTCTTCTTACTATATTATAGTAGTTGGAGCTCACTCTAAGTCAATATGTCTTAGCAAGACACCGTTATGCTTCTACGTCGTTCTCAATGGTCTTGAGCATCTTGGCCGGAACACCGCCTACCACGCAGTTATCGGCAATGTCCTTGGTCACTACGGCACCTGCGGCCACCACTACATTATTGCCGATGGTGACTCCGGGCAGGATTGTGACGTTGCCGCCGATCCATACGTCGCTGCCGATGCGTACCGGTTGAGCAATGCCCAATGATTTGCGACGACCTTGGGGGGATAACGGATGCCCTACTGTGGTGATAAGGGTATTGGGGCCTATCATAACATGGTTACCGATGGTAACCGGCATGATATCTAAAATGGTTACATTATAGTTAGCCAAAAAATAATCGCCGACACGAATATTTTTGCCATAGTCGCAGTTAAATACGGGAAGTATGGTCGGGTTTTTACCGACAGCACCCAGTAAATCTCGTATGGCCTCTTCACGGGCCTGGATGTCCAATACACTGAGTGCATTTAATCGTTGGCAGCCCTGTACGGCTTGTAATTTGCGGCTGTCTACCTGCGGGTCACGAAAACAATACGGAAGTCCTGCTTCCAGTTTTTCCAGTTCGGTCATGTGCTTATCCTATTTGATGAAGTCGTTTTGTTTTATTGTAGCAGTTTGAGACGGTTGTTTCCTCAGTTGAGCCAGTCATAGCAACCGAAAACCAAAGGCCGCCCCTCAATGCATAAAGAGCGGTCTTTAGAAATGAAGAATTTAAGCTAATTTTTTACCGCTGTTCCAGGCCTGGCCGACTTTTTCGCCGATTTTATAATATCCGCCTTGGAACTGATCAAAGGCAAAAGCGTTGAGCTTGGTCGGGTCTACAGTACCGTTTTCGGTTAAGACTTTCTCATCAGCCAGTACATTGACGATTTTACCCACGACGCGAAATCCTTCGGGTTGGATTTCTTCTACGGTGCATTCGAGGGTGAGAGGGAACTCTTCCACCACAGGTGCATCCACATGTGTGCTTTTTACCGCATGCAGGCCGGATTTGGCAAATTTATCTTTGACCGTATTGGCTGAAGCGATACCAAAATAATCGGCCTGTGCCAGGTGATCTGTATCGGCAATGCTGATGGTAAAAGCCTTGCGTGCTTTGATATTGGCTACGGTTTTGTGACTTTCGTCTAAGTTAAGGGCTACTTTATCGTGGTCACAAATACCGCCCCAGGCCATATTCATGACATCCACGGTGCCGTCCTCATTATAAGTGGCAATCATGAGTACCGGCATCGGAAATAAAAATGGTTTTACTCCTAAGTCTTTTTTCATATAACCTCCTGTTGTTTTATTGTACTAAAAATCATATTAAAAGCTACGGGTGTAAGTTCAATCATTGTTTATAAATAGCTTGTCTTTATTTACTAAATCTAAATCCAGAATTTCTCAAAAAGTAATTATAAAATCGTGCCATTTCTTGCAGTATATCAGTTATTATTAAGGGAAGACAAAACCAACGTCCCTGTCTGGATGGTTTGTTTGAGATCAATAATGCGTTGATTGGCGGATCCTCGAAACTTTAGCATCAGGTTTTTTTGAGCCTCTATAAAGGGCCCATCTACTAGGATATCTATATAGGAGAGTATTTCGTCAGTCACGACCGTATGTTTACGTCCACGTGGTAACAAATCCTCTAATCTGTATCCGGTAAAGGTCCAAATGGTTTTATGAGGAAGTTCCTGTTTAAAACGGCGGATAAAGGCAACTAAACCTTGTTGGTTTTCTTCCTCAAAAGGTTCTCCACCTAAAAGTGAAAGCCCTTCTATATAGGAAGGTCTGGTGCATGCTAGCAAATAATCTTCCGTATCTTTTGTAAAGGAATGTCCGTAATCAAAACTCCATGTTTCCGGTTGAAAGCAGCCCTTGCAATGATTGCGGCAACCGGAAACAAATAAAGAAGTTCGAACGCCCGTGCCATTGGCGATATCGCATTTTTTGATGTGTGCGTATTTCACTGGGGTTCTCTCGGTTTTGCTGTTATGGAAATTTACAGGTGCAGCACCCTTTCTTTGATTTCCTGGGTGCGTCCTTGGTTCCAAAACTGAGTACCAATATAACCGCAAGTACGTCGGGCTACATGCAGTTTGGATTCGTCCTTACAGCCACATTGCGGACATTTCCACATTAGTTTACCATTTTCTTCCACGATTTGGATTTCACCATCATAATTGCAGTTGGCGCAATGATCCAGTTTGGTATTGAGTTCTGCATATAAGATCGTATCATAAATAAACTGCATGACACTGAGCACCGCTTCAATGTTGTTGACCATATTCGGTACTTCTACATAACTGATGGCTCCGCCGGGAGACAGTTTTTGAAAAGCAGATTCTTTGGACAATTTATCAAACGCGTCAATCTTTTCGGTTACGTGGATATGATACGAATTGGTAATATAATTTTTGTCCGTGACGCCTTCAATTTTGCCAAAACGTCGTTGCAGGCATTTGGCAAACTTATAGGTGGTACTTTCTAAAGGAGTACCGTAAACAGAATAGTCAATGTTTTCGGCTTTTTTCCAAGTTGTACAGGCATCATTGAGTGCTTGCATGACGGCTAGACCGAATTGTTTGCCCTCTTCCGAAGTATGTGAAATCCCTTTCATATAATATACACATTCAGCCAGACCTGCATATCCAAGCGAAATAGTGGAATACCCGCTGTATAACAGCTTGTCAATGGTTTCACCGGGTTGAAGTCGGGCTAAAGCTCCGTCTTGCCATAAGATGGGGGCCACATCCGAGGGGGTGCCGAGCAGCCTGTCGTGACGCAGTCGAAGTGCTTTATGACATAGATCCAGTCGGTCGGCAAGTATAGACCAGAACTTCTTTTCATCTTTGTTGGAAGAACAGGCTACATCTACCAGATTTAACGTGATAACACCCTGATTAAAACGGCCGTAGTATTTATGTTTATCAGCTTGGTAGCTTAGATCGTTGGCTATGTTGCCCAAACCTGTATCGGTAAATCGGTCCGGTGTAAGGAAAGAGCGACATCCCATACACGGATAAATATCACCTTTGAGTTCCAGCATCTTTTTCTCGGAAATATAATCAGGTACCATGCGACGTGCTGTACATTCTGCCGCTAACTGTGTCAGGTACCAATACTTACTGTCTTTGGTAATATTATCTTTTTCCAAGCAGTAAATCAGTTTCGGGAAAGCCGGCGTAATATAAGTTCCGCTTTTATCTTTAACGCCCAGGATGCGCTGCTGTAACATAACTTTAATAATCAGCGCCAAATCTTCTTTGGTTTGACCTTCCGGTACTTCGCCCAGGTACATAAATACGGTAATAAAAGGGGCTTGCCCGTTTGTGGAATGCAACGTAATAAGCTGATACTGGATGGTTTGGCAGCCGCTTTCCACTTCTTTAAGAACTTCCCGTTCTACCAGAGTGTTAAATTTTTCGGGATCAATGGTTACACCGGCTTCGGCAAACTCCTGCGTTAAGCGCTTGCGTATTTTTTGGCGACTGACATTCACAAAAGGCGCTAAATGGGACATGGTAATAGTTTGCCCTCCGTATTGCGAGCTGGCTACAGCAGCTACAATTTGGGACGCAACAGTACAGGCCGTGGCAAAGCTTTTGGGGGACTCAATTTTAGTACCGGAGATGCAGGTACCGTTTTGCAGCATATCCTGAAGGTTAACCAGGCAGCAGTTGTGCATATGTTGGCTGAAGTAATCTGCATCGTGGAAATGGATAATCCCTTCTTCGTGTGCTTTTTTGATATCATCGGGTAATAAATATTTGTTGGTATAATACCGACTCCATTCCCCGGCCATATAATCACGCTGCACGGAAAGCACCGTAGGATTTTTATTGGAATTTTCTTGTTTGACTTCTTCATTTTGGACAGATACCTGTCCTGTTTCAGTAACGGTAACCTCTACAATGCCGGCGATCTTTTCATCCAAACCGGTCATGGAGCGTTTTTGTTGGTGTAAGAACCGGTAATCATGATACAGTTTAAATACTTCAAAGGAGCGTTTGCAGATTTCCGCTTCCACTAAGTCCTGAATTTCTTCGACGGATAAAGAACGTGAAAATTTAAAAATAAGCGAGGTCAGCACGTCTACAATTTCATCAACGTCTGTTTCACTGAGTTTTTTATCGGCACGTGCTTCTTCGGCATTGGCTTTGAGAACGGCATTTCGGATTTTCATGGCTTCAAAAGGAACGGATTGACCGTTTCTTTTGATCACAAAACGTGTTTCTGCCTGATTGGCTTCTTTAACTTCTGTATTCATATAAGTCATTTCCCTTTGTTATAAATAAATTTTTGCCCAGTCTGATAAGGCCGTTTCCGATAAATTTGCATCCAAGCGTTTACCGGTCTCTACAATAGCACTGGAAGCGAGTTTTTGCATATTTTTCCCGGAGTCTCCAATCCCGCTGGTGCCTGAAGTGGCAAAAGGAACTACTTTTTTGCCTGTAAAATCACACGCTTCCATAAATGTATCAATAATACTCGGTTCTCGGTACCACCATACCGGGAACCCTACAAACACTACATCGTATTTTTGTACGTCCGGTACAGGCAGTGTGATAGCAGGCCGGCAAGCCGGGTCTTTCATTTCTAAGGTACTGCGGCTGTTTTTATCCATCCAGTTTAAATCGGCATTTGTATAAGGCCGTTGCGGACGGATTTCATAGGTGTCCGCCTGGATGGCATTGGCCAAGCGTTTGGCCAGCTTGGCAGTTACTCCGCTGGCACTAAAATAAGTAACAAGTGATTTTTTCATAAAGTTCTCTTATATATATTGTAGCAAGTGGAGTGCCCTCTAAGTCAATTAGAATAACTTCCTATAGACGGTAAAATATCTTAAAACCCACCGGTTTATTTTTTTTTGTTTAATACAACGGGTACAAAATTCTTTGGCGTCCATATTTTCTCCTATTAGGGTAGTTCTTAAGTGGAAAATAATTTTTAATCTGTTTTTGGATACTAAAAAATATGTGGATAACTGTTGTATTTGCATTTAATTCTCGTTTCCTGTTTTCCTCGTTTTCTTTGTTAGTTTGTTTACGACACGATCAAAGGCAGATTCTATGTTTTGTTTCTTGTTAAACTTGTCATACTCGGTTTCGGCATGTGACTTGGCCTTTTCGTGGCTGATAGATCTCTTGTCCGGCAAAATGTTGTATTGTCGGAACTCTAAAAACTTGTTCACACGGTGGGGCCTGTTTGGTATGGTGGGAATCATCACGAAGCACAAGGTTTGTATAACTGCTATTTGAACTCCTTGAAACTGGCGGAGCTGTATGATTGTACAAGCATAGCTTTTTCCTGTATTTCCACGGGCGTATACCGTTTTCCCAAAGAGCAGGCAACTCAAATTTGAAGACGAAGATATTATTTCTCACTATATGGAGTTATAACTGACACACCGTCTTTACAGTCAAGCAAGGGTACCATGAGTCGTTTAGAATTATTTCTCTTTCTTTACTTTTAGCGCATACTCCACAATGGAAACAGTGGGCGTGGTTTCTTTCCACGTAGTTACCACATCACAAACCGATACTCCGTCTTTAGTTATGCAGTGGAGATACTGGTTAGGTCGGGCTGTTGTGGATACTTGGCAAGACAGACTATCCCCGAGGAAAGTTTCTTTGTTGAAACGCACGTGTATGCTTTGCAGCGTATGGATGTTGCGGAATGTTTCCGGCAGGGCCAATATGGCAATGTGCAGATAGCTTTTGTTATTCACGTGGTTATTAAAATCTATATCTGACAAGTTGACCGTATGTGTAATGGAGGATAGCTGTTGCGTTGGATTCGGGAGAGCCATTTTTGCATGAGTCCCGAATATCTTTTCTTCCAAAACCGTAAATCTGGCGGCCATTTCTTCAACTTTCACTAAGCGCTTGGTACCGGCATCCAAAATTAACCAAAGTGTTTCGCCTTGTGCTACCACTTGATCATCATAGTATAACTTAAAATCAGCATACACTTTTAGTTTGGAAATCTCCGAGAACCATAACTCTACTTTCACTTCTTCCGACCAAAAAGGTAGCGAGGCTAACATCTGTATTTTGAGTTCGCTGATTACCCAGTATTGTCCTTTTTGTTTTAAATCATAAGCTGCCATTCCCTGTGTGGCACAGTAACGGGCAAAGGTGTCCTGTAAATACATAATGGCAGATATGGGGCGCAAACGGTATTGTTGCATTTCCATATCATCTAAAATGACGGAGTAGATCTTAGTATATTTGTTCATATTTATGCTCGGAAGATACTTATATTTTACAATTTTTAATATGATGCAAACCGCCCTCTACATTAGTAAAGGGCGGCATATACTTGTTCAATATTATTTATGCAACGGTATGATAAATTTTGGCGACAATTTTCCACGTACCGTTCATTTTAACCAACGAGTGATGGTCTACAAAGGATAAACCATGCCAGTTCTCAATAGTTACTCTTACGACGGCAGTAGTGGGGGTGGAGTCCACTACATCCATATGTACTTTGCCGTTCTTATCGGCTCCTAATTGGTCCACGACGGCATATAAGTTGTTAATGCTCCCTTGCGCGGCGACACTTCCGTCCGCATTGACGCTATACATTACGGCCCCTGCATCAAAAGCGGGTTTCATTACTTCGCTTTTTCCTTCGTTGCAGCCGTCCACATACTTTTGCACGGTGGCTAAAATATCCTGATAATCTTTTACGCTTGTGTTGTTCATAAAGAACCTCCTAAATAATTCAAACAGGGTTGAAGAAATTCCTGTATTGTGATATTATTTTA
>JAFVFN010000005.1 GCA_017475405.1 Elusimicrobiaceae bacterium
CTTTTCCCGGTTGCCCCGTTCATCTCGCCTGCTACCGCTATATCCAGATCTTCCAGTTCTTCTGCATATTTATTATTACTTAAGTAATACTGTTCCTGTACATTTTGTATCTTACGGGTGATCGGTTGTAAGCTGCTAAACTTACTCTTATCTACTGCTTGCAGATACTTTGGAATAGCTATCCCTGCCAGTATCCCTACGATCAGCATCGCTACCATTAACTCCATTAAGGTAAATCCACCAACTTTGTGTTCCATATCATGGCTCCTTATTCTATTGCTGTTACCTGTTTGTGAAACACAAATAAAACGGCTATTATACGGATTCCTACCACGGTACCACGTATAACAGCCGTAGTTTACCGAGTCTGCACAAGGGCAGAAGCGGTAAACACTCAGCACAGAAAGAGCAGCTGACTCTATCTGTACTTCAATTGGCTGTTTTTGGCGTGGTAGGAAACTTTTGTTTTTCAAAAGCTACCCGTATTCTCCATACGGTTCCAAAAACAGATCAAATTATCGTTCTACTACAAATGTATTGTAACATAATTTGTTCTCTGTGTGATAACTATTTCTACAAGCGAAAAGAACTCCGTACGAATTTGCTATAATGTATATACGTATGAAACAAGGAATGAATTTTCAAGATATTATCGCCGCGCTCAATAACTATTGGACCAAACAAGGCTGCATTCTTGTACAACCTTACGACTTGGAAAAAGGTGCCGGCACCTATAATCCCGAAACTTTCTTCGGCTCTTTAACCACCAAACCTGTTAACCGCGCTTATGTAGAACCCTGTCGTCGACCGGCAGATGGCCGTTACGGTGAAAACCCCAACCGCCTGGGCAAATACTATCAGTATCAGGTTATTATGAAACCCGCCCCGGCCAATATCCAGCAAATCTATTTAAACTCACTTAAAGCCATCGGACTGGATCCCAAAGCACACGATGTGCGTTGGATTGAAGATGACTGGCAGTCCCCCACCCTGGGTGCCTCCGGTGTAGGTTGGGAGATTTGGCTGGACGGTATGGAGATTACCCAATTCACGTATTTCCAAAACATGGCCGGCTACGCCTTAAACCCCATTACGGCCGAAATTACCTACGGGCTTGAGCGTATTGCCATGTACTGCCAAAAAGTAGACAATGTGTTTGATTTGCGTTGGAACGATGATGTAACCTACCGGGATGTGCACCATGAACAGGAACGTCAGTTTTCACATTATTATTTTGAGGAAACCAACGTAGAACATTTACGCCGTTACATCAAAGAATGCGAAGAAGAATGTTATGCGCTGTGTAAAAAAGGCCTGTACCTGCCCGCGTATGATAACACGATGAAACTTTCTCAATACTTTAATATGTTGGAAGCTCGCGGCGCTATCAGCGTGCAGGACCGTACCAACAACATTACCAAAATCCGCAACCTGGCCAAAGCCTGTGCCAAGGCCTACGTAGAGAGCGTAGAGAAAAAAGAGGAAACCGCCAAATGAACGCTTTATTAGAAATTGGAACCGAACATTTACCTGCTCGCTTTATGGCTCCGGCCCTGGCGCAGCTTAAAACATTAACCGAAAATTTACTGACCGAAAAACGATTAACCTGCGCTGCCGTAGAAACCTTTGGTACGTATCGCCGCTTAGTCGTTTTTATCCATGAACTGGCTGCCAAGTCAGCTGACATCCAAAAAGAAGTCAAAGGACCGCCGGCCAAATTATTAAAAGATGCTGCCGGTCATTTTACTCCTCAGTCAGCCGGTTTTGCCCAAAAGAACGGACTGAAACCCGAAGAACTGGTTATTAAAGAAACCGATAAGGGTCCTTTTATCTATGCCTGCGTGCATATCCCAGGTGAAAAGACCGAAAAACTCTTGCCGGAAATTTTCGCTACAATCGTTACCGGCCTGGAGTTTGCCAAAAATATGGTCTGGGAGGATACCGGGCTTCGTTACGGGCGTCCGATACGCTCTTTAATCGGTTTATACGGCAGTAAACTTATTAAGTTTGCTGTAGCCGGCGTACCTTCCGGACGTAGCACGTACACCATGCTTTCTTACGGGCATAAGCCGCTCAAAGTAGCGCAGGCAGACAAAGAGGCTTACGTCAAACTGCTCCGAGAACAAAACCCTCCCATTTTAGTACTTCCCCAAGACCGACGCGAAGCGCTCATTAAGAGTGTATCCAACGAAGCCGTTGTGCGCGGTTATCAGGCAGACCTGGATGAAGATTTGATTGCCGAAACCGTAGCGTTTACCGAGCATCCGGTAGCCGTTGGCGGGGATATGGACCTTAAAGCCCTCACGCTGCCCAAACTGCTTATTACCACCGTACTCAAACAACAGCTTAAAATGTTTCCGGTAACGGATAAAAAAGGAACGCTGCAACCGTACTTTATTGCCGTACGCGATGGTTCTTCCGAAAACCAAAACGAAGTGCGCGACGGATTTAAAAAAGTAATGTCTGCGCGCTTATCTGATGCCGTATTCTTCTTTGAAAACGATAAAAAAGAGGGGTTGGAAACATTTCACAGTAAACTACAAAATATCCAATTTTTAGAAGGTGTCGGAACAATGGCAGATAAGGCCCTGCGCGTTCAAAAAATCGCCATAGCACTTTGCGAACAACTTGGTCAGGACACACTCAAGGATACTGTTTCTTATGCGGCCCTACACTGCTATGATGATTTGGCCAGTCACGTGGTTTACGAGTTTCCGGAACTACAGGGATATATGGGCGGACAATATGCCGCTTTAGCGGCTAAAACCGATGCTCAACAAGCAAGCGCCAAGGCCATGGAACAATGCTATTGGCCGCTTACCTCGTCTTCCCCCCTTCCGCAAACATTGGCCGGTAATATTTTATCACTGGCCGGCAAATTAGATACCCTGGCCGGAAACTTTCTCATCGGACAAATCCCGACCGGAAGCGAGGATCCGTTTGCACTTCGACGCCAGGCGTTTGCCATCGTGCGCATTTTACTGGAAAACAACTGGCCCTTAAGTGTAGCCCAAGTATTGGGCTGCGTCAAACAGGCCTACCTGCCGGCTTACAAAGCCCAATGGACCGAAGCGCTGGGTAAACAACTTACAGACTTTTTGTTCCAACGCTTGCAAGTAGTCGTAGAACAGCGCGGACATAATCCCACGGTCCTTAAAGCGATTACCTGCTGGAACCAACTGCCGCTTAGCCAAGCAGAAAACCTGGCGGTTGCTTTGGCACAAGTGCAGCAGGCCGACGAGTTTGCCGCCCTTCGTGAGAGTGCCAAACGTGTAGGAAATATTTTAAATAAGACTGCCCCCGTTACCAGTGCGCCCGATGCAAAACTGTTTGAAGGAACCGCTGAAAAAGAGCTCTACGAAACGGCCCTGCACATTCCTCCCTGTACGGCGGTTTCCACGGAGGAGTATTTAACAGCACTGCATGCGCTAGAATCTTTTAAAACCCCGTTGGAAACCTTCTTTAAAGACGTCATGGTCAACGTACCGAATGAAAAAATCCGTACCAACCGTTTAGCCTTACTGTCTTTGGTACGCACGAAGTTAAACCAAACAGGTGCCGATATTGCGGCCCTGTAAAAAGGAAATATATGAAACAAATTCTACTAAGTATCTTTGTACTGCTGCTCGCAGTTATGTCTGTCTCTGCCAACCCCCTTGGTCAGCGTCATAAACCGGAACTGTTAGAACCGTATGTGGAACGTGCCGTGGCTGCTCAAAGTACTAAACCCATTAAATGGCAACAACAATTAAAAAATACTCAACAGGCGTTTTATCACGTACGTTATAGTTACCGGGAAAATGTCCTGCCTCCGACCGTTCAGTCTTATCTGGGATATCAAGAAGAACGCACCTACCTGCAACGGTTGTTGCAAATCCAGGCCTGGGTCAATCATAATCCGGTTCTTAAAGACTACACCTTTGCCGCTCCGGTACCGGCCGATTTGGCTCGGTTAATACCGGAAAAAATCGAGGCCCTGCGTGATTTTTTACAAAATTCTCAAATGGCAATTGTTGCCAAAACAGACCGCATCCGCCCGTTTACATTGGCACTGAGTTTAGGACAACATACCAGTGCTCTGGAAATTTGGATTGACGTACCCAGTAAGAAAGTATACCTGATGTCGGATAATTTCTATACTACTTCCATCGGCAAATACGGCATTCACTTAAGATAACAAATCTATTTACCAAAAGGGGCCCAACACCTCCTAGGTCCAAAGGCCCTTTTTTTGGCCCTTCAAAAAACGCTACACTATAACTATGAACAAATACGCGTATATACTTTGCCTGCTATGCAGCACACTAACACTGCCGATGACTGCACAGGATTTCGGGGTTTGGAACCCTTTTTCTGATCCGCATCGGCCCAGCCAATTCCTTCAGTCTATTGAACGGGTATTGGTCCATAAATCCCAAAACCGTCAAAAATTGCCCTGGGTGCAGGCCGTGGAACACCAACTCCATCAGGCTACCCCGCAAGGCCTTATCGGTCTCAAGTTAGATTATATCCTTCCGCAAACAGTACCTGCTGTTCCAGAACCTATCCAAGCACAATATCAGGCACGGATGAGAGCATGGACACAGGCAGCCACAAAAAATCCTGTCCTGGGTCGTTTTACGTTAAAAACGCCTCGGCCTCAGGATGCCACCCGTATGAGCGAAACCCAAACGGCCTATTTAACACGCTTCTTCCAACAAGCGCTTACCGGTCCCGAGGCCAAAATTTTACCGGTTCGCACCGAAGAGTTTAAACACTATATCGTACGTTTGACATTCCAGGTACCGCAGGAAGAACGACCGTTTCACCTGGTCTTAAACTGCTACACCAAAGAAATGTTTTTAGCATTTGGCAATGCCGATTTGCCGGATATCCCCTTAGAACCGTTAACACCCACCGTACGACACTATTAGACAAAAGTGAACTCCCTCTCGATTTCTTCAACCAAGAGGGAGTTCAGTTACAACTGTGCATTTTAACTCCCAGTCCGCACGGAATATAGTTAGGACTTATGTCGTTGTACCCATTGCGCAGGCCGAACCAAATCATCAACCCCCACAACACGCCGATCACGCCCCACACATCCGGACACTCACAGCTCAGCACCACCCCCGGAAACCAGCGGACACATCTTCCGGCACGCCCCCGCAAATTCCGCAGCCACGTAAAACAACCGGCCACATCCTCCACGGAACAACGCTACAAGTGCAGCGGGATAAACCCATTCCAACAACGCCCAACCAACTGCTGTTTAACTGCCTTACTCACAGTATAAGGGTATTTTGAAATTTGTCAAGGGGTAATTAAAAAAATATTTTTCTTCGTCGATAATCTCATATATTTCTCATTAAAACACCTATTTAACATGTACTTTTCTGCGTAAAAACCACAAAAAAACTCTCAGCAATGCTGAGAGTTAATTCACGATAGATTAAAAGCGTTATTCCAACACGCTCGGAACAGGCAGGACATTGTCCGGCGTCAGTTCTTCGTTTTGACTGGCAGAGACCCCCGTCGTATTTTCATCATCTTCATCGGGCATAGGAGTTAAAGTGACTTCTTCGTAAGAACTATCCGGCAGAGGTTCAATGGTTTCTTCTTTGATAACTACCGACCGGGTCTTAGCAGCAGGGACCTTGGAACCTGTATTTCTTACAGTTCCGTTCTCTTCGACTGTTCCATAGCGGTTATTCGGGTTCCACCACGCAGGCGGATTACCCGCACAGGCGGTCAGCGCCACAGTCAGTAATATAAGCGAAACCGTTTTCTTCATAGTTATATTATATCTTTTTCGTCGGTTCAGATGCAATGAGTGCCGTTCGGTACAACTGGCCGGCCCGGTAACTGCTGCGCACCAACGGGCCGCTGGATACCGCTTTAAAACCCAGAGCAAGTGCCTGTTCTTTCCAGTCCTCATATTCAGATGGTTCGGGATAACGCGCGACCGGATAATGCCCGACAGACGGTGCCAGATACTGCCCGATTGTTAACAGATCGACTCCGACGCTGCGTAAGTCTTTCATAAGAGCGGTAATTTGGGGCTGTGTTTCTCCCAGTCCGACCATAAACCCGGATTTGGTAAGCATGGCAGGATTTATTTTTTTTACATTTTCCAGTAACGTAAGCGTACGCCGATAATCAGCCCCCACACGTACTTGTGCATACAGTTCCTGTACGGTCTCAACATTATGCGCCAACACATCAGGACGTGCCTGCAAAATACATTTCAAAGAATCTGTATTTCCCTGTAAATCGGAAATCAACGGCTCGGTTTTAACTTCGGGCGTAGAAACGTGAATAGCCTGCAGCACCCGGGCAAAATGAGCAGCCCCGCCGTCCGGCAAGTCGTCTCGCGTCGGCATGGTCAGCACGGCATAGCGAATGTTCCATTCTTTAACGGCACGTGCAATGCGCTGAGGCTCCTGCGCATCGGGCGGCAACGGCCGTTTTCGGTCCACGGCACAAAAACGGCACCCCCGCGTACACCGATCACCCAACACCATAAACGTAGCATCCCCGCAATTAAAACATTCCCCCCGGTTCGGACACCGGGCGGCATGGCATACCGTATGCAGGGCATGTGTGTGGATAGACGCTTCGGCCTGCAGGGCCTGGGAAGAGCGCAACGCGGATTTATTTTTACCGACCCATACTTTGAGCCAGTCGGGAACCGGTACTCGGATAGCCATAGTTTATTCAACTCCTTTTAACTGAGCCAGCGGAAAATAATGTTTTAAAATTGTTTTATAATCTTGTCCCGCATCGGCACGGCCGGCCGCACCGGTCTGACAAAATCCGACTCCGTGTCCCCAACCGCCGCCGTAAAACACAAAATATTTTAAGTGCCTGTTTTCATAATTGGGCTGCACGATAAAATAACTACTGCGAAGCATCCCCAGACTCAGGTTATTGCGAATGACGTTTTCTTTATGAAGCGTTACCGTTCCTTTGGTACCCTTCACCAGTAACTTGGTTACATATCCCGCCCTGGAACGTTCCTGCGGGATCAGTGCCGTAATCGGCCCGATATCTTTTTTTTGGTTCTTTATCACTTCACGCAGTTCCTGCTCACTTACCACACGCGCCCATCGAAACGCCGCCATACTGACATGCTTATTATATTTACTGTAGGCAGCCGAAGGATACTGCAACAATGACTTAAAATGATACGGCTGCAAATGCTCCCAATCAAACTCCTGATAATCCGACACGGTCTGTAAATACGGTGTTTCATTCCAACCCGCATCTTTGGCACTTTGTGTGGCACCTCCGCAATTAGCCGAGAACACGCTCTCAATGGGTTTGTCCTGGTATTGGAGGGTTTGACCCAGGGTCGCTTCCACGGCCGCGTTGCCGGCCTCAGTTTCACCGGCAATGCCCCCGTATACCTGACAATTTTGTGCGTCGCACAAATCAAACCCGTAATACTTATGTTTTCCGCGGTGCTTAAGAGCATACGTGCGCGCCAGTACGGCCTGTGCGCGTAAGGCTTCCTGCGGGAACCCGGCAGGCATTTCAGAGGCAATAATCCCCTGCACATACTCGTCCAATGTGACAACGTTAATCGGTACTAAATTATGGTTGTCCGCATGCAAAATTTGCAGTTTACCGCGGTACTCTTTATCCCCCACACTGGCCCAGCTCATACCCGCTCCGCTCATCAGATGTTTGACAATGATAGTAGCGGCCTGCGTCGGGTTATCCGAAGATGGAACCACCGTAATAAGTTTTTTAAATGCTGTTTTTTTACCATCGGGTGCGACTAAATAGGAATGTTTGTTTTCTAAAACGGCCTGCCAGGTTTCCCCTGCATGTCCAAGAGCCAATTGTTTATCTTGGGAATTGTTAACTATAAAGTCATGCGACACACTAAAAGTAACCTGACTACGCGGAGCCGGTTTACCGTTTTGCAACACGCCCAATCCGATTTTAATTTCCACGGGATTGTCCATCCCTGCCGGTAATACGAGCGGTTGAACGTCGGTATGTTCCGCAAATGCAGGTTGAGGTGATAGTTCTTTTTCGGGTTTGGTAATATGCGCTTTAAGGCGGGCCAATGCCTGCGCGGCCTGCGTATTTTTTTTATCAGACGCGAGGATGATTCTATACTGCTTATACGCGGCCTCATATTGTTTGGAAAGCTCTAACATCCGCGCCCATCTGACACGAGCCTCCGCAAACTGATGGTCATAATCTACGGCCGCCTCATAAGCCTTGGCTGCATCTTTGTATTTTTGTTCTCCCTCGTATACCGTTCCTAAGAGGAAATGGGCCAGTCCTGGGTGCGACCCCGCCTTGACCGCTTGTTTTAAATTATACTTGGCAAGTTTATTTTCATGCAGCCCCAGCTGCGCACGTGCCAGATTAATATGAAAAAATCCCGCCGTATTATTATCCTGCGGCAAAAAAGACAGGATACGCTCGGCCGCCGCATATTGCCCGTCTGCCAGTAAGGCCTCGGCTGCCATTTCCAATACTTCGCTGTCCTGCGGATAAAGCCGGTACGCCTCCAATGCAATATCTACAGCCTCTTTGGGTTTATTTTGCTCCATGGCAATAAAAACGGCATTTAAAAAAGCACTGCGATCCCCCGTATCTTTGGAGAGCTGTACATATTTATCAAGTGCTTCTGGCTGATGATACTGAAAATATAAATCGGAGGCTTCCTGCAAACGTTCCTGCGTCGTATACGCAGCACTCCATGCAGGAAATACACACCACACACATATCAGCGAGAAAAAAATATGTTTCATAAACCCTTGTTTACATTATACCTTTTAGTGGGTCGGTATGTGTTTAGCTTTTGTTTCAAAAATTCCGTATGAGGATGACCCGGTTCCAAAACCTCAAAAATTGAGCTATTACACCAAATTTTGTATAATATATCAAGGGATTTTTGCTTATGTATAGGGAAGAAATACTGTTACAAAACTGGCGTGATGTAAAGTCCTCCCTATCGGCGGCCTGTGAACGTTCCCGGCGCATGCCGGATGAAGTAACTTTACTGGCCGTTACCAAATATGCCAAAGACTCCGATGTATTGTTTTTGTTGAGCCAGGGACTTCTTACAGACATCGCAGAATCGCGTGTGCAGCAGGCTTGGTCCCGTTGGAAAGAGAACCCGGATTTTGCAAAATTTACCGCTGTAAAAAAACACTTTATCGGACATTTGCAAAAAAATAAAGCGGCCAAGGCGGCCCTGTTATTTGATTGGATTGATTCATTGGATGACTTTGAAACGGCCCGCACCTTAAGCACGCATCTGCCGCAGGGCAAAACACTGCGCGCACTAGTACAGGTCAAACTGACTGATAAAGATACCCAATCGGGACTGCCGCTTACGCAGGCTCGTGAACTGGCCCGGCAACTAAACGGGGCATTTGATAACCTGACAGTACATGGCTATATGGCTGTGGCACCGCAGGGTGCCGAAGAACCAAAACTGCGCGAATTATTTCGGCAGGTAGCGCAGGCGTTTTTAGAAGATTTTAAGGATATATCCGATGCCCAGTTATCGCTGGGGATGAGTGAAGATTTTATAACGGCAGTAGAGGCAGGATCCACCTTACCGCGTATTGGAAGCCTGCTGTTTAACAGAAATTTGGAGGAGCTATGATTATTAAAGTACGTTTAATACCGGGAGCCGAACGCAACGAAGTAATCAGTCGTATCGGCAGTGTACTCAGGGTAAAAATTAAAACAAAAAAAGTGGATGATGACCCGGCCAATGCAACCATGAAAACGTTCCTAGCAGACTTTTTCAACGTAAAAGAAGGAAGTATTATTTTGGTCAAAGGTGCCAAAGGAAAAGAAAAAACCATTGAAGTGCGCGACAAAAGTGAAGAAGAACTGCGTCAGATCATGGATTCTATTCCGTAGAAGTTGTTTTTGTGTATGGATTTTTGACACCCGGTATTGTCCGGGTGTTTTTTTATCCTGTTTCTCCCTGTTGAGGTTGCAAACGAACCTGTTTATTTACAACCCCCTAGGACTTTTGGGTACCGGTATGATAGGACCTAATTCCATTGAAAATATACGGCCCTCCATTATAATATAGGAAAGGAGCCGACTATGTATCAAAGATTCTGCCTGATTTTAGCCGTCATTTTCTTGTTTAATTCACTGCCGCTGCCAGCCGCCGCGCAGGCGATTCGTTCTTCCCATAACACCCGACGACAACGAGCGGCCCGACAAGCTCAATTTGAAGCCAATTTAGAGGCACGCATTAATCACACGACCTATCCGTACGACAACTGGAAAATCGAACAGGCAGAACTGCAAGCACTTCTTAAAGAACCCGATCTGTCTGTTTTAGAAAAAAAATTTATAGAATTGGAACTTCAAAACCTGAAGGCTCATATAGAGTTTATGAATGCCCTGCAAGAAGATCACATAGCACTGGGTGCCTTAAACCGTCAGTACAATGCCTGGTTTGAAGCCATTGATACACAAAAACAGGCATTAGAAAAAATCGCGGCGTTGCGCAGTTTTTACCAGGAGGCACAGTCCGATCACTTTATCGCGGCCGCCGTATATGCCCTGCACCGCCAGCAATCGGTGTCTGTTCCTCAAAAACCGTATTCAGGTCTCACATTAACGCGCGAACAACGCGAAGAACTCTTGCAGCAACTATTGGTAGAACCTACCGACGCCATTCATGTCAATATTCCTCCTGTACTTCAGGTTGATGTAAATCATGCAAACGAACTGACCCCTTCCCTGCTCAGCCAATACGAAGAAAATAAGATTTCTTTGGAAGATGTCGTGGAATATGCCGACCCGGTGGACGGTTATTTGGCAGAAGTAACTCCCGCTAACATTGCCCAGGCTGCTACCATTTTATTTTCGATGTTTTACAGTTACAACAATACTCCTAATTTGGACCCGCAAACGTTAGAAAACGCCGTATGGCTAGCCAGACGTCTTAAATACCGTGTAATGCATCAGCTGCACCAAGCCGAGCAAACGGCCACTTCCGCTAATGCCGTATATTGGGTAGAAGCACGCGGGAACCTGATGCTGCTTTCCATGCAGGTGGAAAATTTTCTGCGCACGTTTGATACGCCTGCAGACCTATCTGCCCGCACCAGTCATGATACCCAATTGGAAGAGTACAAACTACTCAAAAACGATTTGGCCGCTTACCAAAAAGGAGTATGGCCTTACCACAATGTGGCTGACTCACTGACCCGGGAACTCAAAAGCTTCTACGGATCCGGTATCCGTCAAGACAGTGCAAATTTTACCTTATTTGCTTCCAAACTCTCCTATGCAATACGCTTTTTACTCGTTAGCGGAAAACTGGGAAATATCAGTGAACTGCTCGTCATGGTCAATACCGATAAGGACTCTTTTCACGGTTCCAATGAAACATTCGTCAGCGCTATTTTTGCCGCCCTGTTTGATTCCTTTATTAGTGACCCTCTTTCTTCCGATATACAACAGGCGGTACGCCAACTGCTGTGGTGTGCAGCAGCCCCCAAGTGCACGTACAACACTACGGAAAAAACCAACTCCGTTAATGTACGGACCCAGGCCCTGGCCGTGGCCAGTATGCTGCGCCAAATTGCCAAAAACGGTAAATTAACAACCGATCAGGGTGAAACACCTGTAGAAATCGCTACATTTAATAAGTCTTTATTTAATGATGAGAAGTTTCGCACGGCCATGGCTGCCTATACCATAGATATCTACTGGCCCACACAGGCGTGGAATGTGTCCAAGAATAATATCACGCGCTACGGATTACAACTCGATGAACTGCAAGATTTTGCGAATTACCTGGCCAACATGTATGAAACTTTCTTGCCGGTCAAAGAACCCAAAACCACCATTAAGAAAATAACCGGTGGCATCTACGAGGGATGTTCCATTCGTGAAATTGATACCTCACGCTCGGTATACCTGCACGGTTTATATTTGACGCGAATGGACTCTCTGACCCAAAGCACCAGCAACCGAGGATATCCCTGCAAAGAAAACTTGCGAGTTAAAGATTCGCTGTACGGCGATTTTACTAAAATGGTAGTCACTGACAGCAAAGGAGATATGCACACGATTACTGCCTTAAATCCGTATAATCGGGACCGTGCGATCCAGGATTTTGTAAACACGTTCTTTATAGAGGTAGCTACCTGGTACTTATGGGGTGCGGCATGGAAAGCATTGGGCTATGGTTGGAAAGCGTTGCGCGCAACCACACTGGCCGGTAAAGCCGCGTTGCAGGCAAATAACGGGGTCCGCCTCATGCGTTTTAACAGCAAGTTTGCACAAATTTGGAAATACAGTACCAACGGCTGGAAAACCGAAATGGGACTGACCAACATTACCAAAACGGGTAACAAGCTTGTCGTAGAAATACACCGTCCGGGATATCAGGGGTATGTATTTGAATTTGGCGAAGAAGTACTGCAAGGCCATTCACTTAAAACGCTGCAGGGCAAGCTCCTGCTTCGCCGTGCCGTTCAACGCCGCGCTTATGCGCAATACGGCTCTGTGGCTGTAAGCGAGGCCACCACACAAGGCGTAACGACTTCCACGCAACTGGCCAAACGTACGCTTTCCAATGAACTGGCAGATGAGATTGTCCGTCCGCTTACCAAAGCCGAGCAAGAAACCGTTCGTCAGGAAAAAACTATTGTAGATGCTGTCAAGCAAGAACTGGCAGACGGTACCTCTTTTGAAGTAATTCCGGCTACCACGGGAGATCCGGTCTTCCTGTACCGGCCGATTAACACCCCGCAGCCGTATATCAATTTAAGCACAGGACTTCCCGAACAAGCCATTATAGATCCGATTACGGGAAACGTGACCGGTCAGTTCTCGCGCCAATATGCGGGCACCATTGTAACACCTTATTTCCAAAACCAGGCAGCTTACAATATTGCCGCGGGGTTAACGACCTCCCCTTCCGGGCTGTTTATGAAACGCGTACTGGCTAACGAGTTCCCGTTGTTCGGACAGTTATCCGGTCTGAGCAAATTCGTCTTCACGTTAACGGCCCTGGATCAGCCGGCATATTACCTGTATACCAAACCGTATCTTGAAAATTTTGCCAATAGGCAACACGAAGAGCTCTCCAAAGAAACGGGACTTGAACAGCAAGGCACCGAGGCAGAGCCAAAAAACCTGTTGGGACAAATTCAAGAGCTGCGTACTACCATGGGTGAAACCACCGGTGCTGCCATGATGGGTACTTTCTACGGAATCAACCAACTGCTTCATTTGGTATTGCCCTCCGGGGTAACACAGGCACGCCAGTCCTTATTTACCGCCACAGCCCATACCGTAGAAGAAGTAGACGGTTCCTTATCCAAAGCTTTGGAAGACGCAACAGGCAGCAGCAAAATCACGGACATCTTCCCGCTGCCGGGACAAGTACTCTCATTACCGTTTATCCTGGCCGGGGATCCGACACCCACATACAGCGAGGCAGCACGCGCCCAATACCAATTGGCCGCTTACCGCCAGCGATTATCCCGCGCGCTTAAAAAGCATAATATTACCCAGTTCAAGCAGGACGTGGATAACATGCTCCAAAATGCCGGTCCCTTGTTCTTAGAACTTAAAAAGATCTATGCGCCTTACTTGGACGCAACGACCGAGCAAAAACTAGATCGGGCCTTCTCGGATTACAAGCAGGCGTTGCAGCAGGCCCAAAACCTGGCCGAGACAGATCTGCAACAGGCCCATGAACATGTGGTACAGGCAGATCAAACTCTGTCGGAGGCCGAGCTTAACATCTTATCACCGCGTATTAAACAGGTAAAAGACGACGAGGCGAATGCTCTTATTGAACAATATCAAACAGCCTGGAAACAACAATACGGTGAAGTTATCTTTGACCAAACCATGCAGGAACGTTTGTCTCAAATTGTTCACGAACATACCGAGAGTTTCAAACAGCTGCTGATCCAAACGCTACAGATACCGACAATTGCGCAGCAAACCGGCAAAACACAGGAAGCAGTCTCTAAAGATATTGGTCGTCAGTTAACAAACACCCAAAACAGCTTTGAGCAACAATTAAATTTATTAAGCCTGACGCTGCAGATTCAGGGAACAATGCAGACAGCCGATGAGTTTACCAATAATCTCATCCAAACCTATCAGATTTATTTGCAGGAAAAAGACGACATACAATTAAAACGTTACACGCAGGTATATAAGCAAAACCTGAAAAATCTGTTGGTGCGCCAACCCAACAAGGTGTCCAAATTGCAAGATCAACTCACCCAGGAAAGTTTAACGTTCCACAACAGCTATATTGAACTGCTTTCCAAGCGAATTACACAGTCGTTTGATGAGCAGTTAAAACTGGGACTTCCCCAACAAAAAGCCCAGCTCCGGTCCCTGTTTGGCCTGGTCTTACAGGACGCAGATTTACAAGAACTTACCCGGATATCGACGCAATTAAATCAGGCACAAAAACAATATACGCTGGCTATGCTTTCGGCCAATAAAACGGCTGTTCAAACCGAACAAACCTTAAATGACGTCATACTGAATATTATGCTTGAGTACAATTCGCCCATTACCAAGCATACGCAAGAATTGCAGGCATTGGAAGAACAGCTCTACAACCGGCTTACGGGTCTGCTGCGCAGCGCTGCCCATAGCACGCAGCGACAACAGATTCTTACAGCCTTAATGCAATATGATACCCTGCCGCTGTTTTCCGGTATCATGGATCCGCAAATCGATCCGTCGCTCTATCATATTGAAGAAGCCAAGATCACCCAATTACAACAAAAACGTGCGGCCCTCATTGAATATTACAATCAGTCCCTCAACGCGCTGCTCTCCACGGAAACATCCGGAGAAAAACTCTTTGCAGGGTATCAAGAAATCGCACAACACCTCAAAGAATCCTGGCAACAAGCGATCACGGATATCTTATATACTTCCCATTGACCCATAAAACACCGCGCTGCTTTGAAAGCAGCGCGGTGTTTCCGTCCAAGGATACAACAAAAAGATTATTTGTATTTGGCTTCTTTTTTAAGGAACTCAAATACTTTGCGTTCCGTGAGCGTTGCGATGATTTGGTCTTTGCGTTCATTAAAGAATGTTTTAACCTGTTTTTCATCGTTCTTTTTCTCGGCTAACGTCTTATCCATTTCTGCCTGCCAGTCGGCTTCGGTAGCCTGCAGGTTCTCTTTCTTGGCAATGGCGTGGATCATATAACCGATACGCAGATCTTTTTCCACACTGGGACGAATGCGTTCTTCAAACATTTTATGCTGTTCGGCCGTCAGTTTATGCGGATCGAGTTGTGTCATGCTGTGCACAAAATTATGCAGGGACGATTCCGTATATTCTTCCACCAAACTTTGCGGTAAATCAAAGTTATTGGCTTTTACGAGCGCATTTTCAATTTGAGTTACTTCGTCGCGTTCAGCCGTACGTTTGGCCTCGGCGTCTAAATTTTCTTTGACTTTGGTTTTCAAAGCATCCAGGGTATCAAAGCCCATATCTTTGGCAAAATTATCATCCAGGGCCGGTACGATTTTATTTTTAATATCATCCACGGTTACATGGAATGACAAGGTATCTTCCCCTTCTTTGGTCTCATAATCTTTAACATCACCTTTTTTAAGACCTTTAACAGCTTCTGCCAGACCGTTCATGGTTTGCGGCGCAGCCATATCAATCAGCTCGCTGTCAGCAGATAATTTATAATCATCGGTGCCGTTGCGTTTGCCCGTGTAATGAACTACGGCGTAGCATTTATCATCAATGACTGCACCGTCAGCAGCACTTTCCAAACGAGCATTGGCATCCAAGACGCGGTTTAAGTTTTCCTGTACATCCGCATCAGTAGCCGTATCGGCTTTCTTGGTAATTTCAATGCCTTTATAACCGGTGACATCAAACTCGGGAGCTACGTCTACGGCAATTTCAAAAGTAAACGGCTTACCGTCTTCAAATTTATTAAAATCGGCTTTGGTTAACGTAGGAACGGCCACAGCATCTAATTTGGCATCAGCCAATGCCGCATTGATGGCCGCTTTGACCGCCAAATCCAGGGCACGCTCTTTAATATGACCTGCAAAGTTTTGTTTGACTAAATCCAGCGGTACTTTGCCGGCACGGAAACCTTGCATTTGGGCGCGAGATTGCACCTGCACGGCCGCATTTTGAAAAGATTTGGTGATCAGCTCGGAAGCAGTTTCTACCGATAAAGTAACACGGCAACCTTCTTTAGAAATTTGTTTGGTTTTGACTTCACCGCTTTGTGCGGTTTTAAAAATAGACATGTACAATCTCCTTACTCCAAATATATCGGAAAAATATGGACGGAGAGGGACTTGAACCCTCACGGTGTGAACCATACGCTCCTAAGGCGTACGCGTCTACCAATTCCGCCATCCGTCCGTGTATTGATAATATTATACCATTTTACAGAATAGAATGAAAGTTCCACGACGACACTTGGACAAATTAAATGGATAAATCGAGGACTAATTTTACAGTTTTTCACTTTTGACAGGTTATGACACTTTTGAGCTGTTTTGCAGCCCTTTTAGAGACCTCTTGTTACTGAGAAGTCCTCAAAAAACTGGAGGCTAATAGAAGAACCATTTGTAGCGCGTTAAAAAGGTTAAATCAAGACTTTTAAGGGTTTAAGGTTAATTAAAAAAAGAAAACATTTTGGAGATCTGTCTTAAAAAGCGGGACACAAAAACACTTACGCAAAAATATAAGGATATAGAAATTCTTTGCCGCAGAAAAGGAGGTTAAAAGGAAGTGGGCCATGTGAGGCTCGAACTCACGACCTTACGCTTAAGAGGCGTCTGCTCTACCAACTGAGCTAATGGCCCATGTATTAAAATTATTATAGCATTTTTCAGAACAGAATGAAAGTTTTACGACGATAAATAATCAACTTTAACCTGCACCGTTTGGGCTGATTTTACAATCCCTCACTTTTGATACTTTTTACCGTTTTCGTTACAATAATACGACCCCCTTTATAACAAGAAGGTCGCATTAAATCACGTCTATCCTATGCTATTTTATCTAGAATAATTTTTGCCATTCCGTCTCATATGTGCATTCTAAACTGTCACATTCTACGGTAACATAATGCACACCGTAACGTTCTGTTATCCTTTTAGTTCCCCCATAAATACACTTATCTCTATTACCATAACAAATGCCCCCCTCTTTTTGGTTACTATTACACTGCGGGAACTCTGTACTTTCCCTTTTCATACAGAAATCCATTGCGCTTAACGTGGCATCTGGATCGGCAGGGGTGGATCCATATGCATCCATCAGAGCTTCCCCGGCATGTACAATACCCTTGTGATATCTCCACTTAAATGACGGTACCCAACATTGGGCATCACGGCTTGAATTATACGAACTCGGTTGATTTTTCAAACAACATTTGTTTATATCCGCAACATAAGTATATGTATCATCAGCACACTCAGCGCATTCTCCCATCCATTCTCCCGCAGTCCATACGCCGTTTTGGCAGGTATAACTGCGTATTTGCGTTCCTGTCCCTTGCGGGCAATTTTGTGTTTCATCCTGCGGTTTGGTTGTACAGGGAGTTGTTAATGTTCGTTTCCACTCATAATTAGTGGCACTGCTACAGTTCCATGTATAAGTGGTCTTTCCACAAGAACAGTCTTCTTGTTCTATGTCTCCGTTACTGTGGCTGTTATCACATTTTTTCGGACAATTACTCTTTGTCGTTGTGGACACCCAACAAGTCGGATACTCTTTTAATTCCCAACTCGTTGTTACCGTACACCCTTCGGCGTCCGTATACGGAGCGATATTGTCGTGCGTGGAGGGGCAGCTATTTTCTGCTTCCGCAGGAGCTTCTTTTTCTTTCTCTATCTCTATCCCACACTCTTCATTTCCCGCTACATAATCCGGAGTTTTACTTGTATCTACCAAATCACTACACAACGGATAATTCTTATTCAGATTATTACACGCCCCTGTCTCTATATCTCTGCAACAGATTCGCCCGTCTGCATATGACGGCATCTCTAACGTGTATTTCCCGCTCTTGGCACTC
>JAFVFN010000006.1 GCA_017475405.1 Elusimicrobiaceae bacterium
CTTAAGTGTCTGGGCTACCTCTCCCCGGCGGAAGTCCAATTTAATAAAAAACTTAGTATAATAGACCTACGGGACTTTTTATTCCATCCTAAGTCCCTTCATCCTATTCACTAATCGTTGCACTTGCCGGTTGAACGCGGGTCAGTCAGAAGCAGATGGATATCGGTACTTCAAAGGATTCTATTGTCGTATGTACATATCTGAAGAAGATAAACAGATATTTTGTACCAATACTCGCCATTGGATTGCTTATGCAATACATTTCAATCATTCGAACTATTATCCTGGGAAACAAGACTGTTCTACTTATCCCTCACAGGGAACAACCTCGCAAACGGACCAAATTTGTAAACAAGAGGCAGGTCTAACCGATGTAACATATACAACAGATGTAAAACATTTTATTTGGTAGTTTGATTGCATTTTCTAACACCCTAAAAAATGTAACCTATTTCTGCCACAAATGTTTCTTCATATTCACGCGGCCATCCCGCGTGAATGTGATCCCCTCTTTTTTAAGTAGTCCGTATTGACGGTTTTCCGGACCTAGCGTAAAAGCAGAACTTAGACTGCCGTCTTTATAGACTACCCGGTGATAAGGGGCTTTGGGTGCATTAAGAGCCGCTACTGCGTAACCAACAGCACGAGAACACCACGGTTTACCAATAAGCAGGGCAATGGCTCCGTAACTAAGAACCTTTCCCTTAGGGATTTGTTTTACAATAGCATATACTTGTTCATTAAAAGAAGGCATAGATTAATTGGCATTTACTTTCTTTTGAATGAGCCATAAACTAATAAAAATAAGTACCATACCAACTAGCTCTGGCATATGCGGTGTTCTGCCACGAAACAGTATATCCGTGCCCATGGCAATAATCGGTGAAAAATACGTGACAGATGCCATGCGTGTGGCACCCCAGCGTTTCATGAGAGCAATCATCAGTAAAAATGCTACCGCTGAAGAGAACACGCCTGCACTGATAACGGAAAGCACTAATTTAGTATTGAAAACAGTTAATGAAGGCATGGGTTCAATAAGCAGGGAAATTACCAGTAAAACCACGGCGGCAAACACATATTGGTGGAACGTATTAGCTTCCCAATTTACAGCAGTATTATCCACCATGATCTTTTTGGTAATTACATTCCCCACTCCGTAAGAAAGTGCCATGACCAGAAGAGCCCCGTAACCATATAACGCCATCTTCCCGGCTGGTACCTGCAACGCTGCCTGCCATTGCGGACGCATGATTACTAAGAGCCCTGCTAAGCCGATAATTACACCTGCTGCACGTCGCCAAGTAAAACGGTCTACTCCCTTAAGCAAAATGGCCCCGGCAATAAAACTCCAAATCGGGACCGTACCGTTAAAAATACCAGCTATGGTCGGTACGGTATGTTGAATACCCCAAGACAGGGCCGCGAACGGTAATAAAATGAGCATGAAACCAATCGTCCAAGGGCGCCAGATTTCACGCAGTGAACATTTTAAAGAAGCACGTTTTATGCCGAAAAACACGGCAAAAAATAATAAACCCGCTAGTACGCGGGCGAATGCTCCCCAATACGGGGGAAGAACATCTACGATATTCTTAGAAGCGAGGAACGCCGTTCCCCAACATAAAGCCAAACAAAATGCTAAAAAATAACTCATAGATATATTTTACTAAAATAACATCTTCTTTCTTCGTAAACTTTACCTTTTAGCATACACGTCGGCATATGTTTCATATTCTGATCTGAAATCTTCATCTAATGAAACCAACCGGGCATTTGTATCTTCCATATCAAAAAAAGATGGATCATAGGACGCAAGTTTTTCACCATCCAAAATACCAAAAATTTCACGCAAGTCTTCATCTTTTTCTTGTTCTTTAGTCGGATGTTTAATAATTTCTAATAACTCTTCATATCCCCATACACCACCCACATCTTCCGGCGGACATTGCCCTTCACCTTTTATACAACGCGGATAAAACACTCCTTCTTTTGCAGGAATAATTCGTTCAAATTTAATTTCATGCCGCCAACCATCCCCCATATCATATGTGTAAACACATTGGGTTGCCTGGCTCCATAAAGTTTCAAGCATCGTCTTACGCGTATCTATCGTATCTTCATTACCCTCCACTGGCAACGAATAACTTATATCCAGTTTTTTGACATAAAATTCATGCAAGTGAAAATTAAACCATCCCATTGATTCTTGGATAATATCATGTAATTGGTATAGCGTAATATCAAAAGGGACCTCTATACGCCGCCAAATAGATAGTTTTGTATCCAACAATTTTACCTTGATAACAGCAATTTTTTGGCTCATTTCTATACCTCCCCGATTAACCATTTCAATACATTTTTATGTTGTATACCATTATATGTACTGTTGTCATAATCACGTGTTAAAATATACTAATGAACTGTTTTGCAAATAATCTTCAAACATTTGGTCTAAGGACGCTTGGAACGATAGGCCGAAACATATTTTCTAAACGACAACAGCAGCATGTTCAGTTCTATATATCTGCCTCTAAACATAGTGGCCCATTCGCCGATTCCCAAACGAGAATTGGACTCTGACAAATACAGCTCCACATTCTTTTTAAGATACAATGCATCATCTGCGCGTTGAAAGTCCGGGACATTCTGTACTTCATCAAAAAACACATAATTCATTTTTCCCGCTTGCAATCGTTTTTCTACGTATTCATACAGGAGTTCCCAAGTGTTTCATTTGGCATATTCCGCTTCCTCAAAATTCAGGACAATAATCTGTTGCACTGCTACCCCGCTTTCTTTTAAATCATTTATAAATCATTCAAACAGAGTAGACTTTCCGCAACGACGCACCCCGGAAATGATTTCAATCAAATGTTGCACCTTCGCTTGTTTTAGCCATTTCAAGTATTCAGTGCGTAATATCATATACAATATATCTCTTTTTTCAGTATACTGGAAATTTATATCAAAGAACTAATCAATTTTCTCGCTTGTCAATAGATACAAATATGCTAGAATGTATTTGGTAGGATTTGCCTTTATTTTATCAATACATACTACATTTAAACAGGGGGGACAAGGGTTATGGCACAAAACTTATCATCAAGTACATTGATTAAACCGCTCGTTCGGGACCGCCAAACCGAGGCGGATATTCCGTCTGGCTATGGCAAAACCGAAAGCTATCTTTTACCGAAGGATCCAGCATGGATGTTTTTATTTTGGGAAATCACCCAAAGCACTTTTGATTATTTAAAAAGCCAATACGGTGATTTATTAAATGCGGCCCGCACCATCATTCGCTTGCACGATGTGACGGGAGTAACGCTTTTTAACGGTACTAATTCTGTCAAATATTATGATATGCCGGTATTATTTGAAGCAAAAAGCTGGTATATCAATGCGCCCGAATCCGGACGTGCTTATATTGCGGATTTGGGTTATCTCACAGATGATGGCCGCTTTATCCTGGTAACTCGCAGTAATGCCACCGCTATCCCGCCCGGACGGATTTCTGATGTCATTGACGACAAGTGGATGATCGTAGAAGGCGATTTCCAAAAACTTTTAAAACTCTCTGGAGCCGATTATATCGGACTGGGAGCCAGCGAACTGATGCAGGTAGTGGGGCAACGTTGGAAACTGACCGAACTTACTCCGTCAGGAGCTCCTTCTTCCTGGTCTTCTTTTGCACTTCACTTAGACAAAGTGCAAGAAGATGAGGATATTTGGCTCAATGCCGATTGTGAAATTATCATTTATGGTTCTGCTTCTAAAAATGCCATCGTCTCTATTAACGGCAAGGAGATTGAACTTAAAGACGGAAAATTTACCATCCGCCGGCACCTGTCCGCGGGGGATATTGTAGATTTACCCATCCATGCACGCAATGCCAAAGGCGATAAAACGCGCCGCGTGGACATCAAAGCGTTACGTGAACCGGGGAAATAATATGGGACAAGAAAAGGGTTACTTAGCGCTCGTGCTTCACGCGCACCTGCCGTTTATCAAGCACCCGGAATACCCGGATTTCTTGGAAGAAGACTGGTTCTACGAAGCCATGGTAGAAACCTACATCCCGCTGCTTAGTGTATTTGAAAAACTAACCGAAGAGGGATGCGATTTTCGGTTGACCATGTCCTTAACGCCGCCTCTGTGCAATATGATGGAAGATCCGCTCTTGATTGATCGATTCCGCCATTATTTGAATCAACGCGTAGAACTCTCCGATAAAGAATTGCACCGCACCCAAGGTACACAATTTGAAGGCGTGGCGCGGATGTATTATGATAAATTCCGCCACTATCAGGATTTATTTGAAAACCGCTATCATGGACATGTCCTGCAGGGATTTAAAAAATTCCAAGACATGGGTAAGTTGGAAATCATTACCTGCTGTGCAACCCACGGTTATTTACCGTTAATGGTACATAAAGAAAGCGTCAATGCGCAAATCAAAATTGCCGCACATGATTACCGCAGCCGCTTTGGTCGTAGTCCGCGTGGGATTTGGCTTGCCGAATGCGCCTATAACCCCGGTGATGATAAGTTTTTGCGGGACGAAGGCATTCGGTTCTTCTTTACCGAATCACATGGTATCTTACACGGAACTCCGCGCCCCAAATACGGCGTATATGCCCCCGTGTATTGTCCCGAGACCGGCGTAGCTGCTTTTGCCCGTGATATGGAATCAGCACAACAAGTTTGGAGTGCCGAGTCTGGTTATCCCGGTGACCATCGCTATCGTGAATTTTACCGGGATCTGGGTTATGATTTGGATTACGATTATATTAAACCGTATTTACATTCCGATGGTGTACGCCGCAACATCGGTATGAAATACCATAAAATTACCGGCAAAGTAGCCTTGAACCAAAAACAAGCTTACAATCCCTGGGAGGCACGCGAAGTGGCCGCCCAACATGCCGGCAACTTTATGTTCAACCGCCAAAAACAAATTGAATATCTAAGCACCATTATTGATCGCAAGCCGTTAGTAGTCTCTATGTACGATGCCGAATTGTACGGTCACTGGTGGTATGAGGGAATTGATTTCTTAGAGTTCTTATTTAAAAAGATCTATTACGATCAAAACGAAATCAAACTCATTACCCCCATGGAATACCTGCAAATGTATCCGGAAAACCAAATAGTACAGCCGTCTATGTCCTCTTGGGGAGATAAAGGATATCATGATGTGTGGCTTAACAGCGGTAACGATTGGATCTATCGCCACTTAATCAAATCAGCCGAACGGATGATGGAACTGGCCAACCGTTTCCCGGATGCCCAGGGTCTATTGTGTCGCGCACTTAACCAATTAGCTCGAGAACTGGTACTGATGCAATCGTCCGATTGGGCGTTCTTAATGACCACGGGAACCGCAAAGGAATATTCTACCAAACGCACCAAAGATCACATCAAACGTTTCAATGAATTGTATGAACAAATCATCGGCAACCGCATTGATGAGGGATATGTCTATAATTTGGAACAACGTGACTCAATCTTCCAGCAAATGGACTATCGGGTATATTCCACGGCTTCTAAAGAGTCGGTATTAGCCAAGTATTAAAAATACCAATTACAATAATATCCCCTTGCACTTCACACACAGCAAGGGGATATTCTTTTGAAAATTTCCATCTAATAGACAAATTTTTTATAGAATCCCCTTTTGTGCTAGATTGTTACAAAGTTCCCGCTGAGCTTTTGTAGCTGGAGAAAGCGTTGTACATGTAATTTTAAGAGGATCCGTTTGTGGAATATGAATCCAGTAGGGATTATCTTCATCACTATCCGTATTTTTGGCACGACGCGCTAGTCCCAAATAAGTTCCAGAACCTTGTCCATTTGGGGAATAAATAAAATCTTTAGTTTTTATTCGGCCCTCTGTAATTGTAGCATCTAATGTGCCTGGAATTTCTATGTCAAGTTTTTCTATTTCGCCATCGGTTAAATATTCTCCATTTGCAAGATAATACAATTGGTGTGCGTTTGCAATAGCACGTACTAAAATAATGGCTTCAGTCATACGAGCTTTTTCTACGGCTTTTTGATATTGCGGCAATGCTACAGCCGCCAAGACACCTATAATCAGCACAACTACTAAAAGTTCTATAAGCGTAAATGCTTGTTTATATTGGACCATAATTCTCTCCTTATATATTTCTTATTATAAAGAAAGAATATCAAAAAAAAAAAACGCGTCAAGCGAAATTTAGGGCCCCAGTTTACGCGCAAACACCGGGTCCCAAAGACCCAATGCCTTTTGGGCCTTAAGACCCTCGTATTTGGGGGTAGTTTCTTACTATAGTATAAGTATGAAACATAATAACCTATTACCCAAAGTTGTTCTTACGGCACTTTGTACAAGTACCGCACTGTTTTCATTTGCCCAGGCTCAAGGGATTATCAAAGGGGTCGGCAAAGAACTATTTCAAGCACCGCGGTTAACCCGTGGTACTGTACAACGTTTTGTATTTCCGCGCACCACAGTTAACAATATTAGAACAGGTATTGCAGCCGGCAAACTAGACCGCATGGTGGACCAAGCTTCTTTGCAGTCGCCCGCGGCCCTCATTCCTTCACCACAAACGATTGCTTTTCATAACAGATCTTTGGTATCGGGGTATCCCGTAGAAAAAGAAGTTCTTACCGTAATGGCTAACGAAGAAGCCTTTTATGCCCCTGAAATAGAGGCAGGACGTACTATTCGTCAACAAATCTTAGATATTACTGTACTAGAAGATGAAGGGCTGTTGGCAATTGTGGCAAATATTCATAACTATATTAAAAATCATACTCTACAGTCCTTATTATTAGAAGAGTTGGAAAATTATGACATTTATAATATGGCTTTGGACTTAACGGACTATTTCACTTTGGATAAATCCTTTGAAAATGCCGCCTTTGATTATACGATACGACATCCCCACCAAATGAACTTAAACATGCGTCGTTTAATGTATAATCCATTGGTAGATCCGGCCGTTAAGAACCGTCTAAAATATTTCTTCCAAGCCCACTACATCCCTTTGGAAAGTTATCCCTCATTCCGCACAGCCATTCGTACGGCGTACTTACAGTATAACCAGCGCATTGCGGTAGCTCAAGGATCAGATATTATTATCGCCCAAATTCGTTATTATAAAGATCTTACCAACCAACTCAGCGATTTTATCGTTAAAAATGATCGCTTACCCAAATGGAACACGCGCAGTACCAAGGAAGCTGATTTGTTTGATGAATTGGAGTGGATCTTTATGAATGATCGAATCAATCAGTTCCCACAAATTCAACCCTTTAGAGAAGCGCTGCAAGCCGTATATGACTCTGCTCCGGCCCCGACAATTTTATCCATGGATGAAACGATTGCTTTATTTGAGGAGTTTGTAAAAACGACTCACCGTCGTTATCCTAACTCGCTGCGTGACAAACTTAAAAAAGGGCAAATTCCTTTTGAACAAGAAGAATTGCTCTGGGACAGTTTGGAACATTGGCGCATTGAAAGCGAATCAACCATTCGCCCGGCACTGACCGGCATTATCAACCGATACCAAATAGATTAAAACATTCACGACCAAAAACCCCGCTTATAGCAAGCGGGGTTTTAATCATTTTCAGTCAGATTTACTTATATTCCAATTTTGTTAACTTATACTTACGCGGGCCACGGGGCAATTGCGCCTCAAACTCATCGCCTGCTTTTTTGCCCAGTACTCCGTTGGCAAGCGGAGATTTCACCGAAAGAAGACCTTTGTCCGGATTGGCTTCTGACGGTCCCACTAGCGTATAGGTAAACTCAATACCGGCAACCTGATCCTCTATAGTTACGGTAGCTCCAATACGTGCTTCGCTTTTATCAACCGATAAATCATCCGTGATTTGAGCATTACGTAATTTGAGTTCCAACTCATTAATTAAAGAAAGGGTTTGCGCTTGTTTTTCTTTAGCGGCGTGGTATTCAGCGTTTTCTTTCAAATCACCTTGGGCTGCCGCCGCGCCGATTTCTTCGGCCAGTTGAGCCTTCACTTCTTTTAAACTTTTTAGTTCTTCTAACAACTCTTCATATTTCTTACGACTTACATAAAATACTTCTGCCATAATTGACTCCTTATTTAATAAGTGTACAATTTACACTTGCTCTTTTTCAAGTATACGCACAAGTCTGCATTTTTTGCTATCATAAAAGAATGAAAGTATTCGGGGTATTTTTTATACTTTTTTTCGTACTTAGTCTTGGCGCAACCGCTCAGGTGCACGACCATATCCAAATAGCCCGGCAAAATATGCCGGCGGTCGTAGCTGTAAACGTACTGCAACAAGACGGATCCACCTTTACGGGTACCGGTTTTGTATTGACACCAGACGGCATCATTGCCACCAACCGCCATGTACTTGATAATTCCTTATACCTCAATATTACGTTTAATAACGGTACAGTTTCGGGAGAAGCCGTCCCCCTCGTTCAAAGTGACTTAGTGGACCTAGCTTTGTTACAAATCCAGGCCCAGCACTTGCCGCACGTAATACTGGGCGATTCCGATACGGTGCAGCCCGGACAAACCATTACCGTGATCGGGAACCCCCGTCGTTTACAAAATACTGTAACCTCCGGCATTGTCAGTCAGGTACGTCTGCAAAAAAACGGGACCTTATGGCACCAAATCAGCGCGCCCATCTCTCCCAGTTCCAGCGGCAGTCCTGTTTTTAATGCTCAGGGGGAAGTGATAGCGGTAGCTTTTGCCAGTCTTAATGCACCGGAAAACCAGAATTTAAATTTTGCTATCCCCTCTAATTACATTAAAGAACTGGTCCAACAGTACGGTCTTCAATTGCCCAGTACTACGACTCCGACTTCTTCCTCCAAACACCCTTTTTTGCATCATATCCAAAAATCTTGGAATATCTTAAAACGTTTGCTGCATCGTTGGTTTGGCAGTACGGAAATTTTACACGAGGACACCCATGAAACTCAAAATCGCTAAAATTGTTTTTGTAACCGTCTGTATCGCGGCGTTTGTGTTTTTGCTTTTGCCATTTTTAGAAACAACTCCGCCGAAAGATCCCTCTCAACTCAAGGCCCAGCCGCAGGTAACCACTTCCAATCCGTTAACTGCCATTGCAAACCGCTTAAAAGCACTTTTTGGCGGTAAAGAACGTTCCGCACGCCGCATGGCTGCTAACCCCAGCAGCAACCCGCTGCCTGCCGAAGAACTGCTGCTTGCCGGCGCCGCGCGCGCCTCCGTACCCGGCAACCTCAAAGGAACAGCTATTCCCTCCCAACCGCAGCAGATCTCCGTACCAGAGACTGAGGATACGCAGCGTTTTGGGGATGCCTCTTTGCAAACCGATAACGGAGAATGGGTGTTAATTCGACAAACCGCCCCTCAAAGCGGACAACCCGGCATGCATGAAGTTAATGTGCATGAAAATCCCTATGACCGGTACATTAAGCAAGAGCGTGCCCGACGTTTTCACACGCAACAGCCCCGTCAGGACATCCCGGACTCCAAATGGGCCCGCCTGGTTCGGCCCGTCAAACAATTTTTTGGTCTAGATACACCTCAACCGTTGTCTGCCCGACCGATTTCTCTGCAACGAGAGGACGAACATGCTCGTTCTTTGGCCTCTGCCAAAGGGAAGAAAACCTACGCGCGTACTCCAGCTGCTGGCCCGACGCGTATCCCGCTTAATATTACGCCCCAGCAATGGGCCCTGATGACTCCGCAGGAACGTCAACAGGCTCGCGAGCGTCAAAGTGTGGCACAATTTACAGATTTGCTTTCCGGTACCCGCGCCGCCCAAGAAGCGGCCGAGATCGCGGCAGATGCCAAATACCCCAATCCCAAAAACGAACAAGAACGACAAGCCAAAGAAGAATATACACAGCAACTGACCGAGCAAAACAAAGAAATCATTAAAAACGGCATTTTAACCGTCATGCAGGAAAACGCAGCCGACAAAGAACCCGTGGATGAACTGGCCTATATGATGGGATGCAAAAGCACCTCGTTGCCGACTCGCGCCGATTCCTGCAGTGCTGATGACTTACCAGAACCTCCGACACCGCATGCCCCGGCAGACGTCATTTCGCAGGAACAGGCCAAAAACACGCAGGCATTTTTTGAAAAAACCGGTTATGTACTTCCCAAAGATTTACCGCTAACCATCGTACTGGGACCTACCACTCCGGAAACAATCTCCCAAATGGTAGAATATGCTTCTCCGGCAGCACAACCTACTGCCGAGATTTACCAGTTCTTATATGAACAACAGGCCTGCGCCTCCAACACCTGTTACTGGGTAGCTAATTCCAAACAAAAAGATCCACAACTGACCGATGCCGTGGCCATGACCAGTGCTCAGCTAAAACCGGATCCGTCCAACACCTACCCCGGATACAAGCAGGCCTTTGTTGAATACAAATTGGCCCAACTGCCCCCGGATGCCACTTCGGAACAACAAAAACGGGCCCAGCAGCAGGCAGTCCGACAGTTTGAAGATAACGCCGTTCACTATGTCCCGTATACAACACAGCAACTCAAACAAGTACAGGATAAAACCATGGCGGCGGCCGATCCGAATAATAACAACGGTCAGGCTTCGGATTTGACTATTTTTTATGTAACTGATCCCGCACAGGCCAGTCAGTTTGCCCAAGCTATCGATAGCGTGATTTTTGGATACGGACAGATTTCCTTGGCTAATACCGACTCTGCACCCGATGCCGCAGAGCAAATCATGGATTCCACTGCACAAAATGTCAATGATGCCAAGCAGGTCATATCGACTCAGGTTACGCAACCTGCCTTGTCGGAATCGTTGCAGAATCAACTCAATCAGCAAATCCGACAGCAAAATCAAAGCGGTGCCGGATGGGAAGGCATTTTCAATGCCACTAAACATTTAGGAAGTCAGAAATAATTTGCCCGTTACGGCCCTAAATTGGGTATAATTTTAAAAAGGAGACTATATGAAAAATTGGATTTTTCCTGTTATTTTGATCGGTTGTGTAGCGTTGGCGGCTTGTCATAAAAATACCTATGAACGCAACGATCCGAATCAGTCCTATGAACGCTTTATCAGTTCCCATATTTTTGCCGCCTGTGAATCCTATGAAAAACCCTACGCGCGTTATTCACTGGCTAAATTATTACAACGACCCTCTAACGATTCACCGTACTATAAGGTAACTTTTGTTAACGGTCCCTGCAAAGGAATTACCGTATGGACCACACATGTGATTACTAAAACCAAACCGGTAGAAGATGCGACTTTGATTGAAACAGGTACGCTCGTACTGCGCAACTTTGATAATCCCAAACAACAAGATAAAAACCTGACCGATCACTGGAACGTCGGAGTAGTCTTGGGAACAGACCGGGCTAAAAAAGGGATCTTGGATGTGGGGTTCCCGAGAGACCGCAACGATTTTTTCCCGGCACGGGAAAGTGTGTATATTCATAACACGCGGCTCATTGTACAACCGGATTTAAAAGATATACGCAATTTTATTAATTAGGAGAAACCCATGAAAATCACACGTTCTTTTGCAGTTCTAGTTGCTGCCTTATTGGCCGCCTCATTTGGTTGGGCAGCGGACGGAGATCCAATTTCTACGGAGACCATGATTTTGGACGTCCCCACCGCAGAAGTATTTGACCGCTATCAGGCCTCCTTTTTAACACGTGCTTACGATCACGGTACCGTGATGGAAAGTATTGACTTCGGGGTTTATCCGCGTTTTAATATCGGAGTCAGCTTAGCTATTGATAACTGGATCGGTTCTTCTCATTCCGTAAAAGTGTTAAATCCTGACTTCCAGGCAAAATGGAAACTCTACGACGGGAACCTGTATTTGCCGGCCATTGCCATCGGTTATGACGGACGTCGCTACGGATACGGATACGAACAAAATACCCGCGAATACCGCCACGGTTCCAAACATTATTTGGATGACCGAAAAGGTGGCTACGTAACTTTAACCCGTGAAATTTTTGTGCCCGGACTGGCTTTAACAGGCGGTCTTAATATTTCTGATTTTGACTGGGATGAGCTGTACATGTTTACCGGTTTGTATTATAAGATTTTACCGCAAATCAACCTGCTTACCGAATGGGACAATATTCGCAATATCCGCGATTCGCGGCTTAATATGGGAGTTCGGTTTTACCTGCACCCATCTTTGGCCCTGGATGCCGCGTTTCGTCGCATCGGACGCGGAGATGAAAGCGAACGCATCCTGCAATTGCGCTACGTAACTACGTTCTGAGGTTTTATGGCAGACAATACTCCTGTTAAATCCTCGTTCCAGCGCCGTACTATCTTTATCAAAAAATCCTTACAGGCGCGTTATATGACCTTAATTGTTACCTGCGTATTATGCGGGCTGGCTATTATGACCTTGGAACTGGCTGCCACTTTAAACGATCTGTTTGACGCTTATCCGGTGCTCATGCAACCCATCTATGATGAGTTCGGACCTATTGTGTCTTCTTTCTTTTACAAAATTGCCATCTACGTTATCCTTGTGGTAATTATTTCGGCTATTGTCTCGCATAAAATGGCCGGACCGGTGTATCGTTTTGAACAAACCTGCAAAGCGATTGCCAAGGGCGATTTTTCCCAACGGGTACACCTGCGCAAAGGAGACCGTCTGACCGATTTGCAAGAAGAGTTTAATAAAATGATGGACGTGGTGCAAAGCCGTATTGATAACAAACCGTTACCTTAAAAGCTATGAAAAAACTGTTATTATTACTTGCCATTACAGGGCTTCCTGTTTTTGTACTCGCTCAAAGTAATTATGGAGTGCAGTTTTCCAGTCTCATGAGTGATAACCTGACCCTGGAAAATGCCATTCGTATCGGGCTGGAAAATAATTCCCAATTTTTAACCGCCAAGGAAGAAATCACCATCGCCGAGCAAAAACTCAGTGAGGCCAAATTTCGTTATCTGCCGCAGTTTGCCGTTCAGGGCACTGCCACCTGGTATAAGGCAGATTCTCCGCTCGTGCTACCGGAGGCAGGCATCAGTCGTTTTTTACCCTCCACGGATACTCTGGATGAGGACCATTTTTACGGGGTAGGCATTACAGCTACCCAATATTTGTACTCCGGCGGACGTATCAAAGGGACCCTGAAATCCGCACGAGCTAATTTCAAACAGGCCCAAAGCCACTATGAAACCGTTAAAAACTCCGCTGTATTAGATATTAAAACCTCTTTTACCCGGTTATTGTATGCTCAAGCAAATGTCGAACTTACGCAGCGTATTTGGCAGGCAGTCGAACCGTGGCATCTTTCCTCGGACTCCTGGACCAAAATTCGTCAAACAGCACTGCTCGCGCAACTAAAAACGGCTGCCCGACAGGCACAACAAGAACTAACCAGCGCACGTCTGGCTATGTTGGTCAGCCTAAATAAAGAGCTCAATGCTCCGCTGACCATTTTGGGGACCTTGGACCCCGTATCCATTACCGGAGATTTACCGCATTTTCAACTGTGGGCCACGGAGTTTCGCCCTGAACTTAAATCCGCTATTTACGCCCTGGAATTAGACAGCATTGCCATTGACCTGACTCTTTCCAAACGTTATCCCGATGTGCTGATCAATGCTTCTTATGAACGGGTAGGCGATAAGGAGTTGGATGACGAAAACCGACAGGTTTCGTTAGCCGTTCGTTTACCATTACCTTATACTTTCTCCCAACAGGTAACCCAAAAGAAAGCGGAACAGAAAAAAAGTACCCTGCGCCGCGCGGCTATTGAAGATGAAATCCATACCCAAGTAGCTTCCAGTTACGAACAGATGATTTTTTGGCAACAGGAAGCCCAAGACCGAAAAGCGACATATAACACCTTAACCGCTTGGGTCGAACAAAATCTCAAAAATACGCCTAAAACCGGTGTCTCTGCGTTGGAAGCACTGCGCGATTATCTGCAAACGGCTCAGTCTTATTTGGAAGCACTACGCGAAAACCACGCCGCCAAAGCCCGCCTGGAATGGGCCATCGGCAAGGATTTATAATGTCTGATTGGCGCCGGATCTTACTCATACTGCTAAGCGGGATACTGTCTTTGCCCGCGGCGGCGCTTACACCGACCAGTGATGATGAAATCCTGCGCGAGTTCATGTGGCAGCGCTTTGTGGAGCTCCCCAAACAGGTACGTCCTAAAATCGGAGTAGCACTTTCTGCAGGCGGAGTACGCGGCTTTGCCCATGTAGGAGTACTGGAAGTTTTTGATAACGCACGACTGCCGATTGACTACATGACAGGTACCTCCATGGGTTCAGTGGTAGGCGGTTTGTATGCTGCCGGACTTCCTACCGACAAACTCTGGGAGATCGGCCAGCACATTACCTTCAGCACCATCACCCCGGATCTGAATGTCATGGGACTGTTTCGATTAGTATTTAAACAGAAATTGCCCACTTCTGCAAACCTGGCCAAATTTTTTGAAAAACAGTTAGGCGATAAACAATTTGAAGACCTGCCGATCCCGTTTGCCTGCTCGGCCATGGACGTTAAAACCGGGGAGCGCGTTTTGTTTAATACAGGGCCACTGGCCATTGCCGTACGTGCCAGCATGAACCTTCCCGGCGTATTTGAACCCGTTCAATACCGGCACCGCGCTCTGGTAGACGGTGCCGTGGTAGATTACCTGCCTGTAGAATCTGTCAAACAAATGGGAGCTGATTATATTATCGCTTCAGTTACACCGTTTGATTTTTCTTCAAGAACCCCCTCTACGATTTTAGGTTACGTCAACCGCGTCAACGACGTACGCGCGGCTGCGATGATTGAAGAATCCGCCAAAAAGGCTGATTTTGTACTGACTAACCGTGTATTGGACACAGGAACCTTGGAACTTAACAAACTGCATCAGGCCGGCGAGGTCGGCGTCAAAGAGGCCTATAAAAATTTAGGAACACTGCAAGAAGATATCTTGCTGCAAGCATTACCTTATGTGTTTAAAAAATAAAATATTTTTCTTGCTGTTAGGCTCTGTGTGGTTGGGCGGATGCTCTACCGGATTTTTAGGATTGGCTCCTGCTGGAGATAAAAAAGAATACGTTCACGCGCGTACCCTGTACAATGAACATAAATACCAGGAAGCCGTGACAGAACTAACGGGTTATATTTACAAAGCGGGTAACGTCAAACGCCGCGAAGCCCGTGCATATCGTCTCTTGGGACGCAGCTATGAACAGTTAGACCAACTGAGTAAAGCCCTGGAAACCTATTTGGAAGCGTTAGAGTTCCATCCCAAAAATATACCGCTGCTGTTATCGGCTGCCCAGTTATATCAGCACACCGGACTGATTGATAAATCCCAACAGCTCTATGACCGCGTACTTGCCGAAGAACCGAACAACTTAGACGCGCTGGCCGGACAAGCCGAAAACTACCGTACCATCGGATTTTTTTCTCGGGCGCGCACCTACTATGACCAATTTTTTGCTTTAAATCCGGCGGCGGCCCCACTTTACCGGGCCCGTTATGCTACTACTTTCTTAAGGCAGGCTAATTACGAGCAGGCTTTTATCCATATCACTATGGCCTTGGCCGAAGATCCTTCCCAACCGGATTACTGGCTGATCAGTGCCAAAGCGGCCTTTGCCTTGGGATATCTTCAAGACGCTCTGGAGGATGTAGATACCGCTTTGTTATTGGCTCCGGACCGTACGGATTTACAACTCTACAAGATAATTGCCCTGTACCAGGCCGGAGAGCACAAGAGCTCTTTGCAAGAGGCTCAGAAGTTCCTTCAAAAACACCCGCAAGAACCACTGGGACTGTTACTAGCCGCCCTCAACGAGGAGAAACTCGGATATTATCAGCGTGCCAGGCAACATTTAAAACAAGCTTCCCAGCAGGATGAAAAAAGCTTTGTCGGACGCGTTGCCTCCCAACTGCTTATTGAATGGAAATAATATAATAAAAATTTTTGGATACCTGACAAAGGACTGGTAATATCCAGTCCTTTTTTGTACACTATAAGTACAATTTATCTGTTTTTGAAACCGTATACGGAATACGGTGGTGCTTCGTATGAAGCCCAATAGAGGTTCAAAAGCAGCTGTTTTAGGTGCAAAATCATGGAACTTATAATCCCATCATTTTGTACCAAGTGTTTATCGCGTTGCGATAGACCACGGCTGTTATCTTTTGGGACACCTCTATTGGCTCAAATATATCAGCCGTTTTATTTGGTTTCATAAACAGACATACAAGGAGAACACTTATGACATACAAAGATACCCAACAGGGTTTCACACTTATTGAACTCTTGATTGCTATCCTAATCATCGGCATCTTAGCGGCCGTGGCCCTGCCGCAATACAAGCACGCGGTACTTAAAAGCCGATTCAGCACAGTAATGCCTATTGCAAAATCCATAGCAGATGCTCAAGAAGTCTATTACTTGAGCCGAAATACGTATGCACTAAGTACAGATGAGTTAGACATTACTCCCACTACAGCGGAAAAAATAACTGTAAATATAAGCGATCGGGATGGTTACGACTATGTGTTGGCTCAACATACGGATGTTCCGGAACTACATTATGTGATATACCAAAAACATAGCGAACAATTCCCCGATGAAATCCACTGTGAAGCATTAGAAGATGATACCTATGCAGAAAAGGTTTGTAAAAGTTTGGGGGCTACTCAAGAAATTGGACAGACGCTAACGGAAGGCTTTTTAACATATATATTAAACGGTACTGGGAACGGCGTATCCCCTACAAACGGAAGTGATGACAATGATACTCCCGTTGAATTGGATGCAGAAACGTTTGCCAAGCTACAAGAATTAGCAGATCAATGCTGGTCTGGATATACGTGTTCTGTAAACAAAGCAAACGGCACTGTAACAGCATGTGGGCCGTATGGCAAAATAGGAGAAAATGGTGAATGTGTACCTACTAGCGATAATAACACATACCAAAAAGAGTATAACGCAGACGGTCAGCTAGTGGAAAGTTTCGTATGCCGCGTAGGCCTAACTTCCGGTATATGTACTGAATATCAAAGAAGCTTCTATTCTTATAATCCGGATGGATCTTCGACAGAGACTGGCGTACAGTGTGGAGGGGGCGCCATGCCTACCAGTGCAGGAATTTGTCCAAACGGCAATTATGCCAGCTCTTCTACAACGTCCTATGATCCACAAGGAAATAGAACTTCTAGTTATTTGTGTGATGCATCTTCTATAGGAAGTAGTGGAAAGTGCGGTACTTATTCATCGATGCAAACGATAGACCGCAGTTATGATACAAATGGTAACAGAACTCTTACACAAGACATTTGTGTAAATATTTCTGGAACAACCTGTAATAACTATCAAAAGTGGGCTGCTTCGTATACTTCATCTGATGGTTCTGTTAATAGATCTGTAAGCTGTAGCGGCACGGTACAGGCAGATGGTTCCTGCAACGGGACCTGGGAATATCTTGATTTGGCCACCTCACCGGTTACATGGATCAAGTGCTCCGGTAGCGCAAGCAATGCTGTCAACTGGGAAACCGCCACTTGTAACTAATTATTGGTACAAATACCTAACCTCCTCGGTTTTTGCCGAGGAGGATTTAGTTTTAGGCGTTTTTTGATTCACCAAAAACCGATGACGATAGGTCCCAAAGAAACAAAGCCTGTAAAGCCCACAGAATGATATTACATCTGAAAACTACGACTACTGTCGTTTGACCAATAAATTCAAAGACAATATTACGGTTTCTTGACAAACGGTTCCTTATCCGGCTTACCGTCCACCGTTATTAACTCCATTTCCTCTATGAGAAGAGCCGGCGTATCCACATTTTGCGCCGGCAATCCGACTTCGCCCGGCATGTCTATATGACTAATCACAGGCGAGTCCCCGGCTGCCAAAATATCACGAAGCGACCGAGTGGTTAATCCATCTATCTTAAGTCCGTATACGAACTCACTGGTGCCATCCAAATAGACTCTTTCCCAAACGGGCAGGTTCTCATTATAGGGACCCGGCCATTGATGCAGCACATATCCGTACTCCAAATCAAGTTCCCGACAACGATCCAAAAATGTACTTACCAAATCATCCCATGCCAGGGGTTCTGCCGGTTCCACCCATACGTTGCTCAAACGTTCCCGCGGCATGGACTGGTGTGTAATAAGAGCATGTCCGTTGCTGGGTTTTTTATCATCTAGCGGACGAGTCGTACGCGGTAAATCTACCACGCGTCCCTGTTCTACCAGTTTAAGCGTTTGGGCGGCTACTCCCTCATCATCTACCGGCGTAAAACCACCTAACGGGATCCCGTTAGCCTCTCGCCGAAGCGGTTCATCCCACACGGTAATGCCCGGGGCCATGACACGTTGCCCCTCTATACTAAATTTCCCCATGGTAGTATCAACTGCTTCACCATCGGAGGCAAGTCCTTTTAGGTTCTGAAAGTTCTGCACCAACTCTTCATAGATAAACCGACCGGCCGCTTCTGGCATAAGCAGCACCGGACCAATATAACTTTCCCCTTTCACAGCCGTATTAAAAGCCTGCAAATCTTCTAAAAATCCATCTGTGTACGTAGCCGCCAAGGCTTTGTTTTCTGAAGAAAAATCCGGCAACCACAAGGTACGGCCATATTTACGTTTAAATCCGTCCCGGTTGCGAATCTGTGCCTGCCACTCCACCTGCACAGCTGCTATAGATTTTTGATAAAAACCGTCTTTACTGTTTAAATAATAACTGTCTTTTTGCACAGGAGACACACTGACTGTAAACTGCTCGATGAACGGATATTCTTTACCGCGAACGGATTGTTCTTTGACCCATTTACGCATATGGTTTGCATCATAGACAGGCAGCGGATTAATCTCTTCGACGTAGTTAACCTGTTTGGCCGGGATAACGTCCGGCAAACTATCTTTTTTATCGGTCTGTTTTGAACGCTCATAGGCCTGTTTTTGCTGGTATGTTTCTGCGGCAAAGGTATACGCCCGGTCTGTTAACTGCCACAGTGTATGTCGAATACCGTCATAACTTTTGGGCAAGTTAGTTCCACTACGAGGTCGGTATGCATACGGCGCATAATAAGCCGCATGGGCAAAGCCCATACTGTCTTTTTGGGCATTGCCGATATCCACCCAAGCGTAGGCATTAAGCTGGCTATCCCGTACCGTTGTCGAATACGGTGCCCCGAAAGAAGCGACTGCTTCCTCTCCCCAGGTTAACTGTTCTAACTTATATGCTATAAAATAGGGTTTTTCCACACCGGGACGTCGCAACTTAGCCATAGAACGTTTAATTTCATCCTTCATGGCTTTCATATAAATATTGTTTGGCAAAGAAGCAGCCTGCACGGCCACAGTTGCTAGGATAATCCCTAATAAAAGTGTCCACTTTTTCATATTATTTTCCCCCCGTGCTAGGTGGCGGTAATACAGGCGGTTTGGATTCAGCTTTGCCTGTTTTTTCAATTTCCAGTTTACGCAGCAGCACGCTGGGTGCAATGCCGCTGACCGGCACCCAACCGCTCTCTGCGCCGCAGGAACCGTTAAACACGTCATAATCATCGGCCGCTGCCATAATTTCATTAAAGCTGACCAGCGGCGTCCCCACCATATCGGCTCCGCGGACTACTTCTTTTTGCCCGTCCGGATAAATACGATATACCAACGTAGGTGTTAACTTAAATGTTTGCGGATAATTTGTTTCGGTCAAAGTAAACCCGCCGGACAAATCCTCAATAATAAATCCATACGGTTTATTTTGGCGTTTAATTTCGGTCAAGAGTTGTTGTTCTAATTGTTCATACGGCACAGTCTCAGAGGCAATGACTCGCGTATTGCCCATGCGCGCAACCGGGCGCTTGCCTTCGTCCCCGCGACCATGTCCGTTAGACTTGGAAAATCCCTTAATGGGACTGGAGCTCATCAAAAATCCCTGTAAAATCCCGTCTTTTACCAATATAACCGGACGGGCTTTCACGCCTTCATCATCATAATAATAAAACCCGCGCAACGGGATTTGGTTAAACGATGCCAAAGTGGCGTCATCTACAATACTTAACAGAGGTGACACTACTTGCTGTCCCACTTTGTCCGTAAATGTTTTGCCAAACGAGTCCTCTTTTTGACGATGTCCTTCCACACGGTGCCCTAATACCTCGTGTACAAACACGGCCATGGCTTTGTTTTTTAAAATAGCCGGCACCGTAACGGGTTCCGCTTCCGGGGCCTGGGTAAGCGCCTGCAGCTCGGCAATGCTTTGAGTCACATCCGCAAGCAGCTGTGTTTCATCAGGTAATTGAGCTTGTTCCAACACATCATAGGTTTGACTGCGAACCAACTTAGACCCATCAGCCGTTTTACCCTCTACACTATACATCAAACGGGCAAGGCGTTGCGGCATTTTAAGACGCGTTCCCACACTGTCTACAAAATATTGATAACCGGTAACATAAGAAAACGAAAAACTGCTGTCCAGTACAAACGCTTTGTCGTGGGTTAGAGAAGAAGCTGCAAGGAGGAGTTTTTCCAATGCGTCCAAATCAAATGTTAAGGCAGGTTCTTCCAAACAAAAAGTTTCTTTGGGCGGAAACACAAAATCCGGGGAATCATCCGTTCGATCAGACGCTGTTTGTGCATCGGCACGGACACGGTTAAAATCTTGTTGTGCTTCTTCGGCTGCAAGTTGCGTCTGACGCCATACAGCCATGATAAACGCTTTACCGTCCCCTTCAATTTCGGGCATTTCCCCCGCACGAAGAGCATAATAGGTTCTGTCTTTTTTTAAGGTACGGGTATTATCCATACGCGTACTGCCCGCACGGGCCTGAACCTGTAATATGCGGTTGTTGTGAATACCTCTGTAAGAAACTCCTTGATCTTGCACATCAATCTCGCCTCGTTCGTATTCGTTATATGTATATGCCACATAATAAATGGGCGGTTTTTGGCGTTTGAGTGCTTTTATGGAACGTTTCAGTTCCGCCGATAATAACTGAACCGGTTGTTGTGACTCAATATCGCAATTTTGCTGAGCATATGCCACAAAGGATGTAACTATAAAAGGAAGTAAACAAAGATATTTTTTCATAAGATTATTATACCAAACAAGGGTATGATTAATACGGTAAAAAAGACAATAAAAAACAGCTGAGGATGGGAATCGAACCCACAACCTACGGTTTACAAAACCGTTGCTCTGCCAGTTGAGCTACCTCAGCGTTAAAAAGATGGAACTATTATATTTTAGCATTTTTAGGCGGAAAAATCTTCCCCGCCAAAATAGACAATGTAAGCAGTCCTACAATGACAGCCAGTGAAGCCAAAATCGGGATCTTCACATGGTGTGATAAAAGCATCTTGGCTCCTACAAAAAATAGGATCACGGAAATCCCGTATTTGAGGTAGGGGAACTTGCCCGCCATGCCGGATAATAAGAAATACAATGACCGAAGTCCAATAATCGCAAAGATGTTGGAAGAATACACCAAAAACGTATCCTGCGTAATAGACAACACCGCCGGAATAGAGTCCACCGCAAAAATTAAGTCACTCATTTCAATGACCAGTACGGCGGCAAATAACGGTGTGGCAAACCATTTGGCGTTTTCTTTTACAAAAAAGTTTTCTCCATGGTAATCCGTTTTAAGCGGCATAAATTTCCTCAAAATCTGTAGGGGAAGTGACTGGGACGGATCAAAATTATCGTCTTCTTTTTGCAACAGCATTTTGGTTGCCGTAAAAATTAAGAGTGCTCCAAACACATAAATCGTCCACGAGAATAGTGAAATCAGCTGTACGCCCACAAAAATAAATACAAAGCGCAACACTACCGCCCCCAAAATACCCCACAATAACGCCTTGGGTTGTAAATCATGCGGGATGGCAAAGTAACTGAAAATCAAAATAAACACAAACATATTATCTATGGACAGGGAGTATTCCAATACATAACCTGTGTAGAATGCCAACGCATGATGCGGCCCTTCAAACAGCCAAATGGCTCCGCCAAACAGTAGCGCCAAACTAATCCAGACCCCCACCATAATGGCGGCTTCTTTCATGGACACATGTCCGTGGTGCTTGTTAAGCACGGTCAAATCAATAAATAAAGCAGCAATGACGGTTACCCAAAAGGCAATCCACATTGCAATAGAAACAGTAGAAGTAATCGGTTCCATAGTTATATTATATAAAATCATATTTATTCATTTTATGCTATAATACTTTTACAATTTAATCTGTTTTTGGAACCGTATTTAGATGCGGACCTGTTGTTAAGCAACACTTTTCAGAGCCAAAAGCAGCTGTTTTAGGTGCAAGGTAATGGACTTTCGAAACCCATTATTTTGTACTAAGTGTTTATCGCCTCGCGATAAGCCACGGCTGTGTTACTGTGTGGGTTCTGAAAAGCTCCGGTAAGGCAGCCGTTTTATTGCTTATTTTCCAGACAGATAATTGTAAGGAGAATATAGATGAACAAAAACCAGCAAGCCTTCACGCTAATAGAACTGTTAGTTGTTGTACTTATTATAGGTATTTTAGCAGCAGTAGCATTGCCACAATATAAATTAGCCGTTATTAAATCCAGGATAAGTACTATTTTACCTTTGGCTAAAAGCATGACTATTGCTGAAGGAGTGTATCAGTTATCAAACGGTGAATACACTACTGATTCTAACCAACTGGATGTACAGATGCCAGCCGAGTGCATACGTATTGAAGACGAAACTTCTGAAGATCAAGATTGGAAATGTGGAAATGATTTCCTAATTAATTTCTCACACCTGCTAAACGGAGTATATGTAAATTATTGTCCGGATTATAACACTAGTTTTGCCGCCTGCAAAGATAAAAGAGATTTCAGAATTATATTCAACTATCCAGAACTGCAACCACATTGTACAGTGGACAATAATTCTACACTAGGAAAGAAAATATGCAAATCTCTAATATTACACTAATAAATATGTTTCTTTACCAAATGGTCAAATTGACACCCTGAGACTCAAATTGCTATAATAGATTAACTTAATTTATCTTACTAAGGAAGGAATATTATGGCTTATAAATGTGCAGTCTGTGGCAAAGCCTCCGTCTCCGGCGGTTCTTACAGCCACTCTAACTTGCGGACGAAAAGAAGCTTTAAACCCAACCTGCAAAAACAAAAAATCGTTTTGGATGGCAAAACCCAAACGGCTTACGTGTGCACGGGTTGCATTAAAAGCGGTTTAGCTAAAAGACCTGCTAAATAATCACTTTTTGTACCAAACTTGCGCCCGTGCTGCGTGTCAGCGTGGGCGTTTTTCTTTTTTTGACGTATTAGGGGTTTGAAATGAAGTTGATCAAACGGTCTGCTGCCGTTTTATTAGGCACGCTGATTTTATTTTTTTCGTACGCGCGCGCGGAAGAGACACCCGCTGAACTGGACCCGCGCGGCCCGTGGATGATTTGTAATATTTCTGTAGACGGTTTAAAAAATATTCGTAAAAAAACAGTTACCAAAGCGGCGCATTCCAAAAAAGGTGAACTCTACGAACGCATTACGGTATCGGAAGATGTACAGGATATTTCCGCGCTAGGGAACTTTGACGCCGTAGAAATTGATATTTCCCCCATGCCCGGTACCCGCAAAGAAAAGGAATCCGGGACCTCTTACCAATGCCACCACATCACCTACCTGGTCAAAGAAAAACCCATTTTTGATCGTCTCACTTACGAAGGCCGTAAGCATCTAGGCAAAGGGGCAATTACCCAGGCCATGACACTTAAAATTAAAGACCCGTTTAATGAGGCTAAGTTAGAGGGAGACCTTGAACGCATTACGGCTAAATATGCCGAAAAAGGGTACGTCAATGCCAAGGTAGCTTACCAAACACAAATTAACGAAAAACTCGGTGTTGTATACGTCAAATTACTGATTGACGAGGGAGAACGGGTTCGTGTTAAAGGACTCAACTTAGACACAAACGGAGCCACGCTTGAACTTCCCGAACAAAAAATCATAAAAAAAGCATCCAACCGTCCCGGCAAAGTATTTAAACCGCAAAACCTGCAAAAAGACTGGGTCAAAATGATGCTCTACGGCCGTAACAAAGGGTACAGCGAATTTAATCTTTCTCAACCTGAAATTACCTACAACGATGCCAAGAACGAAACGTTTTTAACGTATCACCTGACCGAGGGACCGCAGGTTGACTTCGGTACCGTTACCTTTGATGGCAATAACGTTTTTACGCCCGAAGAACTCAACAAGCAGGTGCTCTTTCGCCAGGGACATCGTTATAACCAAAAAGATTTTGACGATACCATCGCGGCCATCCAGGAACAATATGCTGATAAAGGCTACCTGCAAGCGCAAGTGGTTCCTGTCAAAGATATCCAAAACGGGATTTTAAATTTAACGTTTGATATTACCGAGGGACATATTTTCTACATCGATCATATCGATGTATCCGGATATCAACACACAAAAAAATACGTATTTACCCGTGAAATTTCCATTAAACCCGGTGATTTGTACGATAACGCCAAAATCAAACGAAGCCAAACCAAAATCATGAATTTAGGTTTTATTAACGACGTACAAATTGGCCTACAGCCTACGGCAGATCCCAACAAAGTGGACTTGGATTTTAATGTCCAGGAGGGACGCCCCGGCATGTTTACGGCCGGACTGGCCATGAGCTCCATGGACGGATTATACGGGGAAGTTTCCATTAACCATTTGAACCTGTTCGGACGAGCACAACGCTTGTCTTTACGCACCCTATTTGGTAAAGAAATCTTAGACTATACCGTCAGCTGGTATACCCCCTGGATTTTTGATAAACCGACCTCATTGGGTGTGGATTTATTTAATACGCGTCGTTACCGTTCGTTCTCTACCGAAAACCAGGCCTATACCGAAAAACGTATCGGCGGCCGCGTCAAAGTAGGTCCTCGTTTTAACGATGATATCTACCAACTCTCCCTCGGATATTCGTTTGAACACATTGAGATTTATGACGTAGAGCAAGAGTTCCAATGCAAACCGGGACAAGATCCGGCCACCTGTATTGCCAAAGGAGATACGGATTTGTCTACGGTCAGCACTGACTTTGCCATTGATACCCGCGATAATATTTGGGATCCCACGCGCGGGTGGCGTAACTCTTTGGGCGTTGCCATGGCTGGCGGCCCTATAGGCGGAGACTTGGACCTGTGGTACTTAAATGCACGTTCTATTTTCAACTACACGGTTTTAAATGTGGGTGGTAATTATCCGATCGTGTTTGTACTTTCCAATAAATTCGGGTCGGTACGTCCGTATGGACGCACCAATGAAGTACCTCCCTATGAGAAGTTCTTCCTCGGCGGTGCCGATACCATCCGCGGCTATGAACGCGCCGGTGAAATCGGTCCCAAATACGGCGGCACCACTTACTATGTCATGAATGCGGAACTGCGCTTCCCGCTCGCACGGGAAGGACGTCGAAATATGGCCCAGTTTGCCTTCTTCTTTGATATGGGTAACTCGTGGGACCATGCTTCGGATTTGGACTTTTCACTCGGGCCCAATGATAATCAGTTCAAATCGGGCGTCGGGGTCGGGTTGCGTTTAACTACTCCGTCTTTGCCTATTCGCATTGACTGGGGTTACGGCCTTAATCACAAACAGGGAGAGGACCGTTCGCACTTCTACTTTAACATCTCTAACATGATGTAACAGGTTATGAAAAACAGCGTATTGGTATTACTTTTTTTGGGGTTGTTGACAGCTGCGGCTCACGCACAAGAAATGGCGCTAACCGAAGAAGAAAATGCTGCCGTGGCCGCTATTTTGGCCAAAACGCAAACACCCCAAAAAACGGACGACCATTTACCTGCTCCGCAAGAGGCACAAGCAGAAGTAAAAGAAGAACTCGATGCACAGGATCCACCGGAGGAGATAGATGAAGCTACCGCCAAAAAATGTTTAACGGTTGCCTTTGTTGATATTGATGAGGCTTTCAACGCGCATCCACGCACCGTAGTCGTCAAGGAGCAAATACGTTTAAAAATCTTATCCAAAGAAGACGAAGTGGACAGCGCCAAACGCTTAATTACGGCCTTGCACGAAGAGAACCGTCATCTGATGGGACTTTTGCGCCAATTAAAACCGTTCTACGAACGTATTGTAGTGGAACCGCATGAGCTTTCTCCGCGGCCTGCAGAAAACGCCAGTGAGCTGGAGTTAGGCAATATATTAAACCGTTTAACGTTTGCAGGAACTGACGTGTTTTATGCCACCCCGCTTAATACGCCTGCACAACTTGAAGATCTCAAAACCCGTATCGCCAGTAACAAACGCATTATTGAAGAGCGCAGCTTTTTTATTGATAACTACAAAGCACAAACCCGTGAAGAAATTTTAAAATTAGAAGAAAAAGAGGTCAAAGAGATCCTTAAAGATATCTATTTGGAAATCAAATCCTTTGCACAAAAGCGCAACATCGGCGCGATCGTACGCAAAGATGAAGTACTCTACGGACAAAAACCCGTAAATGTTACAAAAGATTTTGTAAATCGCCTCAAAAAGGCTAAAAAATACCGCAAACGCGGGAAATAGAGGTAACCATGAAACCATTATCTATCTCTGAGATTACACAAATTACACATACGCAGGCTTCTGCCAACACCGAACTGCAAATTACAGCGTTGTGTTCCTTGGAAAACGCACATGAGGGCGGAATTTGTTATATTACTTCCTTGGAAAAACCGAAAATGTTAGAAAAATTAGCTGCCTCGGCTGTATTTGTACCGAATGCTGCAAAAGACCAAAATTTACCTTTTAAGGGTGTATTTCTCTACACCGATAACCCCGAATGGGCCTTTGTACTCTTAATGAAATACGTAGACGCCCAACAACAAAAGCATACCCCCGGGATCCATCCGACAGCTGTGATCAGCGAAAAAGCGGTATTGGGGCAAAATGTATCGGTCGGTGCTTATACCGTCATTGAAGAGGGTGCTCAAATCGGTGATAATACGGTCATTTTCCCGCAATGCTATATCGGCAAAAATGTAAAAATCGGCAAAAACGGATACATTTACCCGCAGGTGGTTATCCGGGAAGACTGCGTATTAAAGGATTATGTAATTGTGCAGGCCGGAGCCAAAATCGGCAGTGATGGTTTCGGGTTCACCTTCCATGACGGAAGACATCACAAAATCCCTCAAATCGGCAATGTTATTATCGGCAATGATGTCGAAATCCAATCCAATGCCTGTATCGACCGCGCCAAGATCGCCAGTACCGTAATCGGCGATAATACCAAAATTGACAACCTGGTACAAATCGGCCATAACGTCACTATCGGCATGAGTTCTATTTGCTGCGCACAGGTCGGCGTGGCAGGCACCACGGATATAGGAAATGGTGTTATTTTGGCAGGGCAGGTCGGATTAGCCGGACACATGACTATTGGAGACCGTGCCCAGGTCGGTGCCCAATCCGGGGTCATGACTTCTATCCCGGCCGGACAAACCTACTTCGGATACCCGGCCATGCCTCAGCGTGAAGCATTCAAGCAACAAGTCATTTTGCGCAAGCTGCCGGAAATGTACAAAGATTTTCAAAAATTTCAAAAAGAAACAGCCGAACTGAAAAAATTATCTTTTTTCGGTCGGCTCAAAAAATTATTAGGATATTAGTATGAGGAAAACTTTACAAACAGCTGCCGTTGTCAGCGGCCTCGGGTTACACACCGGTGTACCCTCCACATTAACCTTTAAACCCGCCGAAAACGGAATTACGTTTTTAAGAACCGATTTATCAGGATCGGAACCGATCGTAGCACATGCAGACAATGTCGGTTCTACCTTACGCGGTACCAATTTAAAAAACAGCACGGCTGAAGTATGGACTATTGAGCACGTGATGTCTGCCATCCACGCCTTGGGGATTACCGATGTATCCGTAGAAATGGACGGTCCCGAACCGCCTGTAACCGACGGGGCCAGTGATGTCTACGTTAACGCCCTGCTGCAAGCAGGTCTTAAAGAATTACCCGGTGAACTGCCGATCTTACACATCAGTCAAAAAATTACTTACAGCTGCGGGGATATCTTCTACTCGGCGGAACCCTCCGATAAACTGACGTTTACCTTTGTATACCGTCACAAACATCCGCTGCTCGCCCACAGCGAATACAGTTTTGAGTTTACCCAGGAAAACTATATTGAACAAATTGCCCGTGCCCGCACGTTTGGTTTTGAAGCAGAACTGGAGTTTTTAAAAGCACACGGACTGGCCAAAGGCGGCAATTTGGAAAACGCCGTTATTATCGGCAAAGACAAGTTTATTAATGAACGTCGATATCCCGATGAACCGGTACGCCATAAACTGTTAGATCTCATCGGAGACATCCGTTTAACCGGTCGCCAATTGCCGCCTCTAGCCATTCGCTGTGAGTGCGGCGGTCACAAACATAACGTAATTTTTGCTAAAATTTTATTAGCGAACGCGGAGGAAAAATGAGCGTCAGAAACAGTTTACACGATTTTTTAACATTGCCTGTCTTGCAGGTTATTGATCAGGAACAAATCAAAAATACCATCCCGCACCGCGAACCATTTTTACTTGTAGACGAAGTACGCGTATTGGAAGACGGTAAAAAATATATCGGGATCCGACACGTACAGGCGGATGAGTATTATTTTAAGGGCCATTTCCCGGGGAAACCCGTTATGCCAGGAGTACTGGTAATTGAAAGCATGTCCCAGGCCTTTGGCGGAGCGATTATGAACCGCGTGGCCAAAGATAATACCTCTATCCCGTTATTTTTAAGTATTGATTCGGCAAAGTTCCGCGGCATGGTATGCCCCGGAGATACCCTGGAAATGCCGCTTGAAATCCTGCGCCTTGGGAAAATTTCCAAGATCTACGCAGAGGCCTATGTAAACGACAAACTCTGTGCCCAGGCCACCCTCAATTTTATTTTAGGAGAAAAACATGTCTAACATTCATCCTACTGCTATTATCCATCCCAACGCTAAAATTGACCCGTCCACCACCGTAGGACCTTACACCGTTATCGGAGATGACGTACAAATCGGTAAAAATAACCATATCGGCCCATTTTGCGTCATTGAAAACACCACGATGGGCGATAACAACGAACTGATTGCCAGTTGCTTTGTGGGTGTAAAACCGCAGGATCTCTCTTACAAAGACGAACATACCCGCGTAGTCATGGGCAACGGCAATAAAATCCGTGAATGCGTAACCATCCACCGCTCCACTTTTGTAGATAAACCCACCACCATGGGCAATAACAATTTACTCATGGCCAATGCCCACTTAGCACACGACGTACAAATGGGCAATAATTGTATTATTGCAAACTCTACCGGTATTGCCGGACACGTGATTGTAGAAGACCGCGTGGTCATGTCGGGTATGATCGGGGTACACCAATTTACCCGCGTAGGCACCATGGCAATGATTTCCGGCGGTACCATGGTTCCCATGGATATCCCCCCGTATTGCATTGCGCAGGGAGAACGAGCTAAACTCATCGGCCTTAACGTCATTGGACTGCGCCGGGCCGGGTTGGACCGCAAAGTCATTTTGGAAATCAGACGTGCGTTTAAATTACTCTTTAGAAGCGGCAAACGCATGGAAGAAGCCTTGGCCGAACTGGAAGCCTCCCCCCGGTGTGCGGAAGTACAACATTTGATTGATTTTTGCCGCCAAAGCGAACGAGGGATTACACCTGCTAAGAAATCTATGCGTGGTGAGGACGATGAATAACGCTCCCAAAACCCTGGGACTGATTGCCGGAGAGGGCAAAATGCCCATCTACATTGCCCGTAAAGCGACCGAGCGCGGGTATACCGTGTTTGTGCTGGGACTTAAGGGCAATGCCCGAGAATCAGATTATAAAGGCTGCTGCAGGGGTTTTAAGTTTATCCGTTTGGGGCAATTGGGCACAGGCATCCAATATTTTAAAGAAAACGGTGCCACAACTGCCGTTATGGCCGGACGGGTACAACATACGTCTATTTTTACCAACATGATGCCTGATAAACGGGGCATCCAGTTTTTGGCAAGTCTGAAAAGTATGCAAACCAAGCATATTTTGTCACGCCTCATTGAAGAATGTGCCAAAGACGGTATCACGTTTACGAACTCGGCTCTATTTTTGGAAGATTTTTTCCCGGGCAAAGGAATACTTTCCAAACGTCATCCTACTGAAGATGAACAAAAAACTATTGATTACGGGTTTTCCATTGCCAAACAAATAGCCACCCTGGACATTGGACTTACCTGCGTGGTCAGCCAACAGGCTGTTATTGCCGTAGAGGGCATGGAGGGCACGGATAAATGTATTGCCCGTGCCGGCGAACTGTATAAGAAATCTGCGGAAAAGGATACTGCCGTAGCAGTTGTTAAAGCGGCTCGCCCCCAACAGGATATGCGCTATGACTTGCCTGTAGTAGGTAAAGGAACGCTTAAAAGCGTTCATAAAGCAGGCTTTAGTATCCTGGCCTTTGAAGCAGGGAAAACGCTCGTTATAGACTTGGAAGAAGTCATTGCCTTGGCCGATAAACTCAATATTTGTCTGGTGGCTGTGTAAAAACTTGTTGGTCTGAACTGTTAAAATTCATTTCAACGGGTACAAGGTCTTAATATTAGACGCATCTTGAGCCCCCAATAGTTTACAAATTTTTAAGTCCGTGATAGTATGGGAATAACAGTATGGAGTAGGATCTTTCCCGTACATAACCAAAATATATCGTGTATCTGTCGGTAGACGGTTAGCAACTGCAACTATGCCAGAATTGTCAGTAGAACTAGTCCAACGTGCTCCATAACCAAATAAATTAGTTTCCTTACGTACCATATCATTATGCGCAAAATTCTTCCCAGGAACATCTATATCTAATTCATCTAAATTAGCAGTATATTCCCCGTTAGCCAAGAAATGCACCTCTTGCGCTTGCGCAATTGTCTTTATTAAAGCTAGTGCTTCTGTAGCACGTGATTTTTCAACAGCAGTTTGATATTGTGGTAATGCTACGGCTGCCAATATGCCTATAATAAGTACTACGACTAAAAGCTCTATGAGCGTGAATGCTTGTTGATTTCTATACATATATTTTATCTCCTTATATGGTTTTTATCCTTATAAAAAGAAGATATCAAAAAAAAAAAACAAGTCAAGCCAAAAATAGGGGGGATTCAGCCCGTAAATCCAACCTAATTTATAGTCTGTTTTAGAAAGAAATTTGTCTTTTGAACCCGTTTTATGATACTATGTACAAGAGAGTGTCCCGTTTTGCGGACCGCTACAACTTTATATATAAGGGGACTATTTTATGTCTAGAACACCAATTATTGCCGGAAACTGGAAAATGCACAATACAATTGCCGAAGCTACCGCTTTAGTGGAAGCTTTAAAACAGGCCGGTAACAAAAATAATGCTGAAATTATCATTGCTCCTTCCTATACTGCCTTAGCCGTAGCAGCTCACAGTGCCAAAGGAAGCGAAATCAAAATCTCCGCTCAAGACGTACATTGGGAAGACAAAGGCGCTTTCACGAGCGCTGTGTCCCCCGTACAAGCCAAAGATGCCGGGGCCACACATACCATTATCGGCCACAGCGAACGCCGCAGTGTATTTGGTGACACGAATGAAATTTTAAACAAAAAAGTAGCAGCTGCTTTGCGCCACAACTTAACAGTTATCTTCTGCGTAGGTGAAACCCTGGAAGAACGCGAAGCCAACAAAACTTTAGACGTTATTGCCGCTCAACTGGAAAACGGTCTTAAAGGTTTTACCTCAGAGCAATTAAAAGGCTTAGTGATTGCCTATGAACCAGTTTGGGCCATTGGCACCGGCAAGACTGCCACTCCGGATCAAGCGCAGGAAGTACATGCCGCCATCCGCACCCAACTGGCAAAAACCTACGGTGATGAATTTGCCCAAGCAACCCGCATCCTCTACGGCGGCAGCGTAAAAGATACCAACGTAGATGAAATTATGGCCAAACCGGACGTAGACGGTGCACTCGTAGGCGGACAATCTTTAATTGCAGAAAAATTTGCACGCATTATTAACTTCAATTAAATGAATATTGCTAAACTCATTGACCATACCCTTTTAAAAGCCGATGCCACGCAGGCGCAAATACAGCGCCTGTGTGAGGAGGCTCGCACACACGGATTTGCCAGCGTATGCGTCAATCCATACTGGGTAAAATTTGCAAAAACACAACTTATGCAAACAGATGTAAAAGTGTGCACGGTCATTGGGTTCCCGTTAGGGGCGACTACGTCGCAGGCGAAAGCGTTTGAAGCACAAGATGCCGTTCAAAATGGTGCCGATGAACTAGATATGGTCCTCAATATCGGGGCCCTAAAATCCGGTGACGAAGAAACCGTATTAGCAGACATGCGAGCGGTACGCGACGTCACGCAGAGACACGTTTTAAAAGTTATTATTGAAACGTCTGTATTAACGGGCGCCGAAAAAATCAAAGCCTGCCAGCTGGCTGCTAAGGCCGGGGCTGACTTTGTCAAAACCTCCACCGGGTTTAACGGGGGTGGAGCTACTGCTAAAGATGTAGAACTGATGCGTCAACATATTCCGGATACGATGCAGGTAAAAGCCTCTGGAGGGATACGTACACGCGTTGACGCAGAAACGATGATAGCTGCCGGAGCCACACGTATTGGAGCCAGCAGCGGGGTAAAGATTATAGAGGGAATATGATCAATAATTGGGATATTATTAGCCGCATTGACCATAATACCGGGGAAATACATTATACCCTGTATATGGACGGCACCGAGCACGATGCCCGGTTGATGGCTAAAAAATTAAAGGGATACGTCAAAGAAGCACAGCCTGCACAGGCTCCCTACGTATACGCTTTTGAACTGCCCAAGGATATAGACGAGGGAACACAGGACAAAATCCGGGCAGCTGCCCAGGAGGGGGTCAATCTTACCAATAAAATTAACCAGTTTGTACCCGGCGGCGTGTTGGGAGATCCGCTATTTAATTCCAATACAGGAACAGAGGATAAAGCATTCCCTACATTCTTAACATTGGATCCTTCCGCCAGTTTTTTTGCCGGTAGCCCGGACCAAGCCCCTAAACAACGCCCGCAACTGGATTTGACGGCCTTGACTGCCCAAAATTTAGGTGCCACAGGCCCTATTCACAAGCAGCGCGTAAGTCTCACAGACAACCTCGAAGAGGCAACGTCTGCTCAGATACCGCCGGAAGCACCTCAGTTTTCTACTACGGTGCGGGAAGTGTTTCAGACACAACCGTCTATGTCGACTTTTGAAGAACCGGCTGCTCCGGCAACGGCTCCTTTACCTCCCAATAATACCCCTAGTCCCGAGACTGCGTTATCAGATACCAATCAGCCTCAGGAAAAAACTATTTCCATCCCGCCGGCTCCGGTCATTTCAAAACCCGAGGAAAATATCGATTGCTCCTCAGAGTCTGCTGTACCGGAACAACCTGCTGAGCAGCCCAAGCCGACTCCCCTGCCGCAAGTACTCCAAGAACCTGCTGCGGATATTAACCCGATTTCCATTAGTGACAGCGATATGCTGATTAAAGATATGGAAGGATCTATGTTGGAAAAAATGCCGCTGGAAGACATCTTGTCGGCAGAAACCAAGTATGATATGTTTGTAGATGTTAATAAAGACGCCCTACAAACAGAGCAGGCTCAAGCCCAAAAAGTAAAAAAAATGTCCGAGGCAAGTCCGCAGGAACAGGACACGTTTAACGTTTTTGAGCATGAGCTGAAAGAACAAACCAACGTCATTGACGTAGAAGATGTACAAGCTATTACAGACAGACTGGCCGAGAAAAATATGGATTTTACAAAACAACCCCATCAACCCGAAGGACCCCAACAAACCCCGTCCGCCCCGAAACCGGAAACGGACGCTTTTGTAGCTGAACAAAAGACGATACTGCCTCCCACGGTACCCGCTGCAGACGCCAAAGCTGCGGCTGCTAGCGTACCTTTTACATTGGGATCGGCAAAAGATGAGAAAAAACATCTCTTGTCAGATTTATCCAGCGAAACGCTTCCCGAAGAAGAAAATTTGGAAGCCACCTTACCTCCTTCTCACATAGCGGGCGAAGATGACAGTTTGCCGGAAATTACGGTACGTACCCAAAAAGAGACTTTGGAAAAAACATTTAACTTGGAAACAACGTTTAATACCGAATTGATTAAACGCCAGCACGAGAAAAACATGGCTCTGCAGGAAGGGCGTCCGGTTCCTCAGGACGCGCAAGAGCCGCCACACACCAAAACTATTTTGCGTCTTAGAAAACCAACCGGACCGCAGGCTCCGAACGCGCAGGCCGGAAAAACGTTCCTGCGTCTTCGCCGCAAAGAATCTCCTACGGACGGCGTGGCTCCCACGTTAAAGAGCACCATGTCTCCCGAACGGGCGGCCGAAAATATGCGTATGGCCAAACAAAAAGCCATTGATCACTCCATTCAGATCCCGACTTCCGAGTTAAAGAAACACAATTGGCCCTTGGAAGTACCGCTGGTGCCCACGTATACGCTTAATAACATGGTCATGTCCGTCAATCGTTTTGCACACGCCACGGCTATTTCCGTGATTGAAAGCCCCGGCAAACTCTATAACCCGCTTGTACTGCACGGCGGAACGGGTACGGGTAAAACACACTTTTTAAATGCCTTGGCTTATGCGTTTAGTCAAAAATTTGGTCAGGAACATATTTTCATGACCAACGGGGTACGTTTATCACGCGGGATTCAACGATACGTCATGGAGGGAAATATCGATAAATTTGAGAACTTCATGGAATCGGTACAAGCACTGCTTATTGATGATATACACCTCTTGGCCATCAATGAACAAAACCGTGCGTTTATCTCACGTCTGTTAAACACCTTTATACAGAGCCAAAAACAAATCGTAATTACTTCTAAGTATCCGCCGGAGAGTTTGGAAAAATTAGAAGAACTCATTAATTTCAAACTTGATTCAGGTTGGATCAGTGAGTTAAAGCCGGCCACTGGAGCGACGCACTTTCGTATTGTCAAAAAGATGCTCTTGGAAAACGGAGTAGACTTAAACGACAAACAAATTGAGGAATTTTTCGGCGGTTCTCACATGACATTGGGTACTGTGACACGCAGTATTCGCCGTTTAAAAGTGCTAGAAAACTTGATTTTCCCCAACATCTCCGTAGAAGAGAAATCTCAAGCTGGTATTTTTGAAAAACTGCTGGCTACCAAAGGAGAAGACAAAACCAGCGAACTGATTAATAAAGACCCCATGGAGATTACGTCCTTAAACACGGTGGGTAACGGAGAATGGGGCCGCATTGGTTTTTTCTATCCACAGAATTGTTCGGACATGATGAACTGGATGGTATACGCCTTACAGCAACGCGCCAAAGAACTGGGCGTTGAGGGTGGATTTGATATCGTCGTACGTTCATCTTACGCCACAGAAAACATTATTTCCTCGGCCTTTAAAATTGCCAACCTGTGTGACAATAAAAAACTGAAAGGAGCTGTCATTCTGGGGCCCAAACCGGACTCGTGTGACCCTTCCGTGCGTGAAAATTTCTATGACATCTTAACGCACATGTTGGAAATCATGCTTATTCGATGCGGCATTATTAACTATGAAAATGTACGCTTGCCCAGCACTTATGTAAAAGTGATTTCGGAACTGATGAGGTAATATGAAAAAAGGAATCTTACTACTTGTTTGCAGTGCGCTGTTGGGAGCTTGTACGCATACACTCAAAACAGCCGTAAAAGACGGCAAAATCGCTCCTTCTTTCAATGATACGCTCTTGACCGATGACTACTTGTGGGTACGCGGTTTTGGGGCTGCCAATCCGGCACACCAAAGCGATTCCCAACGGCGTATTTTAAGCCGCGAGGCCGCTATTGCGCACGCTTATCAGCGCGCTACGGAAGTATTATACGGAACTAATCTAGAGTCGCATGTACAAATCGTAGATGCCGTAAGCGTGGGAAGCACTATTGATTCTTCGGCCACCGGCATTATGCGTCGTATGGAGCTAGTCAATACGGAATATTTAGAAGACGGAGGATGCTCAGTTACCATGCGCATCAGCCGCAGTTACTTACAAGAAGCGGGGTTGGAACCGCAGGAGACAAAATGAAGCGATTTTTAACTATACTGTGCGGGGCACTGCTACTGACCAGTGCCTGTACTTCCTTTCGGGTTGGTCCGAAGGGTGAGGGCGAATATGTAACCGCCGAATCCTTGGTCCCCTATAATGAAAATGATCTACGCCAAATGAAAAAAGACGGTGAACTGGCGGCCCAAAAATCGGCCGTAGAAAAAGTAGCCGGTGTATTTATTTCCTCGGCTACTACCGTGGAACAAGCACAATTGGTCGAAGATAAAATTACCTCCAAAACAGCCGGATTTATCCGCAAGTCTCACGTGCAAAAATCCTACCGTAAGGGAGACGAATGGTATACCAAAATCAAAGCCATGGTACTAGTCAAAGATATCGGAGACGTCATTAAACAGTCCGAATCGGACGCTTTTGCCAAAAAAACTACCGTATTGGTTACCTCCCGTGAAACTGTCGGAGAAGATATTTCCCTGTCTCAAAACTGCAAACAGGCCGTTTACAGAGTGCTCAAAGCACAACCCTATAACTTAGTAAACGGTGATAACTTAAGCCAAAACAATATTGAAAACCCCAACCCGACCATTGATAAGGCACGCACGGAAGGGGCTCGTTTTGTAATTGTGGCAGACGTAGATGCCAATGCGCTGGCGGCACTGCCTGGGACTTCTAGCCCCTTTCAATCGTATCGGGCACGCGCAAAAATTAACGTATACGCCACCAACAACTACGCGGTTGTAGCAGATGCCAGCGCTCAACAAAGCGGTTTGGACCCATTGCCCAATATCGCGGCGCAAAAAGCGATTTCAGCCTCCTGTGAGGCCGCTGCCAAGCAGTTAGTAGAACCCATCAATGACGCTATTAATTCTGCTAAAATTTATAATGTAACCATCAAAAATATTAATACGATTGAGCGCTTAAAACAGGTACAGGATATTTTACGCTCTTTACGCGAAATTGAAGATTTTAATTTGGTACGTTATGCTAATTCCGCAGCTCAGTTTGAGATATCCGCCAATATATCCACCCCGGAAGAACTAACGGCTAAAATTGTACGTAAATATAATATTTATTTCACTGTACTCAATATCACACCCAACGCGGTCGTGATGAACTATAACTAATATACAGTTTTACTGTATATTAGGACACATGTCGGCAAACCCCGTATATCATAGAAACGGGCGTTTGGGGTATAGCGCAGTCGTAAGTAAAATATGATTTTTAATTTGATAAGGAAGTGATACCTATGGCAGTAAGCAAAGGCAAAAAATTAGTAATCGTGGAGTCTCCCACCAAGCAAAAAACCATCAGCAAAATCCTAGGAAACGATTTTATCGTACGTAGTTCGTTTGGACACGTACGAGACCTGCCGCAGCATGACATGGGTGTAGATATTGAGCATGGCTTTACCCCCACCTACGAACCGGTAGAACGGGCCAAACGTCTAATCGGAGAATTAAACACGTTGGCCAAGGCCGCTCCAGAAATCTATCTGGCTACCGACCCTGACCGCGAGGGAGAAGCAATTGCATGGCATTTAATTGAGCTTTTAAAACTGCCTAAAGAACGCTATCAACGTATTTTTTTCCATGAAATTACACCTACTGCCATTAAAGAATCGTTCGCACATGCCCGTAAAATTGACGAAAATCTGGTCAATGCCCAACAGGCACGCCGTGTGTTGGACCGCATTGTAGGTTACAAACTCTCCCCCCTATTGTGGAAAAAAATTACCCGCGGACTTTCAGCCGGACGGGTACAGTCCGTGGCCGTACGATTACTGGCCGAGCGTGCCAAAGAGATTGCGGAGTTCAAAGAGCAAGAATACTGGACGATCGGTGCCCAATTTGAAAAACCCGGAACGGCCCCTTCTTTCTGGGCACGCGTTACCAAATACCAGGGTAAAAATGTAGAACAAACCAAAACTCATAAACTCTTTGCCGAAGACTACAAGGTAAAAACCACCGTATTTGACACCCCGGAAAAACTAGCGCCGGTCAGCGACCTGCTACGTACCGGTCCCAATACGGTTATCAAGGTAGAAAAGAAAGAAGTAAAACAACATCCTAAACCGCCTTTTATTACCAGTACCCTGCAACAAGACGCTTATAACAAACTGGGGTTCTCTTCCCAAAAAACCATGCAGACCGCGCAGCATCTTTATGAAGGTATTGACGTAGAGGGACAGACTGTCGGTTTGATTACCTACATGCGTACGGACTCTTTCAATGTATCCAAACTCTTGCAGGAGCAAACTCAAAAATTTATCGCTCAAAAATATGGGGAACAATTCGTGCCGGCCAAACCCAATATTTTCAAAAGCAAGGTGATGGGGGCTCAGGAAGCACACGAGGCCATTCACCCCACCGATGTACGCCGTACCCCTCAAAACTTAAAACAGTTTTTGACTTCAGACCAATATAAGCTCTATGAGTTGATTTGGCTGCGTTTTGTGGCCAGTCAAATGGCTGATGCCGTATTTAACACGGTTTCTATTGATATCGCAGCCAAAAGCGAAAAAGACTGCATCCTGCGCGCTACCGGACGTACCGTCAAGTTCCCGGGATATTTATCCGTTTATAAGGATGAAGAAGACAACGGAAACGAAGAAAACGGCAGTGCGTTACTACCCATTTTAAACGAGGGTGATGAACTAAAACTGGTAGAACTCAAAACCAAAGACCATAAAACAACGCCGCCGCCGTACTACAACGAGGCCAGCTTAATTAAGACCCTGGAAAAACACGGCATCGGCAGACCTTCTACTTACGCGCCTACGATTAAAACCATCTTAGACCGCAAGTATATTGCCCGGCCTCCTAAATCTAATAAGCTGGTGGCGACCGACTTAGGGATTACCGTGACTGAAAGTCTTAAAGGGTTCTTTAAGGAAATTATGGACCTTTCTTATACCGCCGGTGTGGAAGAAAAGTTAGATAAAGTGGCAGAAGGAGCCGAAAAATGGGGCGAACTCTTAGGCACTTTCTATACCAATTTCCAAAAAGATTTAGATGCGGCCGATAAAGGGATGCAGCGGCCTGCTGCTCAGGAAACCGATGAAAAATGTCCGATCTGCGGTAAAATGATGTTAAAAAAACGCAGTCGTTTCGGTGAATACCTGGTGTGCAGCGACAATACCTGTAAGGGTAAAGTTAATTTAACCAGTACCGGTGAAAAAGTACAACCCGAAAAAACAGATGAAATTTGTGATAAATGCGGCAAACCCATGGTCATTCGCGTAGGAAGACGCGGCAAATTTTTGGCCTGTTCCGGATACCCGGCCTGCAAAAATACATTCTCCTTGGATGCTGAGGGCCATAAAGTGGCTTCCACGGGACCCATTGTAACGGACCGTTTATGTGAAAAATGCGGCAAACCGTTGGTGCTTCGCAACTCCAAACGCGGCGAATTTTTAGGATGTTCCGGATATCCCAAATGCCGTACCATTGTAAAAGTAACACCGCAGGAAATCGCCCAAATCAAAGAAGCACATGCCAAGAAACAGGCTGAGACGAAATAACCATGCAACAGTGGACGGACGCGTTTTTAACGGAACTGGAAAACAAAAATTTCTCCCCATTAACGGTACGGGCCTACCGTACCACCTTGGCGGAGTTCGTCCAGTTTTGTAAAACACGTAATATTGCTGCGCAACAAGCCTTTATCCCCGCCAATTTACGCAATTTCTTGGTAGCACTGCAGCTGAGTGAACCCAAACGAAATACAGTACTTCGTAAAATTGCCACCTTGCGCAGTTTTACCGCGTATTTATTGCGTAAAGGGTTTTTGGAAAAAAATCCGTTTAAACTCTTACCGTCTCCCAAAAAAGAAAAACTGCTTCCTAAATTTTTGTCGGTGCCGGAAGTAGATCGGTTGATTGACACAGCCAAACAAAACCCGCATTTTACGGCTCGTAACATTGCGCTGTTTGAACTGATGTATTCTAGCGGACTGCGACGCAGTGAAGTGGCAGGTCTCAAAATACGTGATATTGATTTTTTTAACGGGATTGTCAAAGTACTGGGCAAAGGGCGTAAAGAACGTTTGGTCCCCGTTACTCAAACGGCCCTGCAGGCACTGAAAGACTATTTAGCCTGTCGTAAAAATCCGCAGACCGAAGACGCACTTTTTTTAAATAAAAACGGGAAACCCTTAACAGGAGACGGGCTGGCCTATATTTTCAAAAATACAGCGATCGCTTCGCACCTGGCTCGGCGTGTCACACCGCACAGTTTAAGGCACTCCTTTGCCACCCATTTACTGGGCAACGGATGCGATTTACGCAGTTTACAGGAAATGTTAGGACATAAGAGCCTCTCTACGACACAGGTATATACCCATGTTTCCCTGGAACAGCTTAAAAGCGTGTATGACCAGGCACACCCCAAAAGTAAGGAGTAACCCATGATTGGAATCGGTATAGATATCGGCGGTACATTTGTTAAATTATATGTTATGAATGATCATGGAGAAATTTTTCGCCAAGAAAAATTAGATACGGATTATTCCAAAGGATCCAAAGGGTTTATTGCCCAAATCGGACAGTTCATTAATGCCATTCAAACCGAGTTTTCCGATCAACGTGTGGCCGTAGCTGTAGGAGCTCCCGGAGACGTGGATAACCAGCGCGGCATTTTACGCTACAACCCAAATTTGAAATTTACTGATGTCAAAGACTGGCCTCTTGCCGACCAATTGGAAAAATATACCCACCTGCGCCCTTATGTGGCAAATGACGCCACATTGGCCGCGTGGGGCGTGTATGAAACCGATTTAAAACGGCAAGGCACCAATGTGTTGATTGTTACTTTGGGGACAGGAGTAGGTGGAGGTCTTATCTTAAACGGAGAGCTCTATCAAGGTTCCCACGGTACTGCCGGTGAAATCGGACATATGAAAATTGCCGATACTGTAACGGGCCCTCTGTGTGGGTGCGGTGCCCATGGATGTTTGGAGGCCTTTGTGGGAACGATTGGAATTAAACGACGCGCCCTGCAAAGCAGTGTGGATCATCCGGACTGTATATTGGCACAAACGGTCAAAAGCGGTGCTAATTTTAAAGTAGCTCAGGTGGCTCAGGCCGCCAAGCAGGGATGTAACGAGGCCCTAAAGATTTGGGAAGATACCGGGCATTATTTGGGGATCGGGATTGCCAACTTGGGGCTGATTTTGGATTTAGATACAGTTGTTCTCACAGGCGGAGTATCCGGTGCGGCCCCGTATTTTATGTCAGCCTTAAAACGCGTACTGGACGAACAACCGATCCGAACTCCGTTTAAAAAATTAAAACTATGCGTATCCAAAAACCCGGATATCGGCGGGGTCGGAGCAGCCATGTACGCATTGCACCGCGTCCAAACCGATTTACACAAATGAAACGAACGAGCTTTACTACCCTACTAATCCTTATCCTGGCGGGATTTTTACACGCGCAGGATCGTGTGTTGCCGCAGCCTAATGAGGAAGCCTTTGTGTATTTTTCCGCTGATAATGCCCAAGTGGAGCCGCAAAGTAAAAAAATTACTCTCAACGGCGACGTCAAAATCATTCAAAAAACACCCGAAGGGACAGTCCGGACCATTACCGGCGAAAACATCAGCGTAGACCAGCTAAACACTCAATTTTCCTCTGTAGGGCCCGTGCGTATTGAAGACGGCAAGGGCGGTGTGGTCACGGGAAATAATATTTCCGGCAACTATACGACCCAGGATTTCCAGGCTCAAAATATGACCACCGATTACCCGCCGCTGCGAATACTTTCTGCTCAGGAAATTTCCTCCAAAAACGGTAAAAAAATATTGCGCCACGCTACGGTTACCTGCTGCGACAAACCGGACCCGCACTATACACTCTCTGTCAGCAAACTCTCCATTTCCCCTGCGCAACGCGTATTCGGCACCAATGCCGTACTTAGACTTCGTCACATTCCCATACTCTATTTGCCCGTGTTTTGGAGGTCGTTGGACTCTCAAAAACCCTGGACCACGTATGTGGAATTTACGCAAAGTAATAAAACCGGGTTTGGTGTATTAACTACTACAACTTTTCCGGAAGTATTACAGCTAAAACCCAAATTAAATTTGGACTATTACACCAAATCCGGACTCGGAATCGGCGCAGAACTCAAAGCCATCACTTCTGACCGGTTGCGCGGTAACGGTGAATTTTATTACATTGATGACCAGGCGGACTATGAAGATTTTTCGTTAAATAATTCCAAACGCTGGGGTATTCAGGGCGGATACCGTTGGAAAATATACGACTCGTCCGATCATTTTAAGAACCGAACTGGCGCGTTATATCAGTTCCAAACACAATTTCGTATGGTCTCCGATCCCTATTTTTACGACTCGTTTTTCCGAAGCAACCCCTATATCTTCATGCCGGATCAGGACACTAACTTTTCGCTCTCTCGCCAAACACGCAGGACAACGACACGTGTGAGCTATCAGCAAAAAGACCTGTTTGTTTGGAGCAAACAAAAATACATGGCCCAAGAGCGTACCCTTCCGGAATTAAACTTTATGTTGCTTCCGTTTAATGACCCCTGGCTCAAAACCGCCAGCCGGTTTGAAGTAGATTTTACCAACACCTCGCGTCTTCAATACGATAAGAACAGACAACCGGAAGAAGGTCCCTATAAACGCCAAATGCATGCCAAATGGACGACTGAAAAATCCTTTCATATGAACCGCTATATGACTTTACTGCCGCGCGTATTTTACGATCAAACCACCACTTTTGACGATGAAAAATATCAAAAAGATGCCTGGGTCAGTCGTATCGGTGGGGACGCTAATTTGCAAACCCGCTCTATACTTGGCAGCACGGACATCGGATATGTGTTTACCAAACGACTTTCCACGGGGACATTGACGTCTGATCAAGACTCGTTAGATAAAGGAATTGAAAAGAACCACCTCTATATTAAACATTATTTCCGACACCGATCTGGTACCTATGTACGTTTTGAAAGCGGATTTAACCTCTCTGACAGTACCGTGAACCTGCGTACCGGATATTTAGAAGAACTTCCGTGGGATCACCTAAAAACGCGTATTGAACCATTAGTATTAGAAACTGGCTATATGTCTTCTGACGGGACATTTACAGCGTTTATACAAGACCAATACGATATCACCAAGAAAAACATCAATTTTATCGCTCAAACCTACTGGAATATTAAACAAAATTCGTTTGGGCTAGGGGTCAATAACTTTGCCGACTACACCTCTCCCAACTCTAAATACAAAACCCAGGCAGACCGTTTTACGTTTACCACCACATGGGGTCTGCATCCGACGAACAGTCCCTGGGCACTGGACGCCGGGATTGATTTCTCGTTTTACCGCCAGCAATTTACCAGCTACAACAAACTCTTGCGTATTTCGCGTGCTTTCCACGATGCACGCGTAGAAGCCACCATACGCCACCGCAACGACAACCTGTCGTTTGCCGTACGTTTTAACATTTTATGCGGACAGGGGAACCGTAAAAAAGAACCTGAACCGGATACAAATCTTTACCCGTGGATGGATGATTCCCATATCCGCAATTAATCACAGGAAGGTATCTATGGTACACCCACTTATTTATCATAAACAAGGTTGGATTGAAGTTATTTGCGGCTGCATGTTTTCCGGAAAAACCGAAGAACTTATTCGCCGCGTACGAACGGCACTGATTGCCAAACAAAAAGTACAGCTATTTAATTCTTCTATTGATACGCGCTACGGTATCAACAGTATTACCAGTCATAACCAAAACAAAGTAGCGGCTACCTGCGTCAAAAACTCGGCAGAAATCCTGCCACTGGTAGAAAAAAACACACATGTAGTTGCCATTGACGAGGTCAATTTCTTTGATAAAGGCATTGTAGAGGTATGCGAAGAACTGGCCCGACACGGCAAACGCGTGATTGTAGCCGGACTGGATACAGACTACCGGGCCGAACCTTTTGAGGTAACAGCTGCACTGCTAGCCAAAGCTGAATTTGTTACCAAGAACTTAGCCGTATGTACCAAATGCGGCAACCCGGCCAGTTTTACCCAACGTATCAGTAAGGACAAAAAACGTATTGTAGTGGGAACCACCGATGCCTATCAGGCACGCTGTCGTCGGTGTTACAAAAAACCACGCGCAAGCAAGGTAAAATAAGGTACAATTAACTACAAAAGGAGGACACATGATTTACGCTGGATTTTGCAGAAGAGCTGTTGCATTTATTTTGGATATGATTATCGTAACCATCCCTACCACGCTTATATTCGGACCGATGGTAGCCGTAGGGACTCTGGCTTTGGGAGCCAATCCCGCAGACATTTCTGCCATGCAGGCCGGATTGGTAGGAGCTACGCTGGTCAGTTGGCAACTGGTGGCCATCGTAGTAACCTGGTTGTATTTCGCGTTTTTGGAAAGCGGCAAAAAACAATCCACCTGGGGCAAACGCCTCTTAGGGATCAAAGTCGTCAGTGCTAACGGGGGGCGGATCAGCTTTGCACGGGCCACGGGGCGATTTTTTTCCAAGATTGTTTCTTATATTACGTTTTACATTGGTTTTATCATGGCCGGATTTACCAATCGCAAACGTGCGTTGCACGATATGGTCGCCGAAACGTATGTAGTCAAACGCGATTTTGAAGAGGGACAGGATTTACCGGAAACGCAGTTTCATACCTTATCTTTGGTGATTGTCAGCATTGTATGGGTATTGTTCTTAATTGGTTCCACTGTCTTATCTGTACGCTTGTCCCAAACACCCACCCAACAGGCTGCGGCCAACGCGGCTTCCTATATGGAAGAACTTGCCCGAAAAGGAACCGGCCTCAATGCACCTTTACGGGCCACGGGAGTTACTTACTTCTATACACCTGACGGATACCGCGCTGTAGTCACCGATCCGGTCTCCAATAACAAGTTTACGCTATTCCTGCAAAACGGAACCAACGAAGCCTGTTGTTTGGCGTTCCCGTTTGGCGATTGTGCCGATACGGGTGTTGCAGAATGTAAATAACCGATAAAATTTCCATAGCAGGGAGAATCACATCATGATTCTCCTTATTTTTTATACTTCAGATACAGGCAACTTAAAAGTTCCTGTATTTAGCGAAACAAATATATATTATTGATAATCATATCTTGGCCAACCTGCTACCAGTCCTTTTTTATCACTATCCTAGAGAGTTTTCATTTGATGTCATAAACTCGTCGCACATCAAGCTTAGCACCATTGTTTCCTGCTATACTTCGGCATACACTTTTGCCTAGTTCCCAATCATACGAAGTTTCACATCGGTAGAAGTCACTACTAAAAATCCACCGATAGGCTATCATTTTACTGTCGCTAGAAGTATATTTACAGTAGATACATGGGGACATTCCGCTACCCTCTGAATAGATTTGACATGAATAGCTACCATTTGTAATCAAATCATTTCTTGTTAATTCGCCAGGCAACTCAATATCTAACTCATTGAAACGAGAGGGATATTCTCCGTTAGATAAATAATATGCTTTGATAGCCTGCTCTATTGGACGTAAAGAAACCATTAATTGCACATAACGGCTTTTCAATACTGCCTTTTGGTATTGTGGAACGGCTACTGCCGCCAAAATACCTATGATTAGCACTACAACCAAAAGCTCTATCAGCGTGAAACCTCGCCAGGTATTTGGATATTTCATAAACATTCTCCTTATATTTTCTGTTTATGAAACCCAATAAAACGGCTATTTGTCCTGAGTGCATGACAAGCGAGCTCAATTCAAACAGCCGTGGTTTACCGCGAACGGTAAACACTCAACACAACACTTTTGGCTTGCAATTCCATCTGTGTTGCGTTTCAAAACGACTATTTTTGGCTTGTCATGCGCTTTTATTAAAAAGCTCTCCGTTTCTTTAAACGGTTCCAAAAACAGATAAATTGTACTTATAGTATACACAAAAAGGACTGGGTTTACCAGTCCTTTTTGTTTTTTCTTTGTCTATTTACAAAAACTTTACATACTCCAATGGGGTGTAAATGAGTCTCCTGCCACATCGGCCAGTAAGTGCGGGGCACTCCCATCCATATCCATCATATAAAGCTGTCTGCGCCCGTTACGCGTGGTGGTAAAGGCGATAAAACGGCCATCCGGGGACCACGTGGGATCCTCATTGGATCCGGCATCACTGGTCAACCGTTTAATCTGTGTACCCGTTAAGTCTACTAGGAAAATATCCATGGGGTGGTACGCACTCTCCCGCCCCGAAAACACAATCCATTCCCCGGTAGGCGACCATTGGGGAGTATCCGACCAGTTAAAGTTTTTAGTAAGCGGGCGGGTCTGTCCTGTAGCCAGTTCCATGACATAAATCTGCGGATTACCGGCACGGTTGGATACAAAGGTAATATATTTACCGTCCGGAGAATAAGACGGAGAACCGTCTACGGAGGCCTTATTGGTAATTTGCACTTTTTGTTGGGTTTCTAAATTATAAATGTAAATGCTCGGATTGCTGCCGCCGGAACTGGTAAACACCAAAGCCTTTCCGTCCGGAGATACACCACCGATTAAACTAAGCCCTTTTTTAATGATAATCGGTGAAATTTTACCGGCCCGCAAATCAATGGCGAAAATATCCGGGTTGCGATATTTATAAGTAGTATAGAAAATACGACCATCTTTGCTCCAACGGGGAAGCAACGAAATAGAATTATCTTTGGTTAAACGCTGTAAATTTTTACCGTCGTAATCTACCACGTAAATTTCTTTATGTTTGGTAGCGTTATTGGCAAAAGCAATCTTGGTGTCGGCAATCCCGCGTTTACCCATCAAAGAAGCAATAATTTGGTCCGAAGCAATATGTGCCAAGCGGCGTAAACTGGCCTTAGTTCCTTTAAACGCTTTGGCAAACACAGCTGCGCGCGTAGCCATATCGTATACATATACTTTAATCGTATAGTACGGTTCAGCGTAGGTTAAGGTACCTGTTAAAATATAACTGGGTTTGTTGGGCAGTTTCCCCCACTGAGCCAGGGAATCTTTCACTTTAGATGTATTAAAAGCCGGTCCATCTTCCGTCACATCAAAATAACGCGCAAATAATAAATCCGAGCGCATGGTATCATGCACTTCCTGCGCGGCTTCCCGGCTTTGTTCATCGGCCGCAAAGGCTGGCATCCCGATAGCCGGCAACTTTTGTTTACCCACGGAGGTAATACCGATATAAACATCCGTCTTGGGGGCAGCAAACAACATGCCCGTAACACAACAAAGAGCGACCAACACCGACAAAATACGTTTTATCATAACCCTGTTTATTTAGAAAGTTTGGCCAGTTCCGCTTTGGCTTGAACAGCTTCCGATGATTTGGGGAAATCCGCTACTACAGAAGACAGGTAGCGTTTGGCCTCATCGGTTTTGCCCAAGGGAACTATGCTAAGCGCGTATTTTAAGCGCGCGGCAGGTACTAATTTACTTTTAGGAAATTGTTGTAATAAAGTGGCGTAAGCAATCGCCCCTTTTTTAGTTTGTCCCGCAGCAATATAGGCGTCACCCATATAAATGTAAGCCTGATCAGCTTGTTCACTTTGCGGGTATTTAGTGGTATAGAGTTTAAAACCAGTAGCCGCAGCTTCATAAGAGCCTTTATCTAAATGGTTTTTGGCTTCGGCAAATAAATCGGACGGCAATACGGCATTGGCAGGGGTCTGTGAAATAACCGGGAGTGCTTCGCCGTTTTCAGTAGTTGATACCGGGGCAGCACCACCACGTAAAGAAGCCGTAATATCATCCAGTTTGGTGGATAACCCGGAAATTTGACTACCTGTCTGGGCTAAATTTTCATTGGAAACAGACAGATTTTGATTGAGTTCATCCATTTTGCTGGCCAGTTCTGCCTGATTGGCCTGCATTTGAGAAATCGTGGCATTAAGTTCTTTGAGTTGTCCTTGCAGCGAACTCATATCCTGCTGGCTAGCCAAGAGACAACCAGACAACAAAGAGCCCGCACCCCCTAGTAAAATAAGTGTAAAAATATTTTTCATGGGCGTTCGGGCTCCTTGTTAACTGAAATAATTAGTTGGCTTGTAAAAGCGTATCAGCTCTGCGGTTTTGAGCCCAGCAGGCATTGTTAGCTTCATAGCAGACCGGTTTTTCTTCACCGTAAGAAACGGTAGCGATTTTGTCAGCCGGGATGCCCAAGCGTACGTAATAAGCTTTTACTTCATCGGCACGTTTTTGGCCTAAAGCAATGTTGTAAGCAGTGGTACCGCGATCATCGCAGTTACCTTCTACTACTACTTGGTAGTTGGCTACAGCAGAAGCAGCGGCTTTAATGGCTTGAGCGTTGGCTTCTACAATTTTGCGATTGTCAGCATTCAAGGTGGCTTTGTCTAAAGCGAAGTGTACTACGCCCAAAGCTACTTCTTGAGCCGGGATTTCTACAGTTTCTTCAGCTACTACCATTTCGGAAACAGCTACAGCGGTGCCATCAGCGGCAGCGTCATCTTTTTTGTTTTTGCTGCAGGCGGTCAAACCAGCGGCTACAGCTAAAACTAATACTACTTTGAGTAAGTTTTTCATTTCATTCTCCGTTATAGATTTGAACTTCTACATATAAATGATACCAACTTTCACAAATAAAGGTCAACAAATTTTTGTTATAATAAAGGGGTAGTATTAAAATTTAGATTATTTGTTGGAAGTGCAGGGAAAGCCTGCATTACGCAAGGCGGCTTAGACCGCAGAGCATATTCCACTCCACAAATGGTCGTTTGCTTTTGCACCTGCCTCGTCAGAGGTGGGTGGGCGACGATTATTGCACGGGTTAGTGGAATAGCTTAGGCAATAATGCGTCGTCTTTTTTGTACTTCTGATAAAAGGAGAGAATATGAATAAAACAAAAGCAGGTTTTACGCTTATAGAATTACTTGTTGTTGTACTCATAATAGCTGTCTTAGCATCAACAGCACTGCCACAATACCAAAAAGCTGTCAGAAAAGCACGCCGGTCCCAAATAGTATCCATTTTTGACACACTGTCTAAATCAATAGACATGTATCTGCTTGAAAACGGCACACCTTTCTCCATGATCTGGTTTACCGGACCAACGCGGAATACCCTTATCAATATACCTTCTTGGACGTCATGCCAAGTAAATAATTGTTATATTCATGAAGACGGTTCTTATTGGTCGGCATACTGTGATACAGATGTTTGTACAATTTGGCTGTGGGATTCCCCCTTATTTTCTTCCAGAGCTACTTCCATACGATTACAACGTACCCCAAACAATCCGAAGTGGCTATTCGGTCTATACAACAATGCAAATGCATCAAAAGAATTTTGTATGTTTATTTATGATGTGTATGGAATAGAAAAAATGAATGACACACTAAAAGACAAGTGCGCCCAGCTAGGTATCATATAACATAGAAAGTGGTATTCTTAACCCAAAGAATACCACTTTATCTTCCAAATATATTAACAGACAGATACGGTCGGCCTGTTATCCTAACAATTTGGCAAGCAGCTGACTAATGACACGCGGGTTGGCTTTGCCTTTGCTGAGCTTCATTACTCCACCCACGAGTGCCCCAATAGCAGCTTTATTGCCTTTTTGGTAGTCGGCCACAGCTTTGGGATTAGCGGCAATCGCTGCTTTAGCCCATTCTTCCAGTTGCCCCTCATCACTTACCTGCACCATACCGCGTGCTTCCACGATTTTGGCCGGAGAACCGCCGTTTTTGTAGATCTCTTCAAATACTTCACGGGCCTGTTTACGGTTGATTTTACCGCTCTCGGTCATTTCCAAGAGCTCTGCCAAACTGGCCGCCGGGATCGGGGAGTCCTCAATCTCTTTATTATCGGCATGTAACAACCCCAACAGATCAGTTTGAATCCAGTTAGAAGCGATTTTTAAAGATACTTTACCGCTCTTAGTTACTTCTTCAAAATAGTCAGAAATCTCCCGGGAAGACGTTAACACGCCGGCATCGTAGGCCGAAAGTCCAGCTTTTTCAAAGCGTGCTTCTTTAGAAGCTGGCAGTTCCGGCATTCCTTCACGCACCTTTTGCAGCCAATCTTCCTGCAAAATAACCGGCGGCAGATCCGGCTCCGGGAAATACCGGTAATCTAGCGCATCCTCTTTGGAGCGCATGGGCTTGGTTACCAGTTCCGTTTTGTCCCATTGACGGGTTTCCTGTTTGACCTGACCGCCGTTATTTAAGATTTCCGTTTGGCGGTTGATTTCATAAATAAGCGCTTCGCGCACGGCTTTAAAAGAGTTCAAATTTTTAATTTCCGCCCGGGTACCGAATTTTTCCTGCCCCAGGGGGCGCAGTGAAATATTCACGTCCACGCGCAGCTCCCCTTTTTCCATATCACAGTTGGAAGCGCCTACCCAACGCATCAGGCGCTTAATTTCCGTTAAATAGGCATACGCTTCATCGGGAGAGCGCATATCCGGCATAGATACGATCTCTAACAGTGGGCTGCCGGCCCGGTTATAGTCTACCAAGGAATAAGTCGCTTCGTGAGACGATTTGGCAGCATCTTCTTCCAAATGGGCGTGATGGATCCCGATTTTCTTTTTCTGCAGGTTATCTTTCGGTCCGTAGGTAATTTCAATATATCCGGCTCCGTTAATCGGTTCATCGTATTGGGTAATCTGGTATCCTTTGGGTAAATCCGGATAAAAGTAATGTTTGCGTGAAAAAGACGAATACGCATTGGTTTTACAATTCATCGCAAGTCCTGCCCGAACGGCCAGGGCCAGGGCCCCTTCCGTAAGTACGGGGAGCACCCCCGGATGCCCCGTGCAAACCGGGCAAATCGCCGTATTGGGTTTGGTTTCTTCGCCTACGCCGTTGGGGCAGGCACAAAATAACTTGGTCTTACTGGCCAGTTGTACATGGATTTCAAGTCCGATAACAGGTTCAAATTGCGTCATATATAAAAGTCTCCTAAAATAATATAATACTAAATATGAAGTCTCTTTTTAAACCTACTTCTTATCAGCAAGGTACTGCACTAGCCGTCGCGGCCACATTAGTGTGGAAAGCCGTCTCCTTTGCCAATGCGCTTCTCTTGGCTCTCTATTTTGGGGCCACGAGGCAGACGGATGTATATTTTTACCTGATTATGTTGACCGGATTTGGAGTAGCGTTTTTACAACGGCTTAATCAAACCGTGCTGATCCCCGAGGCCATGTTCTTAGCAGAAAAAACCCCTCCCAAAGCACGTTCTTTTTTAAATATGTGGTTGTATCTGTACGCGGGACTGGGGATCTTCTTGTGTATAGCTGCCTGGGGATGGGCCGAAGATATTTGGAAATTACTTACCCGCTTTAATGAACATATCCTCACGCAGGATAAATGGATGCTAACCTGCGGATTTCTCTTATTTGCACTGCAGATTTTGACGTATTATTTACTAGCTGTAGCCGAAATGTTCAAGTTTTTCAAAACGGCCTGGTTAGGCGTACTTAATGCAATCTGTCCGCTAGTATGCTTACTGGTGTTTGGCAATCATATAGGTATTATCAGCATGGTATATGGCTTTTTAACAGCCAATATTCTGCAGATGGTTATTCTGATCTTCTTGTTTAAAACGCAGCTTCACTGGGATTTTACCCCCACCTGGGTATCCCTGCGCACGCAAACCCGGCAAAATATGCTTACCGGCCAGACGCTCGCTGTGTTGGACATGATGAACAGTTTGCTTCCGGCATATCTTATCAGCGGCATGGGAGCCGGACTGATCAGTGCACTTAATTACTGCAAACAATTTACGGATTCTGCTACGGAGGTCTTTACTTCCCGGGCTGCCAATATTGCCAAAATTGAAATGACCGAACAATGCGCCCGCCAACAATCCGCACAAATGAATGAAACTTTCCTGCGGACCACATTTATATTGCTGGCGATTTTAGCGCCGCTGGTTGTTTTTTCCTGTTACTTTGCACCGTTCTTGGTGGAACTTTTCTTTAAGCGCGGTCATTTTGGACAACAGGCAGTACTGGATACGACCGCGTTTTTACGTCCCATGCTGCTCATTTTACTACTTAGTGTACCCGGTTATTTGCAAAACAGTACTTTGGCGGCCTCACGTAAAATTAAAGAGGGATTTCCCTACGCTCTGACCAGCGGACTGATTTTGACTGCTCTTCTATTATTTGCGATCCCGCACTATGGAGCGTTTAGTTATCCGTATGTACTGGGAATTGGGCTCTTAATTGGATTTGTATTAAATGCGTTCTTATTTAGAAAAGAGCTACCGTTTTTACAATACGTCCGCCCGTTTGTCTTATGCCTAAGACTCAGTACCTGGGCCGCGTTGGCACTGCTCCCCGCCACACTGCTAGGCAGCTTGTTACCCCCCAACTGTTGGACACAACTCTTAGGATGCGGAATAGTGTACGTAGTTTTTTACGGATTGGTATTATATGTAAGTAAGGACGGTCCCCAATTACTGCAGTTCCTTCGAAACGGCTTCTAAGACCGTTTGCGGAGTAATTTGGGTAATATTCAGACAAGCCGGATGCCCCAGGGCACACTGCGTATGCCACACAGGTCCCGAAAGCCACATGCAATGTCCGCACACGGGTTCGGATAAATTGATATTTTTGGCAAGCGAAAACAAACACGGAGCCGTAGGCCCAAATAACACAACGGACTTGGTATTTAGCCAACGGGTTAACTGCACCAGCCCGCTTTCTCCGTCTATATGCAGCCGGGCATGCTGTAAAATGGCCGGTACATCTTCAATGGGAGTTTCTCCCAATAAACATATATCTGCTTTGTCCAAACGCGGACTGTTTTTACCCCCCACCTGTACAATTTGGATATGCGGGAAGCGCTTCTTAAAAAGTTCCAAAAACGCTGACCAGGCCGGGGTAGGCCAACATTTAAGCGGGATTTTCATCCCAATATCAAACGAAGCATTAATGCCGCTGTGCACCGTAATATAGGGCGCTTTGAGTCCGTAACGGCTGATTTCTTTGCCCGTAATTTTGGCAGGAAGCGTATCTGTTTCCTGGGGGTCAAAATCCAAGGCACTTAAATAGTGCAAGGCTTCCAAACGACCGGCTTGTTGGCGGTATAAGAAACGACCCAGTGCATCATCAAGTAAATAATTATCCGATAAGAAAAACGACAACTCTTGTTGGCGTTTGAGGGATGTTTGTAACGTTGACATGAACTGCGGGGCCAGTTCCGCTATGCGAGCCTGTTTTACATATACGGTCTTAAAAGAAAGACATAACTCACACGCCATGTCATAAGCTCGCCGATACGGTATGCGCCCCGGCGGCAAAATCATGTTCTGTGCGTCCGGTACTACCAGTAAACGCATGGCGTTTGGAGAATCAGTGTAATAGTAAAAAACGGCGTTTGGCAATTGTTTGCGCAGGGCCCGTATGACTACCCATAACGCACATGCATCGCCCAATCCGCCCCGCAAATGAAGTAACACATGCAACTTACCGGGATCCAGCTTCGGACGTGATAAAAATCCCGCCCATTGCTGCTGAAGTCCGTAATAAACGCGGTTGCGTAAACGGCGATAAGCATATGCCCAGCGAACGACACGACTGCCCCGGCCGTACATTTCAGTGTACGACTGGATTTCTTGAAAGGCAAGGCGAGTCTGATTGCTGGACCAATCTATCATGCGAGTACAGTTTTGGCGAATTCTTCAAAAGAAAATCGTTCTTTGTGCTTACTGGCTTCCAACGCCATGCCGACACGTTTGCCCCAATTGACCATAAGTTCATCCAGGGCAATGGTAAGCGGCTCTTCTTCTCCGGCATTAACTAGTAGCCCGCTAATACCGTTGGCCACTAAGTCAGCTATCCCCTCCACATCGGTAGCAACTACGGGTAACTTACTGGCCATGGCATCCAATAGTTCATTGAGCCCTTCGGGTACGCGACTGGGAAACACATAAATATCAGCATTGCGAAGCAAACTGTATAAATCGGCCGAGGCCGGGATGATTTCGGTACTGGCTTCTAAATTATGTTTGGCAATAAATTTTTTCAAAGCCGCTTTTTGCGTACCGTCTCCTACAATCGTTAAATGCCAGGTCGTATGCGCCGGAGCTAACCGTGCCCAACTCTGCAGCAATACGTCAAATCCGCCATTCTTAGTAAGTGGACCGGACGCGATTAAGTTATTTTCTTTTTTAAAGCAGGCAGGTTTATTGTAATTGTAGTGTTCTACCCAAATAGCCGGATTTACTACACGCACGGCCTGAGCCGGATAGCGCTTTTTATCAAGCGGTTTATCCCCCGTCCCCAGTACAAATACACGGACAGCTTTACCAAGCAGGGATTTTTTATTTTTAAAGGGCTTGTCTTCTTTTAAGTTTTCTGGTTCAATATATGTAAAGGGAATGTTTAGAGCAGCTGAAGCTTCACAGGCCGGTAAATGCGCCAGTGAAATCACCCGCTGGGCACCGGATTTTTTAAGAGAGGCAGTAATCGTTTTGACGGTAGCCGTTACGGTAAGCGGCAATACGGGAAGCTCTAAATAGCCGGGTAAGTCTTTTTTAGCACCTGCTAAAAGGGCTTCTTCACCGGCAACTGTTAAAAATGTACCCAAAGCCGCACCTAAGCGTAACCCCGAAAAACTTTTATGTGAACCTAAAAAAATAATCGTTTTCATAAATTCTCCCTTATGTATTTATTGTACATAATATCACGCTCAAATAAGTATAAAATTACAAGCCGCCCATAACAGGCGGCTTATGAAGTGTATAATCAAGAAATCTTGCGGGGGTTGGATTTGAACCAACGATCCCAAGGTTATGGGCCTTGTGAGATACCGGGCTTCTCTACCCCGCATAGTTATTATAGCATAATTATCAATCAGATGCAAATTAAATGTTTGGGTTCAGAAAAATATACTATGCCCATGTTGAACTTCTAAATAATTTTTCATTTATAGGGTTCTTTATTCATCACATAATATCCCTCTCCTACTTTAAAATCTGCTACACCCAATGATTTACAAATATCTACGGCGCGAGCTGTCCACTTAGGTGTTCGAGCAATACACCAATGTTTACCCAAATACGCTATATGGGCATCGACTCCAGAAAACTGCATCATATGAAACATTAGAACCGGCCAATCGCCCCCCTCTTCTTGTTTATACGTAGCCGAACACGAACGATCGCCGCAGCTAAATTCAAAATAATTTCCTGCAGCTTCTGTAGAAATATCTAAATCTGAAATATTACTTGTATATTTCCCATTTGCTAAATAATACACTTCTTGAGCATCTGTAATCGCCTTTAAAATAATCAATGCCTCTGTTATTCGTGCTTTGTTCACTGCTTTTTGGTATTGTGGCAATGCGACTGCGGCCAGTATTCCTATAATTAACACTACTACCAAAAGCTCGATAAGTGTAAATGCTCGTTTTTGTTGAACCATCATTCTCTCCTTATATATTTTTTTACTTATAAAGAGAGAATATCAAAAAAAAAAAACGCGTCAAGCGTTAAATGAAATTAAAAAGCCGGACCTTACTATAGTTAGCTTTACTCTTTATACATCGGGTAGTAATAGATCCCCATATATACCGGGTTATCTGCAAAACCTTTAACATTGCTGCGCATGGCCCATAATCCGGTAGGATGCACGGTATATAATTGCATAGCATCTTCGTACATCAAGTTATGAAGTTGCTTATAGAGGGCATTACGTTTTACGGGATTGGTCTGCGTCACAGCCTGCTCAATGAGCTCATCGGCCTGCGGGTTACTATACCCCTGCGCCAGTGCATAACGACCCTGACTGTGTAAAAACGGAAAATAAAAATTATGCGCGTCCGCATAATCTGCCACCCAACCGCGTGCCCAAATCGGCATTTGGTGTTTGGCAGTTTTTTCCAAGAACGCCGGCCAGGTAACGCCGCGCAAATCTATTTGGAACTTCGGATTCAGTTTTTCTACATTGCGTTTTAAAATTTCAGCAGCAATCTGGCGCATTTCACCGCTTGTATTGTACGTAATGGTAAACTTAAAACCTTTCTCCCAGACCTGCCCGTTCCAGGCTTTCTTGAAATGGTCTTCTGATTTTTTGAGGTCAAAGGCATAACGCTTAAAACTCTCATCCTGGGGTACCAGTCCCGGTGGGGTAGGTCCAATGGCGTGTTGGCCTCTTCCCTCCATCGACTGATTTAAAAACGCGTCATAATCAAACGCATACACAAATGCTTTGCGTAAATCCCTATCTTCAAAAAAATTAGTCGGGATGCCGTTGCCGTCCAATTTCCCAGAACCTACATCCGGGTTGGCCTGCATATTGATGTTTCGCGTAAAAAAGAGTACCGGATCGGTACGCAACCGCGGTAAATTGTCATACAGGTGGACATCCGCATTACCTTTAAGTTGATTAATAAACTTGGGAGAGATTTCCGCCACATCGGCATCCCCGGTTTCCAACATAAGACGCACCGTGGAAGGTTCTTCTACCGTACGCATAAAAATCGTTTTTAACTGCGGCACACCGGCAAAATAGTTATCATGTGCAGTCAACACCAACGTTTTGCCGGCAATGTCCCAGCGGTCAATTTGAAACGGTCCCGTTCCATTAGACTGCTTAAAAAACGGGGAGCTGTCTTTGGCAAAGTTATTAAAATTTTTCCAGGTCTGCTCTGTACCGTCCCACGCTCCGTGGCTTACCGCCCAGGATTTACTGACAATATAACTCCAACGTGCCAAAATTGATAAGAACGGCGCGAACGGACGTTTTAACGTAATAACCAAATGTTCTCCCTCAATGCGAATCGCCTGTTCCACTTCTTGAAAATCAACCGTAATTTCACCTTCGGAATTACGCGTCGAAGAAATCCCTAAAATCGGCTCTAACAATAAACTGGACGGTCCCCCGGAAATGTCAGAGAGCAAAAACCGCATCAACGAGTATCGTACATCTTCGGGGGTTAATTCCATACCGTCGTGAAACAAAACTCCCTTACGAATAGGAAATGTATACGTGCGTCCGTCTGCTGAAATCAGACCGTTTTCCTGGGTAGGTACTTGCGTAGAAATCGAGGGCAACAACTCGGTTAAGGAACTTCCGTTAAATTTAAGAAGCGTATCATACACATTAATCAGCATCCCGTGGGTAACGCCGTCATAGGAATACACCGGGTCTAGCGATTCCATTTCACCCTTGTGAATGACAATCAGCGCATCTTTAAGCTCCGGCCGGGTACAGGCCCACAGACACAGTATAATACCACAAATAAGCCCTAATTTCTTCATTTATGCCTCACTACATAGGCCGCCCCTTGCTTGTTTGCAAGCCAGGCACGGGCAAAGGCTTTGCTGTCATAAGGTCTCAGCACGGTTTCTTTGGTGGAGGCAGCCGGATCCGCCGCCAAAATATTACCGTCTTTATAACCCCGGATTAACACCAAATGTCCGGGTGTTTTTTCCAAGGGTGCTCCCGGCAACTCATCCTTTTTAAACGCAATACTGGCAATAACAAAACTATCCGGTGTGACAAACTCTTCTAACTCGGCCAAAGACGCAAACCTTCGGAAAAATGCTTCGGCTCCAAATTCGGCAGCAGCCGCCATATTAAATAACCAGTTACCGTATACATCGGCTGTTTGGTCAAATACACGCGGTAAAATTTGCTCCAACGGAACTACATATCCCAGTGAGTTAAGCGCCATATACAAAGACGTAGGACTGCAAATGCGTCGTTTATGTACGCTGTCCTGTTCCATTTGAGACATCGCAACTACCTGTTGGATATTGGGCTGTGCCGGTAAATGAGCCGCTATTTTTTCATCATAGATAAACGGTCTTCGTACCACACTGACTGCTAGGAGTAATAATTCAACGTCTCCGTAAAATTTTAAGCGGTAGCGGTAGGCTTGTGCAGGCTGGGTCAATACCAACTCATCGGTATCCACTTTGCCAAACTCATCTTTTTGGGTCGGGAAACTGGTCTTAAATTTACCGGACAAAAGTCCCAGTTTATAAAAATTACTCCAAACATGATCTACGAACACTTGCACTTCTAAGAGTAAACATCCATCCGTAGCCGTTCGGAAGTTAGCGGATAATACCAGTTTATCAAAGGGAAAAGGAGTGCGAAAAATACCGGAGGTGAGTGTTTTAATATCACCTGCAAAAGATTCCTGCGCCGTATCTTTGGGCGAATGGAACTGATTGAACACACACGCGCGCGAGTGGATATGCATAATAAAAATCGGGGCACCCGGACTTGAACCGGGAGCCTCCCGCTCCCAAAGCGGGCGCTCTACCACTTGAGCCATGCCCCGTTAGCTATATTATAGCAAAATGAAACCCGAACAAAAACAAAAACCCTTTAACGTATGTCAAAGGGTTCATTATATTAAATCCGTTCCGGGACTAGGATTCGAACCTAGAATTAATGCTCCAGAGGCACCCGTGTTACCATTACACCATCCCGGATTAACATATATATTGTAGCACATTTTGAGGGATTAGGTAAATTTTGTTTATTGAGTTATCAATTTGTTATAATAAATATAAGTAGCGCCTATAGCTCAATTGGTTAGAGCAACCGACTCATAATCGGTGGGTTCCAGGTTCAAGTCCTGGTGGGCGCAGATTTAGAACAAGCTACCCCTTCCGGTATACACTGGAAGGGGGTTTCTCATTATAATTTCTAGCTTTTCTTTGCTCAATAAGCGGTTCAAGTAAAATTGCAGGAATGGGTCACTTTTTGATCATTCTATATCAGCCAATTTTACCGCCTAGGATTGGCTTTGTGTCCCCAAAAACGAAAGACAAATTAGGCAATTAGTAATTTAACTCTAGTTTCCAAACGGTATCAAGTTGGTCCGGTATGTATATCCTGTTGTTTTTTCATCTAACAACACTACAAACCAATCTTTCGTATCGGATGGATATGCCCATACGTAACGCCCATTTTCTAACGTAGTTATTTTTCTGCCATTAGGTATAGAGCGAACCCGGGCTGGTCCGTCCACCCGGTAAAGTTGCGGTAATATAGAGGGCTCTCGCTTGGCATAATCACATGTATGGGCTAGTTCAAATAGGATTTCTTGAGATGGAACGAAATCTTGCTTGGTTTCCAATAAATAGTTTTTGGGAGCTACACGCGTATAAGAGGTTTGCTCGTCTTTATAAGCAGAAACTGCGGCACCCGTTTGTCCCCATATTAGTAAGTTAAATTGTTTGATAGGAGTCTGCCAATTATTTGCAGTTGTAATGATATAGGACGCTTCATTCCAATATTCGTGTGGCTTTTCGTAATCCCACCCGATTATTTCTTGTACAAACTTGCGCGGAGCCCCGATAGAATTTTCCACAAAAGACGGTTTATATTCATGCCTGATGTGTATAGTTTGGTGTGGAGGAAAGGTTTGTGTCCAATAGTATATTGCCTCTTGCTGGTAATCACCCCAAACCAAGTGATAAACATCCGGGTTATGCATACATTTATTGGTTGCTTCATCTTTCTGCCAACATCCTTTGGCAATCATACCGAGTTGTTTTAACCGTTTCTGTTCAGCTTTCGGCAACTTGCGTAACGGGGCACTTACTTTTTCAAGTTCAAGGCCATTATTCCCTTCACCAAAAGGTTGTAACGTAAGAGGTTTAAGATAAGAATCAATCCCCATTAAATCAAAGTATTTTGTTACATCTGTGCCATGAAATATAATTTGATGGCTCAATGAGGGGATAATTTCCGTTCCGTTACTCCATACACGAAATTTAAAATCATGCAGATCATGCACATAACCGTCAATAATTGGACCTACGGTAGGAACTGGGAAAAATACGGTTGTTTCTACCGGAGTATCGGCGGTATTTTCAAACAAATAATCCACCGTTACCGTATCGGAGAGCAACAAAGCTTCATGTTTAAGTAAAATGCTAGGTTGCTTATCAAAACGAATTTCCCCGGTTGGTAATAGTATACTGGATGTATCATTGGTCCTTGCAGTTCCCACAAAAACAATCAACATAGCAAAGATAAATAAAATAGTTTTCTTCATTACAAGATTTCTCTTATATAAAATTTTCTAGTTTTATCATACAAAATCATGAACAAAAATAATAGAGACACACATCCATAAGTTGAACCCGGCAAACTGTCAAAAAATATACTTACATTTTCTCAAAGTTAACGATAAAGAACTATATAAAAATGGGATCACTAGGTTATTAGAGAAAGTTACGGTATCTTAATAGAACTAGGAGTGAACACACACCATCAACTTTTATTTATTTTCATTGTAGATAATCATATCAAAGTTATAAAAGGGAAATTCTCAGGTAATCTGACACGAACCTTCTATTTGAACCTGTCGGAAATTCCGACAGGTTTCTATTTTATAAAAATTGCACCTAAGGGACATACAAATCGGCAAAGTCCGCATCCTACGCAACGCTCCTTATCTACGCTTAAAAATCCATCTTCTAAACGCAAGGCTTGGTGTTCCGATTCTCTGCAAATAGTAATACATTTCTCACAGCGAACGCATTTCTCGTGATTTATTTCGGGATAGATCCGCGGCATTTTTTGTAAATGTTCATGGGAAGTAATGAGTTCTACTGCTTTATTTTTTAGTGCACTAATACCCGAAAATCCCTTGTTGTCTAAATAGTTCTGCAGTCCTTTAAGCATCGGTCCGATAATCTTATATCCGTTTAACATCACTTCCGTACAAACCTGTACAGCATCCGATCCGGCAGCAATATATTGTGCGGCATCTTCCCAGGTGGAAATACCTCCCTGCCCTAAAATAGGCAACTGGCTCGCTTGGCGTAACTGTGCCACACAACGCAGTCCAATAGGGCGCACCATCGCACCGGAACAACCGCCGAAAGTGGTTTTGCCATTTATATTTAACAGGGGTTGTAAGGTATCCAAGTCAATCCCCATAAACCCTTGTACGGTGTTAATGGCGGCAAGACCGTCTGCTCCTGCTTTTTCCACCAATCGGCCGATTTGGGCGATATCGGTAACATTGGGAGAAAGTTTTACAAACACGGGTTTGCGAGCTACTTCTTTGACCCAACTTGTAATTTGTACCGAGATTTGCCCGTCCGTACCGATAGACATGCCTATGCCCTTTTCCGGCATCCCGTGCGGGCAGGAAAAATTAAGTTCAAATGCATCGGCAGGGGTATCGTTCAAAGTTCTAACGAGTGTCTGCCACGCGTTTTTATCCACCGGTGACATGATACTGGCAATAATTACTTTGGAAGGATGTTTGTGTTTGAGGTACTTGATTCCGTCGCACCAATATTTTATGGTATGGTGACTTAAAAGTTCAATATTTTGAAACCCGATAATGCGTTTTTTATCCGTCAGCGTGGTATAACGTGGAGACGCCTCGCTCATTTCTAAATCATCCGGCGTAATCGTTTTGAGCACGGCACCACTCCAACCCATTTCAAACGCGGTATCAATGCTTTCTATCTGCGCGGTAGGTGGCGCGGAAGCAAGTAAAAACGGATTTTCAAAATCAATGCCTAAAATGTTTGTGCGTAATGTGGACATGAACCCCCGCTTTATTCTACGTCAAAATTGAAATAAGTGTCTTTATAGGGCTCATCTTTAAGTGTAAAATGCCACCATTCCGTTTCTAAGGGCTTAAACCCGGCCTTAATCATGGCATCTCGCAAAATTTTTCGGTTTGCTTTTTGTTGTTTGGTCAGTTTTTTATAATCCGGGTGTGAGCGTTCGCTAAATAAATCAAACGTACCGCCCATATCCACAAAAGAACCGTCTTGTTTGACAATCGTCAGATCAATCGTGCTGCCACGCGTATGACCAGATTTAGGCATCACGTAATCACCTGAGATTAAGTCTGACTTTTGTAACTCGGGGTAAAAACTTTTATTGCCCGGATCCTGGGGATCGTTAATCCATTTCACAAAATCATCTACCGCTTTTTGGGGACGATACGAATCCCATACTAAGATCCGATACCCCTGCGCACGCAAGTCGGCAGCCGCTTTGGAAAGTGCCTGCAAGGCTTCTTTGGTCATATAGGCAATCGGAGCTTTATAGCCTGTGATTTTGTGTCCGGTAAAATTGTACGGCGAATAATAACGCAAATCAAATACCGCGTCGTCAATCACATTGTAAATTTTGTCAAAACCACTTTTGTCCGTAGAAACGGTATCTGCCTGCACCATGGGCAACAGTCCTACCAGTAACACAAACAATAAACTTATTTTTTTCATGTTTTTACTCCTAAGCATGTTTTTATAAATGAAGGTTTCAGTAAATTATTTTGCTTCCGCGGCCGGTTCTGATAACTGTTTTTCGGCCGGTTGGCGAGTTTCTGTAGGTAGAGTTGCGACTGCATCCTCGTGCTTTAAAACGTTCGTTTTTTGGAGTCCCTGCGTATATTGCGCCCGGGCATCTACAATTTCCAGCAACAGCATTACTTGACGTAAATCGGTTTTTTCCGTTTCACTGAGTTGTTCATTAGCTGCCAAATAACTGGCAACAGCCCGTCCATCTGGTGTTACAAACGCCGGGTCTGCATGGGCAATCAAAAGGGTCTTAATTACAGACAATGTATTATGACGGACAGCCATCAGCAATGCCTTATTTTTATTTTGCTGTTGGGCCGATGAAGTACCGCCCTGCCGGGCCAGTACTTTGGTAATGACAGGGTTTGGATTATAGGCGGCCGCTATCATCAAGGGAGTATTTCCTTGTTTATCAGTAGCAAACGTATCCGCACCGGCTAAGATTAATTTATGGATAATCTGTGGCTGGGAGGCATGGCGCGCCGCATAAAAAAGGGCTGTCTGTCCAGATTTATCGCGCATATTTACAGCATGCGAAGTTAGTAAATCATCCATTCTAGTCATATCGTTTTCTTCTAGGGCACGCATCAAACGTGTGGCGCCTCTAGAATCCGTTTCCTGAGCGAAATGACGATAGAGCAGTCCCCCGGAAATTAACCCTATAATGATACCTATCAATACCCATGTACTTTTTTTCATACTTGTATTTTAGCACATTGGCAGGGATAAATTGTAAAATATAAGTAATTACTTATACAGAGGTATTGTATGGCTGAACAACAACACAACAATGCGCTGGACGCAATCATTAAACAGCGCTATGCGGAGGTCAACGAAATCCGCCAAATGGGGATTACCCCCTATCCGAACCACTGCGACAAACAAATTTCCTGTGCAGACGCCAAAAATCTGGCCGAAAACGCCGATGCCGTAACAGCCGGACGTCTGATGCAAATTCGTTTAATGGGTAAAGCTGCCTTTGCACACCTGCGTGATTTTTCGGGTCGCATCCAACTCTACGTAGCCAAGGATAATTTGGGCGAAGAAGCGTATACATTTTTCAAAAAACATATGGCCGTCGGTGATTTTGTGTCTGTAACCGGACACATTTTTGTTACCAAAACTGGCGAAAAAACTATTAAAGTTACAAAAATGACCTTGTTGTCCAAAGCCATTCGTCCCATGCCGGAAAAATATCACGGCCTGCAAGACACTGAGGTACGCTTTCGCAAACGCCACTTGGATTTAATTGCCAATGAAGACGTAAAAGAAATCTTTGTCAAACGCGCCAAGATTATTTCTTCTATCCGAAAGACCCTGGACGAAAAAGGTTTCTTAGAAGTAGAAACCCCCATTTTAAACCCGGATTCCGGCGGTGCCGTGGCACGTCCGTTTGAAACGTTCCACAACGCACTTAAAATGCCGCTCTACATGCGTATCGCTTTGGAACTCTACCACAAACGTCTGATTATCGGCGGACTGGACCGCATTTATGAAATCGGTCATATGTTCCGCAACGAGGGGATTGATACTACCCACAATCCCGAGTTTACCATGATGGAACTCTACCAGGCCTATGGTGACGTAAACACCATGGCAGATTTATTTGATGAAATTTTAGGTAATGCCGCCAAGGCCATCGGCGTGGAAAAAGTACAGTTCCGCGGATATGAAGTAGACTTACGCCCTCCGTATAAACGCCTTTACATTCCGGTTGCCTGGCAAGAAAAATTCGGCCGCGATATCCACGAAGTATTGGACGGCCGCAAATTTAACCGCGCCAAACTCGAAGAAGTAGCCCGTGAACAGGGTGTCAAGTTCTCGGCCGATGATTCGGACAGCGCGATTTTTGACGAACTGTTTGAAGGCAAACTTTTGGCTGAATACCACAACCCGATCATTGCACTGGATTACCCCACGGCTGTCAGTCCGTTCTCCAAAACCAAACCCGGTGACCCGGAACTGGTGGAACGCTTTGAAGTATTTGTAAACGGGCAGGAACTGGGAAACGCTTACACTGAGCTTAATGACCCGGCCGACCAATTACAGCGCCTTAAAGACCAAGCCGCCGCCAAAGCAGTGGCCAAGGGGGAAGACGCCGAAAATGCCGATATCCTGGACGCGGATTATATTGAGGCCATGGAATCGGGTATGCCGCCGACCGGTGGTATGGGTATCGGAATTGACCGTATCATTATGATGCTTACGGGACAGGATTCTATAAGAGAGATTATTTTCTTCCCCACACTTAAAAAGTTAGAGGAAGAAGAGAGAAAATAGTTTCCGACAACGCAATTTTAGGATGCAGGCCTTCAGCTCCCTCTGAAGGCCTGCTTGTTTTAATATAGTTCGTAACACTTACTCCCTGTTCCACCACAAGAATAAGGGTTCCCTATTGATCTACAAAATTCTTTGCCAAAAGAACTTCCATTACTTTGCCAACAAGCACGAGTACCGGGATAGGCAAACTGACTGGTTGAATGGGCAGACCCAAACTCTATAATAAAATCTCTGTGTTCACTACAGGCTTCATAGGTTGTATTATAGCCTGGACAATAACTAGCGGCCACGCTTCCGGTATTATTAGCTGACGTATTTACTACAAAATCATTTCCACATCCCCAAAAATGACCTTCCAACCCACTTGCTTCCGAAGGTGGAAGTAGAGTGCAAGCTTCGGGAGTAATATCTAATGTCCGTGCATCAGTGGCATATTCTCCATTGGACAAATAATAAGCCTCCTGTGCTTTAAGTATATTCGCCAACATCGGCAAAATCGTACCGACCCGCGATTTTACGACTGCTTTTTTATACTGCGGTAACGCTACCGCTGCCAAAATACCTATAATCAGCACTACCACTAATAATTCGATCAACGTAAACGCCTTTTTATTTGGTTTCATAAATTTCTCCTTTTCCTTTTTCAACTCTCTATTATGAAACCCATAAAGAACGGCTGTCATGCCAAGCTTCACCAAAGCCCCAAGCACAACAGCCGTAGTTTCCTGCACAAAGCAGGAAACATTCGGCACAGTCAGGGCTCGAGACCTAACCGTACCTAAATCGGCTATTTTTGGACTTGGTGAAGCGTTTGGACTTTCCATACGGCTCCGTATTCTTTATACGGTTCCAAAAACAGATAAATTGTAATAGCATTGTAACAAATTTTGCTACAATATACACATGAATTTTGCACGCTCAGTAGCTACGCGCTATTTAACCCGTAAACAGGGCCTGTTTGCCTTTATTACCACCCTCATTGGCGTGGCCGGAGTATCTGTCGGGGTAGCTGCTCTTATTACTACACTCTCTGTAATGAACGGCTTTCAAACAGACATTAAAGACAAAGTCATCGGTGCTCAAAGTCATATTTTGGTATTCGGACGCATGAGCCCGGAAGTATACAAAAAAAATATCGCTTTAATTGAAGAACTCCCGCAGGTGGCTGCCGCGGCTCCGCATATCTACGGACAGGCTATTTTGACTCATGCCGGGCAAAGCTTAGGTATTATTATTCGCGGACTGGACCCGCAGCAGGAACAAAAAATCAATAATCTGGCAGACTCTTTGGTGGAAGGTGCTTTTGAACCCGCCGACTGGGACAGTAATGCTCCCGCACCACTGGTGTTGGGCACGGAATTGGCCGCCAATATGGGAGCTGACATCGGTGATGACGTGGTATTAATCTCTCCGCAATCGATTTCCACATCGGCCGGGATGTTCCCCAAAATGAAAAAATTTCGTATCAGCGGCCTTTTAAAAACCGGTTATTATGAGTTTGACAATACCATTGCCTATACCACCCTGCCACATGCCAGTGAATTTTTAGGCCTTAAACAAGGCACAACCGGCGTTGCCGTTAAACTGCACAACATCAACCATGCCGAGAAAGTAGCTGAAGAAATCTCCGAAAAAATCGGTTACGGCTATAATGTGCGTACATTTGCACAGTTAAACAGTACGCTCTACGCAGCCCTTAAACTGGAAAAAACCATGATGTTTATTATCCTGTTCTTAATCATCGGGGTAGCCTCGTTAAATATTGCCAGCAACCTAATTTTACTGGGCACCGAAAAACTGCGCGACATCGGTATCATGCGCGCTATCGGGGCCAGTCCCAAAATGATACGCAGTATTTTTATGTGGGAAGCCATGGTCATTGCTACCCTGGGAATCGTGCTTGGGATATTACTGGCCTGTCTGTTATGCTGGATTATTGCCACGTTTAATATCGTGGAGCTGCCCGGTGATATTTATTACCTTACGAAAGTTCCTGTACGGATGCAATGGGGTGATATTGTAGCTGTAGTAGGCGGCAGTTATATTATTTGTTTTGTAGCCGGACTTTACCCGGCCTTAAAAGCATCACGCGTTCACCCCACAGATGCCATACGGTATGGTTAATTATGATTGAACTCAAACACGTTACCAAGATTTATAACCCCGGCAAAGAAGATTTATGCGTACTGGAAGACGTATCGCTTACCATTGCGCGCGGTAAATTTACAGTACTCCTGGGTCCCAGCGGATCCGGCAAAAGTACTCTTTTAAATTTAATTGCCATGTTAGACGTCCCTACCAGCGGTCAAATTTGGGTGGACGGCAAAAATATTACAGCATTAAAGAGCGAGTCTGCACGTTCCAAACTGCGTCTAACTAAAATGGGATTTGTATTCCAATTTGACGGGCTGCTGCCGGAGTTTTCACTCTTGGAAAACGTCGAGATGCCGGCCCGCATGCTCGGCAAGTCCAGTCCTAAAAAAGCACAATCTCTTTTAGAACGTTTTGGACTGGGTCACATGGTGCACAAACTGCCTGCCGATTTATCCGGCGGTGAAAAACAACGCGCCAGTATTGCCCGGGCGCTACGCAATAACCCCGTGTTGCTACTGGCCGATGAGCCCACCGGCAACTTAGACGCACAGCGCAAAATCCAGGTATTTGAGGATTTTGCACGCATGAGTCGCAGCGAAAAACTCACGATTTTAATGGTAACTCACGACGTACATGCCGCTGACTTTGCCGATGAAGTATTTACCTTACAGAACAAACAGTTAATAAAAACAAAATAGGAGCTTTTATGGAACCGATCATTGAAACCAATATGGCGTTTACCTGTATTTTCCTGCTAGCTGTAGCTTGGTTTTTGTTACGTAAATTTTCTGCCAATCCCTTTGAAGACACCCTCAAACGCGCCATGGGCGGTAACCCGCAGGCCCAATACGATATGGGGTATTTTTATTATCAGGGCAAAAAAGTAAAACAAAATCTGACCCAGGCATTTAACTGGTTTGACACGGCAGCCAAGCAGGGACATGTACGCGCTCTGGTGGCGGTAGCGGGTCTGTACAATGAGGGGAAAGGGTGTAACAAAAACCCGCAAAAAGCTTTTGAATGCTATGAACAGGCCGCACAGACCGGCGATTTTGAGGCGCGTGTCAATTTGGCTACCTGCTATTTGCAGGGCATCGGTACCGAAAAGAACGAAACCAAAGGAGCTGAGATCCTCAAACAAGCTGCCGATGATAAAAGTCCGCTTGCTCAAACTTTAATGGGCGATTTGTATGAACGCGGGGTAGGCGTAGCCAAAGACGAAAATGCTGCCATGAGTTATTATTTAAAGGCTGCCAAACAGGGTGAACCGCTAGCCCGGAAAAAACTGGAAAGTCGGCGCAAATAAACTGTTTGCTGCATTTGCACCGCTTATAAAGCGATCTTTAGTTTGCGGGCCAGGGCACGCAAAATATCTTTTTTCTTAGCATCTTCTCCCAAGGCTTTCAGTCCAAAATACACAAACTCCTGTGCTTTGACAGTGTCGGGAGAAAACCCAAAAATTTCAATATAGTTTAAGAACTCCACTAACTTGTGGGCCGCCGCTTTATCCTGCGGGTTACGGGCAAACGCAAAGGCCAAAAACGTCAGTTTATCACTTACAGCCCGTGCAACTTGTCCCTGAGAAACATCCAGTCCGAGCGTTTTCACATCTTCCATCAGCTCTTCAACATCACTGACATTGACATCCGCCGCCCGAAACTCGGCTACCAAATCGTTACTCAGTACAAACTCCGCCGCCGTCAAAAAAGTGCGCGGGATCGGCGTACCCAACAGTTGCAGTCCCCGCACCACGGGATATTGTTTTTCAAACAGTTCTGTGCATACCTGTGCAGTAGCTTCATTCATGCGCTTAAGGACCTGCTCGACTACTTTGCGCCGTACATCCATAAACATGTCGGTTAACGGAACTTCCTGTCTAAATTGTTGGCGAATCCATACCGCACATTCTTCATACTTCTGCGCTTCAAAGAGTTCTTTAAGCTTGGCAAATACCGACTCGGTGTTATCGGTACCCGCCGCACACGTCAGACTGGCTGTACCGCGGCGCAGCAGCGCAAAGGGGATATTACGCTCTTCCAATGTAATACGTGACTTAAGCGCAATATGACCATACCATAACGTCATGTTAGACGTCGTTAACTTCGTCGGTTCGTATTTTAAGACATCACAGGCATAGGCCTTGCTGGGATTGGTCGTTTCATCGGCCAGTAACGTTACGAGGTGAGAAAGCGCCATTTTTTCCAAACTGGCAGCCTGCGGTTTTACGTAACGCACATACGCCACTGCACCATTTTTAAGTTCCGGTAAATTACTGGGTGCCTGCTCTAGCATTTTAATAAAGGTAGGTTCCAAATCATGACCGCTAAGAGCCCGGTTGAGCTCCATAGCCCGGCATGCGTACTGCATAATTTGCGTGGTCTCTAGGCCACTCACTTCATCAAAAAACCAGCCGCACGAAGTATACATGAGCATGGCCATGCGCTGCATTTCCAGTAACATTAGAGCCGTTGAGCGGTCATTCCAGGCTTTCTCGGTAGCATGACGCAAGAAAAACTTATGCTGCGCATCCAACGAACGGTCTAAAATGAGTTCAATGTAATCGTTACGAGCAGCCCATACATTTTTAAAATATTCACGGCCGGTGTTTTCAAAGGTTTTAATCATCTCGTCACGGATAAAATCAAGCGCACTGCGTAGCGGTCCGCGCCATTTTTGGTTCCATCCGCCGTGCATCCCGGAATTACATCCGCAATCCGCCCGCCAGCGTTCTACCCCGTGGAAACAGCTCCAGGAGGTGTTTTCCCGGATTTGGGCCTCATATTGCGGGGGATTTTTTTCTAAAAACTCCCCATATACCGTTAACTGCACATCGGGTTTTTCCTGTACGGTTTTTAAACAATAAGCCAGTGCCATCTCGGCAAATTTCTGGTGGTGTCCGTAGGTTTCTCCGTCTGTTGCGATATGCATGAGCTGCGCTTCCTGCGTATTGTTGTAAGTACTCAGTAAGCGAGAGGCAAATTTTTCGCCGGAAGACAGCGTATCAGAAAAAGCAATGCCCTGTGAAATCGGTCCATCATAAAAAAATAATGTAATTTTTAGTCCGCTAGGCAGGTTGCATAAATAAGCACGTTTCGGATCTACCCCGCCGCCTATTTCCTGCCACTTGTCGTCTCCGATTTTACGGATCCGGGCACATTGCCCCGGAGCCAAAATGACAAACTTCATACCGTTGGCAGCCAATACTTCTAATGTTTCGGTATTGCAGGCCGTCTCGGCAAGCCATAAGGCTTCGGGCTTGCGGCCAAAACGCTTTTCAAAATCGTAAATACCCCATTTAATTTGGGTTTCTTTATCGTGTCCGTTGGCAAGCGGCAAAATCATGTGATTGTAGCATTGGGCAATAGCGCTACCGTGACCGGAAAAATGTGTCCGGCTTTGACGATCGGCCTCTAAAATAGCCTGATAAACTTCGGGTTCTTTTGCTTCCATCCAGGAAAGCAGTGTCGGCCCAAAGTTAAAACTGATATGCGAATAATTATTAACCAAATCGGTTAATTCTTTATTGCCGTTTAATACGCGCGCTAAAGCATTGGGCGAATAACATTCCGCACAAATACGTGCGTTCCAGTCGTGATAAGGACGGGCACTTTCCTGCAGTTCAATCTCTTCCAGCCACGCATTTTCGCGGGGCGGTTGATAAAAATGGCCATGGATACAAAGGTATTTCATATTTTTTTACCTAAATAATGCTACAATGAAAACAAGGGAACTTGATTTTGCCCTTTACAGGATTATACTATAATTACACCGTTCTTGCACGGAGGGGAATATGAAAAAAACTTTTATCTTAGACACCAACGTATTACTGCACGATGTAAACTGCTTACGGGCATTCGATGATAACTCCATTATTATCCCCATGGCTGTTATTGAAGAGCTTGATGCTTTTAAAACCGAGGGAGATACCCGCGGTAAAAATGCACGTATGGTATCGCGCATGTTGGATGAGCTGCGCAAAAAGGGACGTCTCAACGAGGGCGTCAAACTAGATGATGGCGGTACCCTTAAAATCGTCATGGACCTGCCTAATTCGCTGCCGTATTCCATGGCATTTAATAAAGCCGATAACGCCATTTTAAATATTGCGTATACAATGGGAAAAAAAGAAGGTTCGTACAAGAAAAACGCTGCCCCCGTCATCGTAGTCACCAAAGATATTAACATGCGCCTTAAAGCCGAAGCATTAGGCTTAGACGCACAGGATTATACCACCGATAAGGTCAATGTAGATGAACTCTATACCGGGGTAGCCGAACTGGAAGTATCGCCCGCCGAAATTGATGCTTTTTACCACAACAAGCAACTGCCGGTGGATGAAGCGCAGTTTATGGCCAACCAGTTTGTTATTTTAAAAACCAATGACGGCAGCAAAAAATCTGCCATTGGCCGCGTGGCCAATAACGGCGATTTTGTCTTGCGGCCTCTCTCTTCCCAAGAACCCATGGCCTGGGGCATTAAACCCTTAAACAAAGAACAACGCTTTGCCATGGAATTGTTATTAGATGACAGTTTAGACTTGGTTACACTCGTTGGTACTGCCGGTACCGGTAAAACACTTATTACCCTGGCCACCGGTTTGCAGCGCACGATGGATGACAATGCTTACCGCCGCATGGTGGTATGCCGGTCTATTGTACCGGTCGGTAAAGATTTGGGATTTTTGCCGGGTACTAAAGAAGAAAAACTCGAAGCCTGGATGGGTGCCATCTACGATAACTTAGCGTTCCTGGCAGATCGTAAAAATCCGGACGAAGGTGAAGAAAAAGCGCATTATCTCTTAGACAGCGGTAAAATTGAAATCGCCTCTGTCACTCATATGCGCGGACGCTCACTGCCCGGACAATATATGATCGTAGACGATGCCCAGAACTTGACCCCGCACGAAATGAAAACTATTTTAACTCGTGCAGGTGAAGGTACTAAAGTGGTGGTTACAGGAGACCCATACCAAATTGATACGCCTTATTTGGATGTGGAATCCAATGGACTTACCTACTTGGTGGACCGCTTAAAAGGTCAAAAGAACTACGGCCATATTACGTTTACCAAGACCGAACGTAGCCGCTTAGCTGATCAGGCTTCTCGGTTACTGTAAGCAAATGCTGTACGATTTATAAGGGCTAAACCAAAAGTTTAGCCCTTCTTTCTCAATGTATAACAAATACATCATACACGCCGCTAGCCACACCCATATAAGAACCCATTGTCTGACATACTTTTTTCCCACGTGAACTGTAGCTTCGACAGAAATACTGTCCTTTATAGACGCCAAAGTTCGCCGTACCTCTAAATGCCATTAAATGCACTGAGGCCGAACTAATTCCACACAAAACATACTCTCCAGAAATATCATACCAGGTCCCATTTTTCATTACACGTTGCAAATCTCCATTTACTTCAGATGGTTTCCCTGGAAAATCTATATCTAACTCGGAAAAACCTGATGCTAATTGCCCATTGGCTAAATAATAGGCCTCTTCTGCCGCTCGTAATGTTTTTAAACCTGACATACATTCAGCTGCTTTACTTTTATCTACTGCCAATTGATATTGTGGCAAAGCTACCGAAGCTAGAATTCCTATTATCAGTACCACAACTAAAAGTTCTATTAGCGTGAAGCCCCGCCGGGACCTTATTGTATACATTTTTATACGCTCCTGTTACTCTATTTCAGAACATACAAAAATACGGCCGTTATATCGGATCTCTGAAGAGAAATTCAATATAACAGCCGTGGTCTCCCATTCCAATGAATAGGAAATACTCGGCACAGAAAAGACTGCAGATCTTATCTGTACCTAAATCGGCTATTTTTGACCCTTCAGAGTACTTCGTTAGAAGTATCCCGTATTCTTCATACGGTTCAAAAATAGATAAAATTTTTTTACTACACCTTTATTCGACATAATTTCTTGCCAAAATAGATAGGGTTTCAAACCTCGTGTGTTTGAAACCCTTCATTCTCGTGCTACACTCAAATTTTACGTCTATTCTTCTTCCGCTTCCGGGGTATCGTGCGGAGTAATATGCATGGAAGCTAAGAGCATATCTACCAACCGGATATCACTGGGATATTGCACCAGTTCATGCGCTTTAAGAAGAGATACCCACCGAATGGACAAAATCTCACTGGCATCGTGCTTGCCGATACGGCCGAGCTTTTTCATCAGATACCACTGTACCATTTTCTTGACATAATTGCCCTGGAACGTAAACGCGTATTTCACACGAATCATGGGCCGGATAATCACGGCTTTGTAACCGGTTTCTTCTAACACTTCGCGTAACGCCGCCTGGCGGGGTGTTTCACCCGCCTCTATATGACCTTTGGGGAAGGTCCAAATCTTCTTGCCTTTCATGTTCTTGACTTGCACCAATAATACTTTACGCCCGTCAAGGATCACGCCCCCGCATGAAAATTCCGATACAATCATTTGGTAGTTTTCTCTAAATGATACGCGGCATTTAAGATTTTGTCTTCTTCTAAAATCGGCCCATAAAACTGCACTCCGATCGGCAGCCCGTTCTCATCTTTTCCAAACGGCACACTGATGCCTGCAAGTCCGCCGATATTACCCTGACAGGTGTAAAGGTCTGCCAAATACAAAGATAATGGATTTTTATCCTGCTCGCCGATTTTAAACGCCGTCGTGGGCGAAGTAGGCGTTAAAATAACATCGACCTGTGAAAACGCTTTTTTGAAATCTTCTTTAATCAGTTCACGTACTTTCATGGCCTTTAAAAAGCATTCTTCATATCTTTCCGAAGTAAGTGCGTACGTACCGATAATAATACGTTTTTTCACTTCCAGTCCAAAAGGGGCCCGAGAAGCTTCGTAATACGATTTCAAATCCTTGGCTGTTTTATCCGCATAACCATACCGAATACCGTCATAACGTCCTAAATTTGAACTGGCCTCAGCACTGGTAATAATATAGTAACAGGGAGCCGAATATTTGGCCAACGGCACATCCACTTCAATAAGCTCAGCCCCCAGTTCTTGCAATTTCTGAGCGGCCAGTTCTGTTTGTTTTTTAATCGTCGGATTTAAACCGTCTAAAAATCCTTTAGGGAGTCCTACTTTGACTCCTTTTAGGTCTTGTGTAAAGACCTGCGTATAATGGGGAACCGGAGCTTCTAAAGACGTAGAATCATGCGCGTCTTTACCAGAAATCACTTCCATCACCGTGGCGGCATCCGCCACATTCCCGGCAAGTACCCCCACCTGATCGGCACTGGAAGCAAACGCAATCACTCCGTAACGAGAAATCCGTCCGTAGCCGGGTTTTACCCCAACCACGCCGCAAAATCCCGCCGGTTGACGCACAGATCCACCCGTATCCGTGCCGAGGGCCGCAGGCACCATCCCAGCCGCTACAGCGGCTGCTGAACCTCCGGAAGAACCACCGGGTACACGCTCCAAGTCTACCGGGTTATGTACTATCCCACAGGCAGAAGTTTGGTTGGAGCTACCCATAGCAAACTCGTCCATATTTGTGCGTCCGATAATCACAGCGTCCGCAGCTAAGAGCTTTTCAACCACTGTAGAAGTATAAGCTGCCGTATAATTAGCTAGCATCTTAGAACAACAGGTAGCTTTATGCCCCTTGTACAAAATGTTGTCTTTAATGGCAACGGGTACGCCGGCCAGCACGCCCAGTTTTTCACCGTGTGCTTTCTTAGCATCCACTGCCTTGGCCTGCGCTAGGGCATCTTGCTCAAATACTTCTACAAACGCATTGATTTGCGGGTTTTTTTGAGCGATTTGCGCTAAATAATAGCGGGTAATTTCTTCGGCAGTTTTAGTACCGTTTTCAATAGCAGCAATAATTTCAAAAATCGTCATATTAGAGCACCTTCTTAACCTTGGCCTGATCGTTTAACTCTTCGCCAAACATGGCACGCAGATTGGCAGCCGCCTGTTCATCGGTTACGGCTTGATCCTTACGCATATGCGCAGCTAAGGTTGCATTGGTAAGTTTTACGTCCTCTGTATTGATGGCGGACAACTCTTTTACCCAACCGAACAGGGCTTTGAGCTGTCCCTCATAAATGTCAGCTTCCTCGGTACTGACTGTCATACGGGCCAATTTACCGGCCAGTTCTACATCTTGTTTGGTAATCATAAAAACCTCTCTTAGATTTATTTTATATAATAATGGGGATTATTGACAACGCCACGCTACAAAGGAGAGATCCCATGAACAAACAAAACTTAAATACCCATTTCGTACTGGTAGTTATTGCGATTATTATTTCTTGTTTGGGCGGGTTTTGGACCATTCCGCTTGCTTTGGCGGGGTTGGTATTTTCGTTAAGAGCCAGTGATTTGGTGTATCAGAAACGTTTGGAAGAGGCCAAAAATATGGCGTGGTGGGCCGGGTTATTTGGTTGGCTGACCATCGCGATTGCATTAATCCCAATTGTTTTAGTGGTTATTTTTAGCGGAACGATTTTGGCTTTGCTGGGGGCCGCCATTGCAGCTGGATAGAAGCTATTTCTTTTGAAAATCTTTTTCTGCTAGGTTAAACGCGTCTTTGATAGAAAGCGGTTCCGGTCCGGCAGATACTTTGCTTAAAAACATTTCGTGATTAGAGATGGCATGGATAATTTCATCCATTAGAAACCCTTTATCCATTTCACGTTCTACGGCATCAATGACCTGTTCGGCATCGTGGGGAGCAAAAATATTTTCGACTTTGGAGTGCAACATTTTCACGGCACTGGGCCCTTCGTATTTGAGGTGCCCCTTAAATAATGGGAAACTGACCACGCACCCTTTGTAATTGAGGCGTTTTTTAAGGAGTCCCTGAATCATCTTATCGGAAAGCATGGCCTGATTATCATTATCAATGTTGGGGAAAATCATATCTGAGGGCATAATGGCATCGGCGCGGCGAAACATGTGTTTATAGGGTACAAATTCCGCATCTTCCATTTGCGCGAGTGTTTTAAGTACCCCCGAAACACCGGGAAAATACTTAATACAATTTAGTGCTCCGCCGTTGGAAAGTCCGGCACTAAAGTCACCGGCCATTTGAGTTACTTTAAAAGGCTCATCACTAAACGCAGAAGTGTTGTATCCCAAATCTACCACGGGGGCTAATACCCAGTTAATCCCCGCTGCCAAGGCCATACGAGCGGTCAAATAGCCCTTGCGGTACGCAACATCCTGGGGGTATTCATACGTTAAAATTTTCGAATTAGACGGAAGTACAGGGGCATCGGTTAATACTTCGCATAAGTTATCGGATATATCGGCGCAAAATAACAATCGTCCATACGGAGACACATCCTGCATATGTTTGACAAAATCCTGCGCTTTTTGAGCCGTAGCACCGTATAAGCAAAACCCTCCCACTCCGCGGCGAGCTAAATCTTCTGCTTTTTTAATACTGCTTTTGCCAAACCAAAAACCCGGAAAAACAATACGTGCTGGCTTCATAGATGCTCTCCTTTACGACCTTAGTCTAATAACACTGAAGGTACCAACGCCTGCTCCGTCTGTGAAGCAGTCTGCGACCGCTGCACACCGGTATGGGGTTGCAGTGACGCGGCTTTTACATCCGGGGCACTTTCAGGTTTACGAGGGGTACCGATCCATTGTACCACTGATTGCGTAATATATTTATCTAACAGTTCGTGTCCCGTAAAATCATACGCGGTTAAAAAAGTAACATTCCCCTCTCCCGCTGTTAAAAAAGCCACATTACGCAAAATGCTTGCCTCTAAAAATCCTTTACGGTCTCCCGCACTGGCGGCAATCAGTACGGCTCCTTTATAGGTACGCAACGCCGGGACGGGCAGTACATCCCGAATATTTACATTAGGACTGATTAAGGCAATCCCGTTCACATCCGGCACTAGTTGAGCCGTTTTGGCAGCGACATTGGCCCCCAGTCCAGTACCCAGTAAAATGATTTGATCCAAAGAGATCCCTTTGCTGCGCAAAAAACTGACAGCCGTTTGTCCGTCTTGCACCATTTGATTAAACGGATTATCGGCACCTTCACGGGCGAATTTTTTATACTCGCCGTTACCAGTGCTTTGACCATGACCCCGCAGGTCAACAGCCAAATACCCAAATCCCATTTTAACAAGTGCCCGTTCAAAAGAGGTAAACTCTTCTTTTTTCTTACCAAAATCATGCAACAAAATAACCGTTGTCTCTTTCGTGGTGGCCGGTTGGTATTCTGCAGCCAGTTTCCAACCATCTTGCGTAGACAACGTAACGGATTGTGCTTTAGGTGCAGCCTGCACCGGGAGCATCATTCCCATGAGGAGTATACTGAACCAAATGTTTTTAAAACACTTTGCACACATTAGGCATCCAACACTTCTTGCGGTTTAAACCAAAGCGCAATTTCCCGCTCGGCATCCTGCGCTGAATCCGAAGCATGCACACAGTTATACACAATATCAGCCGCTTTATCAAACTTACCAAAACTGCCACGGATGGTCCACGGGGCAGCATTGTCAGGGTTGGTGGCACCTAATGCGGTACGGATTTTGCTGACAGCGTTTTCACCCTGGAAAACAAAAGCGATTATTTTATGATTGGGGACGTGATTATAGTCACCCATCATATAGCGCACAACACTTTCCAAAAACGGTTTACCCGCTAAATGCGCGTAATGTTTGCGGATTAAATCTTCGGTAATGGCGAGTGTTTTGGAAGCTACGATATCTAACTCCTGGCGTTCCAAACGATCCACCACCAGACCCGTAAGGCGTTTTTCAATCGCATCGGGTTTGATTAGCACTAAGCAACGTTCTTTCATACAAACATTATACTAATCTTGGGGGAAGTGTCAAACAAATTCGCACTCGCTACTAGGAGAACATTTATTTTGTTCAATTCTATGGTAACCGAAAACAGGTATATTCTCCTAAATAAGGACAAGAAACAGCTTTTCCAAAAGTTTTGCAAATTTTCATAGATTTACTATCTGCATTGTGGGCTTCGCAATACATCGTATCGTCAGTTAAGGAATATACAATATACCATCTACCATCATCCTTAGACTGTCCCTGTCCTGTTCTTGCTGCAAATACACGCTCATTTTTTATATTCTTCACTTGCCCCAAAGAAAGATACCAATAGTTCTGATGGACCTCTATCCCTCTATTGCTTCCCAAAAAATCTATATCCAAATCTGCAAATGAATTGGTATATTCCCCATTAGCAAGATAATATACTTTTTCTGCATCAGCTAAAGCCTTCACCTGTGTAATGGCCTCAGAGGCATGTGCCTTTTCCACCGCCAATTGATATTGCGGTAACGCCACGGCCGCTAAAATTCCTATTATAAGCACAACTACTAAGAGCTCTATGAGTGTAAATGCTTGTTTATTTTGATACATTTATTTCATTCTCCTTATATTATGATTTTTATCCCTATAAAGAGAAAATATCAAAAAAAAAAAATGCGTCAAGCGAAATTTTAGGCGCAAGTTTTCTACGTTATAACAGCGCGTGTTTCAAAAATATGTATAATGTAAAAAAGGTACGCGTATGGAAAATACTCCGAACACTGTTTCAAAAGGTAAAACTGTTTTTGTTTCCGCAGGAGATGTCTCCGGTGATATCCATGCTGCTCACTTGGTAGAGGCTCTTAAAGAGCTAGATCCCTCCGTGCATATCATTGCCATTGGTGGACCGCGGCTTAAAGAGTTGGCAGATGAGTTCATTTTGGACTTGGCTAGCCAAGGCGTACTCGGGTTTGTAGAACCGCTTAAAAAATTACCTTTATTTGCCAAACTTATTAAACAGGTTCGACATATTTTTCAGACGCAGCGTCCCAATGCTTTTGTAGCCGTTGATTTTTATGGACTCAACCATCAATTTTTAAACGCAGCTAAAGCCGAAAATATCCCGGCATATTATTACGTTACTCCGCAAGTATGGGCCTCACGCCAATACCGGGCCAAGCAGTTAGCTGCGCTGACCCGCAAAATGTATGTCATTTACCCCTTTGAACCCGAATTCCACAAAGCGCGCGGCGGTAATGCCGTATTTTTGGGCAATCCACTCCTGGATAACATGCCGGCAGCAAAACCCAAAAATTTTGAAGTGTCTGATCCCAAAACCCATGCGTGGAAACTGGGTCTTCTGCCCGGCAGTCGACACGGAGAGATTACACGTCTTTTACCGATTTTTTACCAGACATTTAAAGAAGTATGCAAAGAGTTCCCCCATACGCAGGCTTATATTTTCCTGTTGCCCAATGCCGATGAACAAATATTCCTTAAACTCATGGGTGAGCAACAACTTCCGGCCCATGTACATTTTGTAAAAGAAACCGATTATAAACTGCGCAGCCAAATGGACTTTTTACTGGCCTGCAGCGGGACCGCTACTTTGGAAAATGCCCTTTTAGGTGTGCCGATGTTGGTAGCTTATCAGCTGTTTTGGCCGACTTATATCATTGCCCGTCTGGTAGCTAAAGTAAAATACATTTCACTGGTCAATTTACTGGCAGACAAACCTTTGGTACAGGAACTGATCCAAATGGATGCGAATGTGCAACATTGTGCCGATATTACCAAAAATTTTTTCGCGCATCCAGAGCGATTGGCCTCTTTACACAAAAAACTACTTGAACTGCGCGCTTCATTGGGACAGCCCGGTGTAGCCAAACGCGCAGCCGCGGATATTTTGGGGGATTTATGAACGCACCGGATTTACAGGAACTCTTAGCCAAGTTTAAAGAGTACAGCCCGAACCAAGATACCTCCCTGATTGAGAAGGCCTATCACTTTGCAAAAAATGCACATCAAGATCAAAAACGAGAAAGCGGGGAACCGTATTTCACGCACTGTTGCCATGTAGCTAATATTTTGATGGATTTTAACCTAGATGCAGATACCATTTGTGCGGGACTGCTGCACGATACGGTGGAAGATACTAAAATTACGTTGGAAGATTTACGCAAAGAATTTAATAAAGAAATCGCTCACATGGTACAGGGAGTCACTAAAATCAGTGACTTGAAGTTTTCTTCCACCGATGAAGAAACCGTAGAAAACTGGCGTAAAATGCTGGTGGCCGTAGCAGAAGACGTACGCGTTATTTTAATTAAACTGGCGGACCGTACCCATAACATGCGTACTCTGGAATATATGCCGCCCGAAAAACAAAAATTTAAAGCCTATGAAACGATTTCTTTGTATGCTCCGCTTGCCCAACGTTTGGGGATGTTTACCATCAAAACCGATTTAGAAGATTTGTCCTTTAAATATTTACACCCCGAACAATATGAAGATATCAAAAGCCAGGTAGAGGCCCGCACGGCCGACCGGCAGGCTGCTTTGGAAGCATTCAAACAGGCATTGGCTCCTGCCTTGAAAGCCGAAAATCTAGATTCTCGTATTTTGGCTCGCGCCAAAAATTATTATTCCATTTACCGTAAAATGCAAAAACATAATTGCACCTTTGCGGAAATCCAAGATTCTTTGGGCGTACGTATTATTACCAAGAACATCCCCGATTGTTACCGGGCATTGGGACTGGTGCACAGCGTATTTAAACCGATTGCCGGTACGTTTACCGATTATATTGCCACCCCGAAAGCCAACATGTACCAAAGTATCCATACCACAGTGCTTTCTCCAACAGGAGATATTATCGAGATCCAAATCCGTACCGAAGAGATGCACAAAACCTGTGAATACGGTATCGCCGCGCACTGGCGCTATAAACTGGGTAACGTTAAACAAGACAAAAACTTTGATGAAAAAATCAACTGGATCCGCCGTTGGATTGAATGGCAACAGGATTTGACGGCTCCCCGTGAATTTTTAGAGGGTTTTAAAACAGACGTAAACCTGCAACAGATTTTTGTATTTACACCGCGCGCTGATGTAAAATCACTGCCGGAGGGTTCTACCCCCATTGATTTTGCCTACGCCATCCACACGGATATTGGAGATCATTACGTAGGGGCACGTGTGAATAATCGCATGGTACGCATGGATTATGCGTTTAAAACGGGAGATGTTTGTGAAATTATTACCCGCAAAAACGGTGAACCCAAACGCGATTGGCTGGAATTTGCCAAAACGGCCAATGCTCGCAGCCACATTAAACGGTTCCTACGCAGTAAAGGGATTGATTTATGAGCGAAATAACTAACACGATTTTCCAAGAACCGTTGTTTTGTTCACGTTGTCATGCTGAAATACGCGACACGGATAACTATTGCCACGCCTGCGGTAAAAGTTTAAAACCGGGACGCGGTTTTTTGTTTACCCATACCGGCATTATCATTATGGCACTGGTGCTGGGACCGCTTGCCCTGCCATTTGTATGGATCAGCAAAGCTATCAGTTTTACAGCTAAAATCATCTATACGATTGTACTGTGCCTGATGGGAATATATATTGCCTATGCCCTGTGGCAGGCTGTTATGCTTATCAATCAATCTTTCCAAGCCATCAGCACGTTCTAAAAACCTGTACGGGCTCCGTCATAATTTTGTAAAATAATTAGGTACCTTGTTTTTAGATTAGTAAGGAGAAAGAAATGACTTCACAAGTAGTAAAAACGGATAGACAGCCTACGGGTCTGTATGTGCTGTTTTTAACCGAAATGTGGGAACGCTTCAGCTATTATGCGATGCGCGGTATTTTAGTATTGTATTTGATTAAAGTACTGCAGTTTTCCGAATCCCACGCCAGCAAATTATACGGGTTAGTGACCAGTTTAATTTACTTAAGCCCCCTAATCGGCGGGTATATTGCCGATAAATTCTGGGGACAACGTCGTGCCATTATCGTAGGTGGTATTTTAATTGCCGTAGGGCAGTTTGCGCTTGCTTCCAATCCTACCTTGTCGTTCTTGTATGCAGGGTTGTTCTTCCTGATTTTGGGAAACGGTTTATTTAAACCCAATATTTCTACCATTGTAGGGGAACTTTACGAACAAAACGATCCGCGCCGCGATGCCGGGTTTACCATTTTTTACATGGGTATTAACTTGGGTGCGTTTATCTGCAACTTCATTGCCGGTACGTTAGCCGAAAAAATCGGATTTGGTTGGGGTTTTGCCACCGCCGGATTTGGTATGATTATCGGCTTGGCCATCTTTATTTGGGGTAAAAACAAACACTTGCAAGGGCAGGGCAAAAAACCCAAAAAACTGACCAAACAAGAAAAACTCGAACACCCCAATGCTCCGTTAACCACCGCTGAAAAACAACGTATTGCCGTTATCTTTATTATGGCGTTCTTCAGCATCTTCTTCTGGTCCGCTTTTGAACAGGCCGGAGCTTCGTTAACCATCTTTGCCGAAAAGTTCACGGACCGCGTGATCTTCGGTTGGCAGATGCCGACCTCTTGGTTCCAAAGCGTTAACCCGATGTTTATCATCCTGTTCGCGCCTATCTTCTCTAAAATGTGGTTGAACTTAGCCAAAAAAGGCATGGAACCTTCTACCCCTGCCAAGTTTGTATGGGCATTTATGGCACTGGCTTTCGGGTTTTTAATCCTGGTAGCCGCCTCTTACGTCATCCAAACCACCGGAGCCAAAGTAGGTATTTTTTGGTTGATTTTCGCCTATATGTTCCATACCATGGGTGAATTATGTTTAAGCCCTGTAGGTTTGTCGTTAGTAACCAAGTTAGCGCCTTTGCGCTTTGCCTCTCTACTTATGGGGACTTGGTTCTTGGCTAATGCTTTGGCTAACTTTACGGCGGGGTTTTACTCTGGGTACTTTGGACATATTTCCAATGTACGGTTCTTCACCACCTTGGTTATTATGCCGCTCATAGGCGGACTCTTGCTCTTTAGCATTAAGAAGTATGTAATCAAGTGGATGAACGGAATCCGTTAATCTCACGCAAAACAATTGGTTTTGAAAAAGTGCACATTGAAAAATGTGCACTTTTTTACTATACTGTTAATACAATTTATTCTGTTTTTGGAACCGTTTAAGAAACGGTGCGCTTTGGAAACAAACGCAGGATTGAAGACCAAAAACAGTCGTTTTAGGTACATAACAAAGAGAATTGCAAGCTCACTGCTATGTACTGAATGTTTATCGCTTTTTTGTGATAAACTACGGCTGTTATAACCAGGGCACTTCAATCCTCCTGCGAGTAGCAGCCGTTTTTATTGGATTTTATAAACAGAAAATATAAGGAGAAGAGGATGAAACATAATAAAGATGGATTCACACTTATTGAATTGCTGGTCGTTGTGCTGATAATAGGTATTTTAGCAGCAGTGGCATTACCACAATATCAACTGGCGGTAGAAAAAACAAGGTTATCAACTTTGTTACCTGTCATTAAAAGTTTGTCTGATGCACAACAAATCTATTTTCAGACAAATGGAGAGTTTGCACCACGATTAGATATCTTGGATATTGAGTTGCCTGCTGGAGGAAACTTAAATGAACAGGGTACAAAGATCAATTATCCAAACGGCAATGTGATTGATATTTGGGTCGGGCAAGCAGAAGGCGATAATAGCAGTTCTGTTCGGGGACTCATTGATACAAATGCTTCTTATTTAGTGGAGTATTACAATGACGGACGCCGGATGTGCTATGCTAAAAAAGGAAACTCCCTAGCTAATAAAGTATGTAAAAGTTTAGCTAAAGGAGATGCAACACCTATCGAAGGGACAACTCATATTGAGTACGCTCTTTAAAAAGAGTACCCCGTGCTTTACCAAGTAACGGGGTACTTCCTTTTTTATGATTTTGAACTATAATTCTTTTCAATGCAAACCGCACTTACATACATGGTCTTTTTGGTAGTTTTCCAGACTCTGTTTTTCTAAGGGTTTGTATTCACTGGTTCGCCGGATGAGCTCGTCAAAATCAATCGTTTTTGACGGGAACATCGGCCCGTCCACACAGGCAAATTTTACCTTCCCCTCTACTGTAACCCGGCAGCATCCGCACATACCTGTCCCGTCTAACATAATGGGGTTTAAACTCGCATGTGGGTTCATATTGAGTTTGTCCATCAAACGGGAGGTAAATTTCATCATAGGAATAGGCCCAATAATAAACCCGGCGTTGATAGTCTCTCCCTGATCATGAAGCTGCTGGATAGCATCGGTTACCATCCCTTTCATGCCGTAAGAACCGTCATCAGTCGTGGAAACTGTCTTATCGCACAACGCAGTCATTTCAGGCTCCAAAATCAGTAAGTCCTTTGTGCGTGCTCCCAGTACGGCAATCACTTTATTACCGGCGTCTTTAAGAGCCCTGGCAATCGGGTATACTTCGGCGATACCTACCCCGCCGCCTACCACAGCTACCGTACCGTAATTTTTGATTTCTACAGGGGTCCCCAACGGGCCGGCTACGTTTAAAAACACTTCGCCTTTCTGCAGATTGTTAAACATAGATGTGGATTTTCCAATGGCTTGGATAATCACGGTAATGGTGCCTTTCTGGGCATCCCAATCTACCAAGGTAACCGGTACCCGCTCACCGCCTTCACGGCCACGTAAAATAACGAACTGCCCGGCTTTGGCAGACTTAGCGATGAAAGGTTTATAAATAACAAACTTTACAACTACATCGTTTAATTGTTCACGTTCTAAAATGGTGTTTTCCTGCATAATTATTTCCCCTCCAGGTAAGCGTTGATGCGTTTGGCGGCCTCGATACCGTCTTTCATGGCAAGCAATACCGTAGCACCGCCGCGAATAATATCTCCCCCTGCATATACGCCAGGCAGAGAGGTTTTCCCCTGTTCGTCCATTTCCAGTACACCGCGCTCGGTGGTTTTTAATTCAGGTGTGGTTTTAGCAATAATCGGATTAGGACGCTGCCCGATAGCCACAATAATGGTATCAGCCGGCATGACAAATTCCGATCCCGGAATCTCAATAGGACGGCGGCGTCCCTTGGCATCAGGTTCGCCCAATTCATTACGAGTAAATTTTAGTCCGCTCACACGCCCTGTTTCATCGGTGAGTACTTCCTTGGGAGTCAGTAAGAACTCAAAGGCAATCCCCTCTTCCTTGGCATGTTCTACTTCTGCAGCACGTGCCGGCATTTCCGCGGCACTTCGTCGGTAGGCAATCGTGACACTGTCCGGCCCCAGACGCATGGCACAGCGCGCCGCGTCCATGGCACTGTTACCGGCTCCTAAGACAATGACGTGCTTGCCGATTTTAATCGGAGTATCTGTTTGCGGGAATTTATAAGCCTGCATCAGATTAATACGGGTTAAAAACTCATTGGCACTGTACACGCCTACGGCGTTCTCACCGGGAATACCCGTCATGGTAGGCAGCCCAGCTCCGCTTCCGACATATACGGCATCAAACTCTTTTAGCAGTTCCTCAACGGTTTGTGTCGCGCCCACCAATACATCCGGAACAAACTTAACACCCATGGATTTAACGGTTTCAATTTCATGATCAATGACTTCGCGCGGCAACCGAAACGACGGGATCCCGTAGCGAAGTACGCCGCCAAATGCATGTAGTGCCTCAAATACGGTTACTTCATGTCCGGCACGCGCCAGTTCGGCCGCGGCGGCAATGGAAGACGGTCCGGAACCGATACATACGACTTTTTTACCCGTTTTGGAAGCCGTTTGCGGGGTTTTGAGCAGCCCGTTTTTACGGGCAGTATCGGCTGTATAACGCTCTAACATGCCGATATTCACCGAACCAAATTTTTCTTTTAAAATACAATTGCCCTCACAGTGTTTTTCCTGCGGGCAAACGCGTCCGCAAATCGCCGGAAGCAAGCTCGTTTCCATGATTTTACCTACCGCTTCACCGATTTTCCCCTCTTTTACATAAGCAATAAAATCCGGGATCTGTACCCCTACCGGGCAATTGGCCTGACAGCGGGCATTTTTACAATGCAAACAGCGATCGGCCTCGGCACGGGCCTGTTCGTCGGTAAATGAATGCGCTACTTCTTCAAAAGTATGTTTGCGTACTTCGGGGGATTCTTGATGTCCGTTATTACGCGGGGCAGACGGATTGGGCATAAAACAAAACCTCTCTAATTAAAAATTAAGTTGGCAAAAAAATAAATTTTTCACTATACTATCAGTACGATGACTATATTATATTGTAAAATATATATACCAATTTAGCAAAAAACAGGAGGAAAGTATATGTGTGACAGATGCAGAGCAGCAGGTACAGGATTAGCAGCTTTTTTACTGGGCGCCGTAGTAGGCGCAGCGGCTGGCTTATTATTAGCACCGGCACGCGGAGAAACCACCCGTAAACGTTTAAAACGCTGGGCCAACGATACTTATGAAGATAACAAAGAGTATATGTTGGAACATGCTCAGGAACTTAAAGAAAAAGCCAAAGAACACTTTGAAAATGCGCGGGAAAAATTCAATGACGGCAAAGAAAAAGTCGTAAAAGAATTTAACCGCCGCAAAGATGAAGTGACTGCAAAGTTCAAAAAAGAAGACGACAAATAAAAACTCTCAACATAAAAATCCCCGCCCGGTTATAAAATCAGGCGGGGATTTTTCAGTTCAAACTTATTCTTCTTGTCCAGCATTCGGATCAAATGAGGCACCGTACCCAATATTTTGATATTGGAACTGCAATTCAATTGCAATCTGATACAAAATTCCTTGAAATTGCTGCTCAGCCTGTGCCACTTGCGCGGCCTGTGCTTGTTGATTGGTTACCTGCAAAGCTTCGCAGCGTTGTGTAGCATAGGTTCGAGCGGCTTGGCGAATGCGTTGCTGTACGGCCGGGCTTACGATATCTGGCATAGCAGAATAGTCCGCTTTGAACTGTGCAATTAACGATTCAGCTTCTTTCAAGGCACCGTCCCAAATTGCAGCCTGTAAAATTAATGTTTCCGTGTTTTGGTTAAAGCGCTCGCCCGCTTGCGTGGCTTCTTCCTGTGTTGCGCAAGCCAAGAATTCCTGCGCATAGGTTTGATAAGCACGGTGCAAGTCCTTTTTTACCTGCGGCAGTGCGGCAAAGCCTTTTGCGTACATAGCCAGCAATTGCTGCTCACTGGACTCAATTAAAGCACGTTGTTCCTGTTGCCACTGGGCAGTTGCCTTTTTATTTTCAGTAAACTGGTTATGTCGCTGTGTTAAAAGGGCCCGATTCAAATCAACGCGGTGTGCCTGATAGGCATAATCCACTTTCGTGGCATCATCCAAAAACGACCTCCCGGCTATCCGGCTCGCCGACACAATAGGAGCGGTAATCAACATCCCTTCATTCTGAGGTTTTTGCGCCTGCATAACAGCTTCATAGGTGCCCATTGCACGCTGATCCGACAAATCAACTCCTAAATCCTGCAACAGCAGTTCATCCATCTTGGCACGCTGCGGATCAAACGTATCACCGTATTTTGCAATCTCGGCATTGGCATCTTTGAGAGCTTCGTTTTGCATCCATCCTAGAAACGGAGAAGATACTACATAATCGGCCCCATACCAGGCACCTAATACCCCCGTGGAAATACTAAACCGGTTACGCCATAACATCTGAGGCAATAACTGTACTCCTAAAGCTGGATTCGCGCGCACAGAATTCCAAAAAGTAGCAGATGGCACATAATCGGGCAAGAAAGTTTTGCTGATTGTGTTTTGCCAATTCATCGGTCTAAAATACGCATCAAACATCTGGCGACGCAGATTTCCGGTCATTACATCAGCACCCGTAGTATAAAAACCGGGCAGCAATTCTGGTACATTCGCAATTCCTTCAGGATCCATAATGCGGCTTGAACTACTACGCGTAAAATTAAGAGCCGTCCGCGGAGCTACATAGAAAGGCATCTTACCACTTACAATAGGTGACATGCCTTGCGGATGCATTCCCCAGCGCATATTCCACCATTTTGTGGTTGCCCCCACAGTCCCTGCTTGTTGGGCCGATTCCCCCATCGGGACCCATAAATCTACTTGATTTTTAAGCGAGGACTCTAAACCGCCAAGCAACATTTGTTCCGTCTGAGCCTGACGCAAATCCAAGATAGCCTGCCAATAAGGTTTGGTTTCATAGACCATGGCCGAGGCAGGGTCATTAACTAGACGTAATTGACTCCATGCTTGCTCAATATCTCTCATGGAATGAAAGCCGCTAACGGGTTGTTCAAATGTAGTTTCTGCTACGGTAGTTTTAAACCCAGGTTCTAGACGAGTTACACGCATTCCCACTATATTCTGTTGCGGTTGCATTCCAACCCAACGTTTAGGGTTCCAATGCGAATATTGACCTTGCAACTGATAGGTATGATTAACCGGGCGCGCCTCAATGGTAGGAGAAACTGAACGTACGGGACCTACTTCAGTAGTACGAGCGGCAGAAACTCCTTTTACGGCTTGAGGTTCTTTTTCTACTAGCAACTCTACAAAATAACCTTGTTGGTTTTTGTTCTTATACACCCAGTTTGCAAATTTGGCCCCTTGGCGAATTTCCGCATTAAACGCAGCCACACGCTCTCCGTTGGCAGCTACCCGGAAAGCACGCCCTGCCTTGGGGAGTGCCGCCACGGCTCCGCGCGTTAAACGAAATGCCGTTCCCACAAATGCGAATAATTCTCCGCCGTACACCCAAAATATAGCCTCTGCCGTAAATACAAAGAAAGCCGTTCGATATTCGTCATTTTTCTTGGTACGATTGGGTTCGTTTTTCAGTGTAATATGACACTGGGTACTTGGATAATTAGCACGAGCCTGTGTACTGGCCGGTTTATCTGCATCCTCAAAAAACGCCGTATGAATATCATAAAACCCGTCATAAATATAAGCCAATTTATCAGCCAAAGCCTGCATTTGTTGCGAATCCAATCCGTAACTTTGCATACCGTAAGTAGACTGGTTGGTTAACGGACAATACAACTCAGCTACACGGGCCGCAAACAAACGACGCAGGTTTTCATCGGGTTTATTTAAATTAAGCGGTGCAAAGACAGCAAACGCCGGTTGCGTATTTTGCGTATTAAACGAGTCCTGATTAAACGGACGGAATAACAATCCTGCCGCTTCTAAGGCAAAAATACGGGTAGGAAGTGAATATTTTTCCGGATCGGAAAAATCCGTTAATAAAGACAATACCTTTTGAGTCTTCGCTTCACTCATCGCAGCATACCGTGTATTTTCAAAAACGGTTGTAAAAATCGCGTTTAAAATCGGAGAATAATCTCTGTTAAAATCACCAGCCTTCACTTTACCGTGCAAATCATGTTTGACCCCTTCATCAAAGATACTCACAATATCTTTTACGACTTCCGGCTTATATTCCAGTGCATAGGCCGTTGCGTATTCGGCCAATGCTTGTAAATAGCGATATTCATAGGACCCTTGATCCGGCTTGTCATTTTTGGCCTGCCTTAATTCCGACATAAACAGATTCATAAAAGCTGCCAAATTCCCATGTTCCGCTACGGTCTGGGCTGCTTTTCTTTTGGCAGTTGCTTGCGCTTGTCTCTTTTGACTCTCTGTTTGCTGAGGTGCACGTAAAGTTCTGCGATCCCCCTCTAAAGAAACCAACAAATTAGGTCTTTGAGATGCCATCATTTGGCGACTTAACATTTCGGTCTGATAAGCATCGGCAGGATCTTCCAGTCCCTTGGTTTGATAAAATTGATGGATCTTAAACAAAGTCATACGCAGCGTGCCCATAGCCATCGCGTGTTCAATAGAATTACTACCATACGTCGGCTGCAGGGCCGCGCGGGATAACGATACAGGAGTTTTAGCTGTGTTAGCCGTATAAGAAGGAGCCTCAAAGCCTAACAAAGCCATACGCCATAACAACCGAGCTTCTATTTGCGGCAAAACTTTTTGCAATTCACTTGAATCATACTGTGAAGCGTCTAGTTGAATCGCCTCACTCACAGTATTTCCGATGATTTCCGCGGCATAGGCAATCGTCGTTAAATCATTATTTTCTATGGCCGGATCCATTGGATCGGCATACTCAATGAGTTCTTCAAACGAAATCTCGTTATTTTCCACTTTTCGTAAAAAAGTTTTTGCAGGGGAAAGAAGCTTTCGTTGTAGCGGTGCCACGCGCGGAGCCACATAGGTAGAACTAGCCACTGCCGTATAAGAAGGATTTAAAGCAGCCTGGTTGCGTTGCTGGGCAGCCAACGAATCTGCCTGCGCAAAGCGTTCCTGATGCGCCTGACGCGCCGCGGCATCGGCTTTGGCAAACAGTGCCGCCGGAGAATTATCCTCCTGGGCCTTTTGAACTTGTTGATTAACGCGCGTATCCAACGACCGAGCGTTGGAACGACTAGTCGTCTGTCCCCACCCGGCCGAGGGAACACAACAATTCACTAAAAATGTAAACGCCAATACGCGACAAAAGAATGTATGCATAAAAGTCTCCTATGCGTTATATATCTTAAGTATAAACGGAAAGTTTTTGTTTTTCAAGGATAGATGGGCCTACACTCCGAGGGACTAAAAGGCCCAAATTATACTAAGAAATTCTCCTATAAAATTTCCAAGGGAGCAAATTTAAGCATAAATGTTCGACGTGTTCCATTACCAAAGAGTACGGTAATTTTTTTACTCTCATCCTCTCCCACTACCTGTACAATCTTGCCCTGCCCAAATACGCCGTGTTTAACCAGTCCCCCAACAGCAATACCATCTTTATCTTTGGGCCCGGGTTTGGCAGGCACTTTGATTTCGGGTTCCTGAATAAAACCAGGTACCCGGCGCGGATCTGCCAAACGAGGGACAGATGTTTTAGGTTTGGCATACAAAGACCCTACAGACGGAATATCATCAAATGCCGGGAAATCGTTGTCATCATTGGGTTCGATTTCATATCCGTCCTCATCATAGTGCTTTTGAAAACGACTCTTGGAAGCATATCCTCCAAACCCGCCATAACTGCTGCCAGACGAATACCCTTCGGAAAACTGACGTTTTCGTTGATTAAACCGTTCGTAGTTACCTCCGGCGTAGGAACTGTCTGCCCCCCAGGCAAACCGGGGACGGGACTGTTGCAGTTCTTCCTCCGTTACCAGCCCGCTTTCAAATAAGAACCGGGAAGGCGGATTTTCCTGCACCTGTCCGAACTTACGCCGTCGTTGCGCATACGTTAAAAAGAGCTTTTCCTTGGCCCGGGTCATAGCTACATAGCACAGCCGACGTTCTTCTTCCGTATCATCTTCGTTGTCACATCCGATCGGGAACAAATTTTCCTCCAATCCCGTTACAAAGACATTGTTAAATTCAAGTCCTTTGGCCAAATGTACGGTCATCAATGTAACAGAACCGCTCTCACCGGCCTGAGTTTCATCTTCTCCGGATGCCAAAGACACTTCCTGCAAAAAGTCGGCCACGCCGGGTTGTTTTTCTCCGCGTTCGCAACGTTCTTCGTATTCTTTGACAGCACTGATGAGCGAGCTTAAGTTCTCCAGTCGACTCTGTGCATCCGGGTCTTTTTCTATTTCCGCTTTTACGGCTTCTAAATAACCGGATTCATTCAAAATTTTATTAAATATATCCGTAGGGGCCGTCAATATATCTCGGCGCCAACTTTCAAACAATGCTGATAATCTAACTGCTGATTTCACGGCCGCGCTGCTCAGGCCCGGCACATAAGCCGCCTTACCCAGGGCATCATATAAGCTCATGTGGTTTTCATCGGCATACGCAAGCAGTCGGTCCTGTGCCACTTTACCAAGGCCGCGCGTAGGCGTATTAATAATACGCAGAAAACTCACGTTATCGGCTGGGTTGACCAATAAACGCGCATAGCATATAATATCCTTGATTTCTTTACGGTCATAGAAGCGTACGGTACCAATCAGCCGATACGGGATTTGGTATTTTCTAAAATAATCTTCAAAAGAACGGCTCTGGGCATTGGTTCGATAAAAAACCGCCATATCTTTGAGTTCGGCTCCATTTTCTTCTACCAACTCCTGGATTTGCTGACTGACCCATTTAGCCTCGTCCCCTTCCGTCATGCATTGCCGCACAACAATTGGCTCTCCGGCATCTTTATCGGTAAACAGGTTTTTGTCCTTGCGTTTTTTGTTCTTGGTAATCAGTCGATTGGACGCCTCCAAAATAGCTTTGGTGGAGCGGTAATTTTGCTCCAGGGTAATTACTTTGGCGTCCCTAAAATCTTTTTCAAAATCCAAAATGTTGCGGATATTGGCTCCGCGCCAAGAATAAATACTCTGATCAGGATCCCCGACCACGCACAATTTACGGGTCTTGGCTGTTAAGTATTTTGTGATCATGTACTGCGTGCGGTTGGTATCCTGATACTCATCCACAAGCACATATTGGAAAAAATCCTGATAATATTCACGAATATCCGCATGATCACGTAGCAAAACCACTGTTTTAACTAGCAGATCCCCAAAGTCCAATGCACCGGCTTCTTTGAGTTTTTGCTCATATCGGCGGTAGATTTCCGCAGCCCGGATTTTACTGTCCAGTCCTGATGCCGTTGCACTTTGCATGAGTCCATCCGGAGTTACCATATCATCCTTGGCCCGGGAAATAATCCCTACAATTTGGTTTACTTCTTTCTTGGGTTCTTTGACTCCCATTTGTTCCAACAGCATCGTTACTACTTTTTTCTGATCGCTGTCATCGTAAATGGCAAAATCCTTGGTCAAACCCAGTTTTTCGGCATTTTGGCGTAAAATACGCACTCCGAAGGAGTGGAACGTATGGATCCATACCCGACGGCCGGCACCGGGAACAAGAGCTTCTACACGCTCGCGCATTTCACCGGCCGCTTTATTGGTAAACGTGACCGCCAAAATACGCGCCGGATGATATCCGTCTGCAATTAATTTGGCTATTTTAGTGGTCAGGGTTTTGGTCTTACCGGTTCCTGCACCGGCTACAATCAGACACGGACCGCCGTCATATAAGGCGGCTTCTTTTTGTTGCGGATTTAATGAGTTAATAGTTTCTTCTATAGTCATAAGTTATTTATTTTGGGCTGGATCTTGCTGCACAACTTGCATACCCATTAGTCTTTTACCGAGGGTCTTACCCCATACACTTTCACAAATGGAAAAATATAATAAAACAGAACTTATAAAAGTCCCAACACCTACAACAATAATCCAATTGCCTCCGCTACGCAACATGACTATGTAACCTAACGCCAATACCCACATCACTAAATACTCAAGGACCACCCCTATAACACTAATGAACAAAAAATCAACAATATAGGCACCTAGTAGTCGCCAAAAACCGGGGCTTTTCATAAAATCTCCTATTTTAATTTCAGTTGTACAAATGTCTCAATATGCTCACTATGCGGGAAAAAATCAAACGCTTCTACATGTAAAATTTCATAGTATTGCGTTAAGATTTTAAGATCATTGGCCAACGTAACCGGATTGCAGGAAATATACAATACGTTTTCTACACCGCTTTGTGCTACCGCTTTGGCAGCCCGCGGGTGCATCCCGCCGCGAGGCGGATCTAAGATAATTAGTGCATCTTTACGCTCAATTGGTTGCTCACGTACAAAATCTTCTACGCGTGAGCAAAAAAACTGCACAGTGGTTACATCGTTTAGTTTGGCGTTTTCAATACCGTTATAAATGGCTGGCGCGACGGACTCCACGCAAATACTTTTCTCACACAGATCCGCACAAGACAGAGAAAAACTCCCCGCCCCACCGTATAAGTCATAAATGCGTTTGGGTGCTAACTGTTTGACCACTCTACGTACCCGGGAATACATCTTTTGTGCTGTTTTGGTATTGGTCTGGAAAAACGATTGCGGAGAAAGTTTAAAAATGACTGTCCGTTCAGTTTGTCCCTGTTCGTTTGTCAGAATAATCTTTTCAAAAATATGGTCTTTACCTTTAAGAACTCGCAGGCTCTCGGGTTCTGCCGTATCGGCCAGTCCGTTATTCACAGCTGCCATAATGTTCGCCTGTGGTAACACCGACTCTACGGCTGCTATAAATGTTTTTTCATTAAAATCATCGGTCACAAACAGCACGACAATTTCTTCACCGGTATTTTTCCCCTCCCGTACCATCAGGTGGCGTAAAATCCCGGTATGTTTGCGTTGATCATAGTATGGAAGATTCTCGTTAGCGGCCCACGTCCGAATAGCCGATACTAGCGGGACCAACTTCTCATTAAATAACAGGCATTCTTCTAAATCTACCGCTCGGTCCCAACGACCTTTTAATTTAAATCCGAGTGTTTGTTCAAACTCTAACGGACGGGTCTTATTGGCAGGATCTTTTTTATCGTAATTCTCGCGCCATTTGACCTGATGACAAAATCCGAGTTCCACTTTATTGCGAAAATACACCGGATCCTCAGTCACGGTAACCGGGATCTCCTGTTGCCAAAAATCTTTTAAGGTTTCCTGCAACTTAGCCTGTTTTTTGGCCACCTGCTTTTCATAAGGCAAGTTAAGTAACGAACACCCGCCGCAATTCCCAAAATGTTTACAATTAAGCATTGATTTTAAACAGGCAAACATCGCCGTCCTTTACAATATATTCTTTGCCTTCGGAACGAATTAAACCGTGCTCCCGTAAAGCCTTCTCGGAACCGTATTTTTCCAAGTCGTCAAAGGTATATACGTCTGCCCGGATAAACCCTTTTTCAAAATCGCTGTGGATTTTACCCGCTGCCTGCGGCGCCGTACAACCTACGGGGATTAACCAACTGCGCACCTCCACTTCCTCTCCAGCCGTAAAATAAGTACAGAGGTTTAGTAATTTCATCCCTTCCCGTACAATTTTCTCAAGTCCTGTATAATCGCTGCCCGTTTCTGCCAAGAATGCTTTCTTTTCTTCTTCGCTAAACTCGGCAATATCAGCTTCAAACTTTACAGACAGCTCTACAAATCCGGATCCATTTTCTTTGGCATATGCCGCTACTTTGGCTGCATTGGCTTCGTTGCGTACTTCGGAATTATTTCCTACATAGAGTACCGGTTTGGAAGTTAAAAATTGGTATTCCTTAAGCTCTTCCGGCTCCAATCCCAGCGAAGAAACAGGCTTGCCGTTTTCAAGAGCGGCTTTGATTTCTTTCATGCGCTCCCAGGCGGCTACAGCATCTTTCTTACCGGATTTGGCGTTGGAGGCCAAACGGTCACAAATTTTAGTAGCACTTTCCAGATCTGCCAACATAAGTTCTGTATTGATTACCTCAATATCGCGCAACGGATCTACAGAGTTCATCACATGGGTCACGTTTTCATCTTCAAATAAACGCACTACGTGGATAATGGCATCTACTTCCCGAATATTGGCTAAAAATTTATTGCCGAGACCTTCTCCCTGACTGGCCCCTTTTACAATACCTGCGATATCTACAAATTTGATGAACGCGGCGGTTTTCTTGGGCGGTTTGAACATTTCAAATAATTTATCCAATCGTTTATCGGGGATAGCGACAATCCCCACATTGGGCTCAATAGTACAAAACGGGTAATTACTGGCCTCTGCTCCGGCACAAGTAAGGGCATTAAACAGGGTGGATTTACCCACATTGGGCAATCCGACAATACCAATTTCCATAGTATGATACTCCTAAATACAAAATGCTAAACGTCTATATGGACATTTTAGCATTTTGAAAGGATAGGTGCAGAATACATTTAAAATATACCCAAATCTATTGTTGTTCTGGTATTTTGCTTGAAGACAAAGGTTATTCCTACGCAAAAAACAGCAAGAATCCAAAGTTTTTATAGTTTTAATACAGAAACTCTTTTCAAATTTTCTGTTCGTATGCAAAATATGCTAAAATAATAATAAGATGTCCCGTTCGTCTAGTGGCCTAGGACGCCGCCCTCTCAAGGCGGAGATCACGAGTTCGAATCTCGTACGGGACGTTTTTTAATGCATTTTTCGGGGGATATATGGAACTTTCCACGTTGCAAACTGTATTACTTTCTGCTTTAATCGTAGCTGTTCTCGTTTTACCGCTAACGGTACATAAAATAGAAGAAAACCTGGAAGCGTTTTTATTTTTATGCGGAGCCTTTGCAGTTACCGTATCGCATGTATGGAGCGGGCATTTAGTTGCTACGGCCCTCAAAGACCCTATCAAAATTACCTTGGCCGTACTGATTGCCGGGTTATTATTTCGTAAATTCAATACTCACTTACAACACCTGACCCAAAAAGCAGTCAAGGCTATCGGCCTGCGATGGACCCTGTTTTTAATTGTAGTTATTTTGGGACTTACTTCCAGCATTATTACGGCTATCATTGCCGCATTAGTGTTGGCTGAAATCGCTGTCATGTTGCCGTTGGAACGCGCAGGACGTATTAAACTGGTTACTTTTTCCTGCTATGCCATCGGGATGGGAGCCGTATTAACCTCTATTGGAGAACCTTTGGGAACAGTCGTTATCTCCAAGCTGTCCGGTGAACCGCATAATGCAGGTTTTTTTTATTTAATTCAACACTTGGGCTGGTTCGTATTGGGCGGCGTTCTTTTCATGGCCGGGATGGCCAGTTCTATCCGTGAAAGCGTGGTCAAACACGCTCCTGGCGCCAAAGCAGCCGCAACCGGCAGCGACAGCACCCTTAAGGGGATTGCCGTACGGGCCGGGAAAGTATACCTGTTTGTCATGGCACTTACTTTCTTGGGAGACGGGTTAAAACCCCTCGCATTAAAAACGATTACCCACTTAAGCGCCTCTTGGCTCTATTGGATCAATATGCTCTCGGCCGTATTAGACAATGCCACCTTGGCAGCCATTGAAGTGACCCCGGCTATCAGTGACCGCACTTTAACATTCCTGCTAATGAGCTTGGTAATCTCCGGAGGTATGCTGATCCCGGGCAATATCCCCAATATTATTTGTGCTTCCAAATTGGGTATTAAAAGCAAAGAATGGGTCAAAGCAGCCTTTGGACTGGGACTGGCCCTGATGATTGCCTACTTTGTAATTTTAACGGCAGTCTTATAACTTAAATTTTACAACCGTCCTGTCAAACAGGACGGTTTTTTTATATAATCTAAATAACTTAAAATTCAGGGAGAAAACGATGAAAATCCATTCGTTTAATGTCCAGCCCAATTTGCCGGACAACATTAAATTTTTAGAAGAACTGGCCAGTGACATGTGGTTTACGTGGAATGCCCACGCCATCAGCTTATTTGTACAAATTGATCCACAACTTTGGACGGCCGCCAAACGCAACCCCAAATGGTTTTTGGGCTGCGTGCCGCAACAACGTTTTGAGGAACTGAGCAAAGACCAAAATTTCATCAATTTATTGAACCAAGTCAAAGACAGCTATTACGCCTACAAAAGCGAGAAACATACATGGTACAATGATAACCACAAAGAAAACGGCAATCTGCTAACTGCTTATTTTTCCATGGAATACGGGATCGGTGAGGGATTGCCGATCTACTCGGGCGGTTTGGGTATGTTGGCCGGGGATCATATTAAATCGGCCAGTGATTTAGGTATGCCGATTATCGGAGTAGGTCTTTTTTACAAACAGGGATATGTACAGCAAGTTATCAACCGCGAAGGTTGGCAAAACGAAGAGTACCCTGATAACGACTGGGCGCACATGCCTGTCGAGCGTGTCCAAAAAGACGGCAAAGATATTACCGTGGATATCCCGCTGGGCGGTGAAAACGTCAAAGCCTGCATTTGGCGCGTACCCGTAGGACGTACTTCATTATACTTACTGGATACCAATTTGCAAGAAAATACACCGGCTCAACGAGCGATTACCGAAAAACTCTATGGCGGCGACCGTGAAAACCGCATCCGTCAGGAAGTTGTGTTAGGCATTGGCGGGGTCAAAGCCTTAACTGCCATGGGTATCCAACCGACCGTTTATCATATTAACGAAGGGCACAGTGCGTTCTTGTTATTCCAGCGCATCATTGATTTGATGCATGGTGAAAAACTAACGTTTGAACAGGCCCGGGAAAAAGTTTGGACCACTTCTGTATTTACTACCCATACCCCGGTCATTGCCGGTAACGAGCATTTTGATCCAGCATTGGTACGCAAATATATGGATTATTACGCAAACGAAATGGGTATCGGTTGGGACCGTTTTCTGGAAATTGGTAAAGAAACCCCGCAATCTCCCATGTACTGCATGACGGTAGTGGCACTTCGTTTATCCGCTTTTTGTAACGGGGTAGCCAAACTGCACGGTGAAGTAAGTCGTGAAATGTGGCATAATTTGTGGCCCGGATTGCCTCAAGCCGAAGTACCAATTACCAGTATTACCAACGGTATCCACAGCTCCTCCTGGATTTCACATGAACTCAATGACTTGTACCGAAAATACCTCTTTGGCAACAACCTGCAGGGCAATCCGGATCCTTCCAACGTTGCTTCCTGGCAAAAGATGGATGATATCCCTGATGCCGAGTTATGGAACATCCACGCGATTCGTAAAAACAAACTGATTAACATGGTACGCAACCGTCTGCAACGGCAACTAACTCGTCAGGGATTGGACGTTATGAGCATTAAGAAAGCCTCCAACGTGCTGCAGCCCGACGTGTTGACTATCGGATTTGCGCGCCGGTTTGCCACTTACAAACGGGCCACCCTGTTGTTTAAAGATTTAAACCGGTTGGATAAGATTATTAATAACCCCGCTCGTCCGGTTCAATTTGTATTTGCCGGTAAAGCGCATCCCGCTGATACGGCCGGAAAAGAATTCATTAAACTCATTGTAGGACTGACCCAAAACGATCCCCGGTTTAAGGGTAAAATCGTGTTTGTGGAAGACTACAATATGAACGTAGCCCGCTACATGGTACAAGGGGTAGACGTATGGCTCAACAACCCCATCCGCCCCATGGAAGCCAGCGGTACCAGCGGTATGAAAGCCGCGTTAAACGGGGCTTTGGCGTTATCTATTTTAGACGGTTGGTGGGATGAAGTTGGACCGTGTGACTTTGGTTGGTCCATCGGCGGCAACGAAAACTATAAATCTGACGCCGAGCGCGACGCGGTAGAAGCCGAATCGCTCTACAGCCTCATTGAGCAGGATATAGCTCCCGCTTATTATGCCAAAGGTGGAAATGAAACGTTCTCAGCCCCGTGGGTAGCGCTCATGAAAGAATCCGTCAAGCATATTGCGCCGTTCTTTAATACCAACCGCATGGTCAAAGAATACTATGAAACTTTCTATGTACCGGCCCATAATTACGGCCTGGGTTTAAATGAACCCGGCAAAGTGGCCTCCGTCGCAGACTGGCGTAAACAGATTGCCGACAATTGGTACCGGGTCAGTATTAAAGACATTACCCAGGCCCCTGAACAGGCTATCTTAATGGGTGATAAAGTGAACTTTAAAGCCCAAGTATCCCTGGGCAACTTAAAACCCGAAGAAGTACAGGTAGAGCTCTTTTTGGGCCAACGCGGCAACATCGGCGGAATGGTCAAAACAGCTACCGTACCAATGGGATGCAAAGGTAAAGACGGAGAAACCTACATATACGAAGCGGCTGTGTCACCCATTAACAGCGGACGCCAGGACTATGCACTGCGCGTGCTGCCCAAAAATGACAGTTTGCCGCACATATTAACGCCGCTCTATATTCGCTGGGAAGAATAATATTTCAAGGCCGGGAATACTCCCGGCCTTCTTTCTATGTTAAATATTGTACTCATCAACCCAGAAATACCGTTCAATACGGGAAATATCGGTCGCTCGTGCGTAGCCACTGGAACGCGCTTACACCTCGTTGGGAAACTGGGCTTTAAAATCGCTTCCAAAGAAATCCGCCGCAGCGGACTAGACTACTGGCCTAATCTGGATTACCGGCGCTATGAAACCTGGGAAGATTTTTTGACACACGAACAACCCGCCCAGGAAAAACTATTCTTCTTATCCACCAAAGGTAAAACTGCCTATTGGGATGTTTCGATCCCTGCCGATGCGTTTTTATGTTTCGGGGCGGAAGGGTTCGGCCTGCCCAAAGAGTTTTATGAAATCTATCAAGACCGATTATTTACCATCCCCATGACTGGACCCGTACGGTCTTTAAACTTGTCCAGTTCGGCCGCCATCGTACTTTTTGAAACCCTGCGTCAACATAAAACCAAAACGGACTCCTAAAGAGTCCGTTTTTGATATTCGTATCCGATGCCGTTTTAGTTGTTTAACAAATTGCCAATCAAATCCAATTGAGTACACACATCTTCACTTCCCGTATTAGCACACGTAATACTGGATAAGGATCCTTCCCCATCGTTACTCGCGGTAAACTTATATCCCCAACTACTGGTACGAATAATAGTCACATTACCATTCGTCTGATCAATAGACGGTGCGGAAAAAAATCTATTTTTGATTTGATCGGTCGACGGTAAAGAAGCAGGATACTCTCCGGTAGCTATATATTTGGCATTAGCATATTCGGCTGCATATTGTACATTACGCAGTCCTTCCAAAGCGCGTCCGCGCTCCAAGGCGCGTTGATATTTAGGCAAAGCGATGGTAACCAACGTTCCAACCAATACCATTACAATTAATAATTCAATTAACGTAAAACCTTTTTTCATAGAGTACTCCTTACAAATTTTCTAACTGTCGTTGACGGGCTGCTTGTTGGGCATTTAATTGCTGTTGTACTTGCTCTGCCTGCCGCAACAGTTGCTGTTGTTGCGTGTGCTGAACCTGCACTGTTTTGGTATACTTGGGCAACATAACGGCTAATAAGGTCATTACAATCACCAGTGTAATCAGTATCCCTATTAATCCGAACCCGTTTTTCATATATTTTATTATACAAAATCCAACCTTTTATTTTATAGAATAAAAGAAAACCCATGAAAATCAAGCGGCTTTTTCTTATTTTATTTTTGCTTAACCTGCTTAACTACATTGACAGGCAGGTGCTTTATGCCGTTTTCCCGTTGCTTCAAAACGATTTAGGATTAAATGATTTGCAACTAGGCACCCTGGCCTCTGCCTTTATGCTGATTTACATGTGCTACGCCCCTGTCATAGGGTACTTGGCAGATCGGATGAACCGACCTAAACTGATTGCCCTGAGTGCTCTTCTTTGGAGTGGAGCCACCCTGGCCTGTGCAACGGCTAAAAACTATGTTTCTTTGCTAATTCCGCGGGCATTGATTGGCGTAGGAGAAGGCGGGTTTACCACCATCGCGCAGCCCTTTTTGGCAGAGCATTATCCCAAAGAAAAGCACGCTTCTTTGTTGGCCATCTTCGGACTGGCGCTTCCCGTTGGCAGTGCCCTGGGGTATGTGCTAGGCGGTGTAGTAGGAAAGCACTGGGGTTGGCGTATTGCCTTTATGGCGGCCGGGATCCCCGGCGTATTTTTAGCTATATTGGCCTGGGTTTTTTTAAAAGACAAGTCACGCGAAATCCAAACTGTACGACCTACTTTAAAAGATTATTTCCCCTTATTTAAAAACAAACCGTTTTTAAGTGTATGTTTTGCACAGGCCATGAGTACATTTGTCATGGGAGGGCTGTCTGCGTGGATGCCCATGTATTTACACCGTTATTTACATGTAGATGCCGCGCAGGCAGGCCTGCAATTTGGCATTCTGGTCATTGTATGCGGAGCAGCCGGTACCTATCTGGGCGGTAGAACAGCGGCCTGGCTACTTACACGTACTCAAAATGTCTATTATAAACTGATCGCAGGTTGTTTTTTGGCGACACTTCCTTTTTGTTGGCTGACACTCTCTATGACACATACACTTAGCGTACTGACTTGTTTGGGAATAGCACTTATTCTGCTGTTCATGCCGACAGGAGCCATTGCAGCAGCCTTGGTAGATACTACGTCACAAAATATTCGTTCTATGGCGTTTGCCGTAAATATTTTTATTATCCATTTACTAGGTGATGCGATATCACCTACACTCGTAGGGTTGGTATCTGATATGTGGAGTTTAAAAATAGCAGTATTTTGTGCCAGTTTAATGCTTGTGCCAGGGGCTTGGGTAAGTATACGTACCCAAAAAAATCAATTAATTACAAAATAATTACCGACGGCCCAACTATAGTGATCCCAACCTGTAAACAAAATACCTCCCATACTTTGGCAAATAGATTTTACGCTTTCGTTCTTCTTGCCGCTACTTCCTAAATGACAAAAAAATTTACTGCCACTATCATTTACTCCGTGTTTTTCACGATAAAAATTGAATTCAAAATTTGGCATATTGGCATTTCCTGTATGAGCAGCACAATAATTTATTGTGCAGGTATAGACATAACTGTTCTCCGGTAACTCTTCTCCAGAATCCTCTATCAAACCACTGGGGACTTCTATATCCAACTCACTAATATCTGCTGTATGCTCTCCATTTGCCAAATAATATACTTCTTGCGCTTGGACAATAGTTTTTAACATGGTTAAGGCCTCTGTCGCACGGCTCTTATAAACCGCTTTTTGATACTGAGGAACCGCTATGACCGCTAAAATACCTATGATGAGCACAACTACCAAAAGCTCAATTAATGTAAATGCTCTTTGATTTCTTTGCATATATCTCTCCTTATAAAGTTTTAAGCCCTATAAAGAGAAAATATCAAAAAAAAAAAACAATGCAAGTAAAATCCAGGCGCCCGACGAGCGCATAATCGTTACCAACAAACTATCGGGAAAAAACAGCTAATACTTAAAGACGTGTGTTTTGAATAAATAATTGCACAGCCTGCTCTAAGTTGCTTTGATCATCTTGGTCAAAACGTCCCAGTTGCGGGGAATCTATATCCAATACACCCCATACTTGACCATCTTTGAAAACAGGAACTACAATTTCACTGTTAGACGCACTGTCACAGGCAATATGCCCTGCAAATTGATGTACATTCGCTACAAGCTGCGTTTGACCTGTTTGGGCGGCAGTTCCACATACGCCTTTGCCCAGCGGGATTCGCACGCAGGCGGGGTTTCCCTGGAAAGGCCCCAATACGAGCGTATGCTCACGCAACACATAAAAGCCGGCCCAATTGATTTGAGACAGTCCGTGAAACAATACGGCTGCCATATTAGACATATTGGCTACCGGATCAGTTTCCATAGAAAGGATACTTTCCAATTGGCGCAACAATAACGTATAAGAGGCTGTTTTAGTCATATAAGTATTGTACTATTATTGCATTTGTAGTGCAAAAGACCTAAAATAATAGTAGGGACGGTTTGACCCCCGTTCCTATAGGAGACTTATGCCAAGAATAGAAGTGGACGCAAACCGCTGCAAGGCGTGTTACCTGTGCGTCAACGTATGCCCTAAACAATGTTTGGGCAAATCTAAAACCATCAGCAAAAAAGGATACTTCCCCGCGGAGCAAGAACGCCCGCAAGATTGTATCGGGTGCAAAATGTGTTATGTAATGTGCCCCGATGTCGCCATTACCGTGCTGAAGGATTAAGGAATTTTATCATGATCACTGAAAAAACATTACGAAAAGGAAACGAAGCGTTGGCCGAAGGCGCGATCCGCGCGGGTGTACGCTTCTTTGCCGGGTATCCCATTACCCCGCAAAACGAAGTACCTGAATTTATGTCTGCGCACATCGCAGACGCAGGTGGTGCATTTGTACAGGCTGAAAGCGAAGTAGCCGCCATTAACATGGTATACGGAGCAGCTTCCACAGGCACACGCAGTATGACCTCCTCTTCCTCGCCGGGCGTCAGCCTTAAACAAGAAGGGATTACCTATTTGGCCAGTGCTGATTTACCGTGCCTTATCGTCAACGTCATGCGCGGCGGCCCGGGGCTTGGCAGTATTGCCGGGGCGCAGGGGGATTATTTCCAAGCTACACGCGGCGGCGGTAACGGAGATTACCATATCATCGTACTTGCCCCCAACTCCGTAGAAGAACTGGGAAATTTCCCGAAATTAGCTTTTGATCTAGCTGAAAAATACCGTATGCCAGCGATGATTTTAGCCGACGGGATTTTGGGACAGATGATGGAAAGCATGTCGTTTAACTTTGAGCCTGTAGACCCCAACAAACTGGGTAAATTTGACTGGGCTGTAGACATCCACAAAAACGGACGTGCCAAAAACAATGTGTTTTCCTATAAAGGCGATCATTTGATTGCCGATGTAGTCGAACGCGCCAAACGCTATGGTCTGATTGAACAAACCGAACAGCGCTACGAAGAACGTAACTGCGAAGATGCCGATGTGATTTTAGTAGCATACGGACTGTCTTCCCGTGCGTGTTTAGAAGCTGTCAACCATGCCAAAGAACAAGGTCTGAAAGTGGGACTCTTCCGCCCTATTACGTTATGGCCGTTCCCGTCCAAACGTTTGGCCGAACTAGCTGCTCAAACCAAAGGGATTTTGGTCGTAGAGCAAAGCCTAGGACAACTCGTCCAAGATGTCAAACTAGCCGTAGGGGATAAAGTACCCGTAGGGTTAAATGCGTATCCGGCCGGCGGACAACCGGACGGCACCCAAATCTTAACGGCAGCTCATTCGCTCTTAACCGGCAAAAAAGAGGGGTTATTTACACTCAAAGACCATGCCGAAGGATTTACCTATAACTGCCAACGCGATACCAACTTAGGCATACAAGGCGATCGCAAGGGGGCTAACTGATGACTACCATTTTAGCTAAAAAACCAAACGCTTTGACCAATGTACCGATGCACTACTGTCCCGGTTGCGGACACGGTATTGTGCATCGTTTGATTGGCGAAACTTTAGAAGAACTGCACATTGACGACCGCGCCATCGGGGTAGCTCCGGTAGGATGCGCGGTATTTGCCGACTCTTATTTTGCCTGTGACTGTGTGCAGGGCGCTCACGGACGCGGTCCGGCTATCGCTACGGGCATTAAACGCTCTAAACCGCAGGCCATTGTGTTTTCTTATCAAGGCGACGGTGATCTGGCCTCTATCGGGATGGCAGAAATCGTACACGCGGCCGTGCGTAATGAAAACATTACGGTAATTTTTATTAATAACGCGATTTACGGAATGACTGGTGGCCAAATGGCTCCGACCACTTTGGTAGGCCAGGTAGCTACCACCGCCCCCAAAGGACGTGATCCGAAACTGCAGGGTTGGCCGATTAACATGTGCGAAATGCTTTCCCAAATTACGGGTAGTAAATTTTTAGCACGCGGTGCAGTAGATACCCCGCAAAACGTACTTAAAACCAAACAATACCTCAAAAAAGCCTTTGAAAATCAGGTAAACAATATCGGATTTTCCATGGTAGAGGTCATCAGCCAGTGCCCGACCAATTGGCATGCCGATGTCCAACAGGCGTTAGAATTTGTACGCACTAAAATGATCCCGCAATATCCGTTGGGTGTATTTAAAGACGAGGGGGCCAAGTAATATGTACCAAGGAATCAGAATCGCCGGATTTGGCGGACAAGGGGTGATTTCGGCCGGTATTTTACTGGCACAAGCCGGTGTGGAAAATAAACTTAATGCGAGCTGGCTTCCTTCTTACGGTCCAGAAATGCGCGGCGGAACCGCAAACTGTTCGGTGGTGGTTTCGGATGGGGAAGTATATACGCCGATTGTGTCCCGCCCGGATACGGTGATTGTTATGAACGAACCGTCACTTCCCAAGTTTGAGCCGATGCTTAAACCAGGCGGACTTTTAATCTTAAATAGTTCGTTAATTAACTCCCGTCCTACTCGCACGGATATCCAACTCGTATGCGTCCCTTGCAACGAGATCGCCCAACAATTGGGCATGGACCGCATTGCAAACTTGGTAGCTTTGGGAGCGTTTATTAAGCTGACAGGCGCTGTAACGGTAGATGCCGTGGCAGACGCTATGAAAAAAGTATACAAGCGCGCCAAACCGGAAATGTTAGCACTTAACAAGAAAGCATTGGAAGCCGGATTTAACGCGGTTAAGTAGTTTTAAAATACAAAATTAGTTGCCTTAATGGCAACTAATTTTGTATTATATATAGGTAATGCCGAGGTAGCTCAGTGGTAGAGCACTGGTCTGAAAAACCAGGTGTCGACAGTTCGATCCTGTCCCTCGGCATTTCGCTTTTTGTGTGCTCTATTTATCCAACCAATATACATAGTCCCATCCATTCTTCCAGGGAAGTTCCTGTCCTATTCCTAAAGAACGACAAACATTCCGTTGGAATTCTCCTCCTGCCGATAAACATAGTCTATCGCCTTTTTGTGCTTGCCAAACATCATCATCTTGAAAAAACTCTACATAGCGAATATTCTTGATCCCCACTTGTACATTTGTTGGGCCATCAAATACTCCATAAGTCCAAAGACCATTTTTCCCCTCGCTACATTTATAATATTCTGCTTTCTCATTATGATAATAATTACAGTTATCTATCGGCATATCAATATCCAACTTTGTTAAATCAGTGGTATATTCTCCGTTTGCTAAAAAGTAGGATTCTTCCGCTTGTAATAATGACCTTGCTACAAAAAGCACTCTAGATAATTCAGCTTTCTTCACAGCCTTCTGATACTGAGGTACAGCGACTGCCGCTAGTATTCCTATAACCAAGACTACCACTAAAAGTTCAATTAACGTGAACCCATTTTGTATTTTTTTCATACTTATATTCCTTTTGTCTGTTTTCGGCCCTAGGGCATAAAAAACGGCTATTATACCCGGGCAACAAAACAGTCCCAAAATATAACAGCCGTAATTTCCCACCTTTACAGGCAGGAAACATTCGATAACCGTACGCTTGCAATCGCACGGGTACCTCAATCGGCTATTTTGGCGTTTTGTTGTGTGGCACAGGGCCACAACTACTGCTTTGAGCAGTTCCAAAATAGTTTAAATTATGTGTTTGCGTCTAGCGCAGTTTAGAAAAATCCTCCTTCTGTTATTTTACTTGTATTAACGCAAAATGCAAGTATTCCGTTTCGGGCATACCAATTAAAATCGGATGGTCCTTGGCCTGCCCCCGCAGTTCTACAAGCACTGCTTGGCGCCCGGCTTTACTGGCCCCTTGGCGGATAATATCTACAAACAGTTCCCGTGAAATATGGTGGCTGCAGGTAGAAAACGCCAAATAACTACCGGCTTTCATACCCTCCAGAGCCATTTTGACCAGTTTTACATACAGACCTACTGCCTGCGGCAAAGCCTTGCGGCTTTTGACAAACGCCGGCGGGTCCAATAAAATCATATCCGGCTGATCCGGTAGTTCCCCTTTCTTAAGAGCAGAAAGCAACCGCTCGGCATCATCGCGGTGGAACACTACCGTGTCCTTCACTCCGTTTAGTTCAGCGTTCTTTTGGGCACATTCCACGGCTGCGGCTGAAGAATCACATCCCCATACCTGACTGGCCCCAGCTAACGCCGCCGTAATGCCAAATGCTCCGATATAGGAATACAAATCCAACACCAGTTTATCTTTAAAATACGGTTTTAAAAACTCACGATTTTCACGTTGATCAAAGTAAAAACCTGTTTTTTGACCGCCACGCAACGGAACGTTATATTTCACCCCGTTTTCTTCAATTTCCACAGAGTCCGGGACTTCCCCGATAATCTCAGGCGTATTGGTCAGCCCTTCCAGTGCCCGAAAGGCACTGTCGTTTTTGTAATAAATCCCCGTAGGTTTAAAAATTTTCTGCAAAGCTTTGGTAATTTGCGGTTTAAGCTTTTCCATACCCGCAGTCAATACATCTACTACTAATACGTCTCCGTAACGATCTACCACCAAGCCGGGCATACGGTCTGCTTCGCCGTAACACATACGACCGTATTTGCGTACGCCGATTTCTTTACGATAAGCATACGCGTTATCCAAGTTTTCAAAAACAAAATCTTCCGGAAGATCTTCTTCCCCCTTTTGCAACATGCGAACAGCAATTAAGCTGTGCGGGTTAAAATACCCGTAACCTACCTGTTTCCCTTCGTGCGATAAAACCCGCACCAAGGTACCGGGGTCAATAGATGTATCCAACCCGTCAATCTCATTAGAAAAAATCCACCAATGCCCCGCATTTAAACGGCGCTCTTCTTTGGCTTTTAACCGAATCTCAATCACTTCATTTCCTCCATTTGGGTAAACGGAATTTTAGCCGCACACAACGGACACTCTGTCGCTGTAAATGTCTGTACGGGGTATGACAACAAGGCGCGCAGCGGCACCGTCAACGGTAAATACCCCATGGAACGGTCTACAATGACTCCCACCCCGATTACGTCGCCTCCCAAACGAGCTACCAGGTCAATGGCGCGGTTAATCTTACGACCGGATACAGCCACGTCATCTACAATCAAAACATTTTCACCGGGCTTAATGGTGAAGTTATGCTTTAAAATCATTTCCCCGTTATCGTCTTTAGAAGCGAAAATGGCACGTACGCCGCGTACGCGGGCTACTTCCTGTGCCAGGACGGAATCGGAAGGCGTCAATGCCAAAATAACATCGGCTTTTTTCGTAAATTTTTCGGACAGTGCCCCGGCCAATTTTTGGGCCAAATTGGGATGCTGCAACAGCAAAGACGTTTGGATATACGTCTGACTGTGAAAACCCGAAGGCATTTCAAAATGGCCTTCTACAATAGCCCCGTGCTCTTGGAGCAAACAAAGGACGTCGATATTATTTCGTGGCATGGAAGTCTCCTTGGATAAATGTTGATACCTGACTAAAATCGGTGTTTACGCCCTTTTGTTGGGCATTACGAATGGTTTTACCGGCCTGTTTGGCACGCAGCATTTCCAGCTTAGGTTTGGTCATGGAAGACGATACGCGAAACGCAAGTGCCGGGTTACCGGACTCATCAGTTAAGTTTTCGGCCAGTACGCCGCTCTTGGACGTATTGGTAAACATAGTATAAATCGTTAAATCAAAATTCTCTTTGACCCAGTCCGTATTCCCGCTGACTGCCGCGGAAATCGTAGGTCCTACCGTATAGGCGTTATTAATTTGCATGGCTCCGTTTGTAAAATCCACCGACGCGGCCAGTTCATTTACTTCTACATCTCGAAGCACTCTGCCCACACTAAAGCTTCCGGCTCGTTCCATACGGTGCATCATGATAAACGGCTGGAATGTTACGTTGAGGGCTTCCTGTTCGGCTGCCAGTTTTTCCATCTGGTGGATCACTCCGTCCTGCAACATCAGTTCAATGGGGCCGGATAATTTTTTGACACCGGCCTGCAGTCCGGTTAACTTAAATTCCGCGTTAAAATGGTTTCCCGACAATACGGTCGAAGAAAACGTATCGGCAGATAAAGTCCCGGCAAAGTTAGGCATAAAATCCGGTAAACGGTCCCTAAAATTACGAAGCCATGCCAGTTCGCCCTGTACTTCGGGAGTGGGTTCTCCCGCATGAGTTAAGGGAGTAATCACCGTCACAAAATCCTGCACAGTACCAATAAATGCCAAGGGATCAAAATTACCAAAATGTAAATTAGCCGTGATTTTACGGCTATCTTTTTTAAGATTATCCACCCGAAGACGTAGTTTCAAAGACTCTTTATTAAGCTCGCTAGACGCAATATATGCATACAAATTACCTTTGCGCCAGGTACCGCTTAATTGGAGTTTATCGAAAGTAGAACGGGCAATGGTTACTTTCCCGGTTTTTGTGCGCGCATACAAATCGGTAAAATTATTTTTAGCCTGGAACTCTCCGCTTACCCCGTCTGCCTTAAACCCGTAAAAATTACCGGACACGTCATTTGCCTGTACGGTCAAAAGCGGCAAATTGATTTTGCCTTTACTGCGCGCAATTTGCCCGCCCACGGCAGCACGGCCCGTTAACTTATACGGTGCCAAGAAAGCCAGCAAATCTTCTTTACCGGGCAGGGTAAAAAGCTGCGTGGAAAAATTCGCCTGCAAGGTAAAAGGATCCTGCGCAAAATCTGCCGTTCCGTTTCCGGAAAGTACAATATCCCCGGCCTTGGCAGTGAGACTGGAAATAGATAACTGATGGTAGTTTTCGGTTAATTTCCCCTCTGCCGTTACAGTAGCCGGAGGCACAGAAAAAGAAAACTTATCAACCCCGAAAACCGATACATCTTTGGCACTAAACGCCGGTGCCGAGGCAGACAACTTAAAAGAGGGGTCGGCCATATTATCAACATCTAATTCTACGTCTACGGGATTTTTAAATAAATACACTTGTGTTTTTACACTGCGCAGTGCAAAATGGCGCCAATTAAAATTAGCGAAATTCACGTGCCCCGCCACATTGATCTCCATTTCGGAGATATTACCCTGCCATTGGTTACGCAGCACAGTGTCTAATTTAAAACGGGACAGCTCATCCAACCTCAAATCATCAAATTTGGCATTAATATCATACAGAGCATGCGCAGCACCGGATACATGGTCTTTTAAACTAAGTACCCCGTTTTTAATGCTCCAGTCTTCAATACTAATGGTAAATTTCCGGCCCGAAGCGTTGGTATAAGTAGAGGGTTTATTGGAAACCTGCACTTGCGGGATATTATAGTTCCCCTCTTTGCTGCGTACAAAATTAAACCGAGGAGCATTCAAAGCAACCTCGTGGATGACTAATTTATTTTCCAGTAACGGCAGTAAATCAAAGCTCAGCGTAACTGAGTCTGCCGAAACGAATGCTTTGCCCGGTTCCCCGTAAGTATCTATTACGTAAAATCCTTTTAGTTCCAGGGTATTTAAAAACTTAAGTTCCAACGATGAAATCATGACCGGTCGATTTAATTTTTGCTCCAATTGACTGGTAATGACCTCGCTGATATGCTGTGCATTAAATGCCCGCACAAATATAATCCACGCCGCACAGCACAGCAACAGGCCCAACATGATAATAAACAATATCATGCGCCAAACCGTTAAAAAACTGGCTTGTGTGACACGTTTTGTTTTGCGCAGAAAAAGGCGTTTTTTCGCTCGCTTGCGGTTGGGAGTGGGCATATTACTTTTTAATTTTCTCCAGTATATAGTTTACTATAATTTGTCCGCCCTTGCTTAGCTGTTCTGTCACTTGTCTTACGGCTTCTAATAAGAATACATCTTGTGGGAACAAAATTTTCAGCACTGCGGCCAATACCAACATATTGGCCAGTACAATGGTTACACACGAAAAAAACTTCCCTCCCGCGAGCTGTAAATCCGGTTGTTCGGCCTCCCACAGCGTATGAAAGGTCTGAATAAAGTGAAACGCCATAAAAAACCCAACTAAAAACAATACTACCTGTCGGTACGCAGTTACGTCCATAAACAAACTAAATAATAAATACAATATGGCTACGATAATGACATACCCCGGCACAAAATAGGGGGCTAGGGCAATAAACGTATTGGTCCGTGTCATTTTGACATAGCCGCTTTGCGCGCCCACCCGTATGTCTTTAATGCGCACTCCGCATAAAATAGCCGCCACAGCATGGGTCATTTCATGGATAAATACATATGACCGGGAAAAATCATAAAACTTATAATGCACCACGCTATACAACACACCCCCCAATACAAAACTAATCGCAGCACTTAAATGCTCCAGTACACCCAGTAAAATACGCAAATCCTGCCAGATAACTAAACAGGTTAACGGTAATAAAATAAGCGCTAATAAGAATTTCCAGAACTTTGCCATCAGAACTTCTCCGTCCAACCAAGGGTGTTGTATTGAGTCTTTGCCAACTGCTGGGCCTGAGTTAGCCACTCCGCTCGGGCAGGACCAATCTGTAAATCGCTGTTTAAAAAACTACGCACAGCCTGAATGAGTGCTTGTTTATAGGCCGGATTATGGCGCGCACCCGGAACCTGCAAAGAGCCCTGATATAAGATGGTTGTGCCAAAACGGCGAATGGCACCCCCTAACATTTTTTGACCGTTGGGTAAAAGTAAATCGTTTTCAACGGGGTTTACAAAACAGGCACTGGCCGTATGACGCTGACTGGGCGCATAGGCACTGGCCGGAAGTTTTTGATCAAAGACTTGGGCCGATAACCCGCTTAGGGTGAGTGCCGCATGAACAGTTCCGTGTAACTGTTTATAGATTTCGGCGGGTCTTTCTTGTGACGGAAAAATAAGCGAAAAAGTTAAATCATCCTGATGATAGACAACCCCACCTCCGGTAGGTCGACGGCATACGTCTCCTCCAAAGGAGTTTGCTTGTAATCCTCGACGAACCTCGCTTATAAACTGGGCATATCCAAAAGTAACTGCCGAAATTTCTGTCCAATTATAAAAGCGCAGGGTACTTTCCCCCGCACGGCTATGCACAAGCACTTCATCCAGTGCCATGTGCTCAAATACATTCAAAGCAGAGGTAGTAATCAGTAAGTTCATAAGCGGAGTTTTCGTCTAAGAAATTATATCAAATTGCGGACTATCCTACTGAACAGAATTTATGTTATAATAAAAAAGAAGTAAAAAATTTGAATCTATTTTTGAGCCGTATAGAGAATACGGGATTGCTTCGCAAGAAGTACTCAGGTAAGTCAGAAATAGCCGATTTAGGTGCAAAATGGCGACGGTCATTTTGTGCCAAGTGTTTCCTACCCGCAAGGGCAGGAAACTACGGCTGTTATGTTGGGCATCTTACCTGAGGTCTGACGTAGCAGCCGTCATTTTAGATACCTCAAGATAGAAAAAAGAGAGGTAAATAAAATGAATATCAAAAATAAGTGGAATGGTTTCACGCTCATAGAATTACTCGTAGTTGTGCTCATAATAGGCATCTTAGCTGCGGTAGCAGTCCCGCAATATCAAAAAGCAGTAGAAAAAAGTAAAACAAGTGAAGTACTTTCTCTTTTAAAATCCCTGGGCCAAGCGCAACGAGCATATTATTTGGCTAATGGAAAATATGCTACTACTTTTGAAGAATTAGATATAGAAATACCCTCTTCTTTTTCTGGTACCTCACATTGCATAACCTATCCCAATGCGGTACGTTCTAACCAAGATTGGGCAATAGAAATTATCAATAATGGAGTTCAAATAGAAGTATGTCGCATATCCGGAAAATATGCAGGAGGAGCTTTTTGGTGGAACGCCGGAGATGATACTATACTATGTATGGAACGAGGAAACAATAGCGGCCTTATCACATTGGCAGATACAGATAAAGGACTTTTTTGTAAAAATCTTTTAAATAAATCTTTTGTCACGAACATCTCAAATGGATTTATACGTCAATACTCTAGAATTTAAAAAACTGGTCTAATGGTCAAAAAGCAACATAACCACTCCCTCAAAAAGGAGTGGTTATGTTAGTACGACAAAGTTACCACCGCAAGTTCGGGTTTCTGGCCGCACTTACCTCGTCAATACGTTTGACAGGTTGGTTATGTGGAGCCTCTTTGACCAATTGTGGATCCGTTTGGATTTCTTCGTAGATTTTCTCCATCGCAGTCACAAAGGCATCCAACATATCTTTGTTTTCCGTTTCGGTCGGCTCTACCATTAATGCTTCCGGCACAATAAGCGGGAAGTAAATGGTAGGCGCGTAAAACCCATAATCCAGTAGTCTTTTGGCAATATCACTGGTATGTACTTCCGTTGCATGCGGATCGGGCGGAGTCAGCACACACTCGTGCATACAATTACGGTCAAAGTAAGCATTAAACTTACCTTTAAGACAAGCACGTACATAGTTGGCATTTAAAATAGCATTTTCAGCAATGTCTTTAAGCGTAGCAGCGTCAAACTGGCGCAGGTAACAATACCCGCGAATGACCACAGCCATATTGCCATAGAAGGCTTTCATTTTGCCTAAACTTTGAGCATAGTCCCCTTGTAGCGTATAGCGCCCGTTTTCACAAGCCACCATCGGATGAGGCAGGAACGGTGCCACATGCTTGGCAGCTCCTACCGGCCCAGAACCCGGGCCGCCACCGCCATGCGGAGCAGCAAAGGTTTTATGCAAATTAAGATGCATAATATCGACCCCAAAGTCTGCCGGTTTGGCTAATCCAATTAATGCATTAAAATTCGCCCCGTCCATATATAGAAGTGCTCCTACTTGATGCACCATATCAGCGATTTCTGCAATGTCCGGTTCAAACAACCCGACCGTATTAGGAACGGTCAACATGACGACAGCGGTTTTTTCGGATAAGGCCGCCTTGAGGGCTTCTTTATCCACGCATCCATTAGAAGCTGATTTAATATTTACTACCCGGTAGCCTGCCATGTTGGCTGTCGCCGGGTTAGTACCATGAGCCGTGTCCGGCACGATGACTTCCGTGCGGCCTTTGCCATCATGGGCATCGTGATAAGCACGGGCCGTTAAAATACCCGTAAGTTCCCCATGCGCTCCGGCTGCCGGCTGCAGAGTAAATGCCGAAAGTCCTGTAATTTGTTTGAGCAGTTCTTGCAGGTTATAGGCCAGTTCTAAAGTACCTTGTACGGCAGATTCCGGAGCAAAAGGATGAGCTCCTGCAAAACCGGGCAGTACGCTTAATGTATCATACGCTTTGGGGTTATACTTCATGGTACAAGACCCCAACGGGTAAAACTGTGCATCCAGACTGTAGTTTTGTTGAGACAAGCGCGTAAAATGACGCACTGTATCAAATTCGCTCAACTCCGGCAAACGCGGTGCGCCTTTGCGTAAATATTGCGCAGACAAATAATCCGTGGCATGTTTTTTTACGGGTTCAAAACGCACTCCTCGACGATCCGATCGGGATTTTTCAATAGACAGTTCGTTCTTTAAAATCTCTTGCATATTAAATCCCTCCCAAAGCGTCTGCATATGCCTGTAAATCTTCCGGAGTTCGCAGCTCTGTAGCACAAACAAGCAGACAATTTTTCATTTGCACGCAGGTGCTGCCCAAATCATATCCGGCGGCAATTCCTTTAGCTTCCAATTTACTGATTACTTCTGTAGCCGGAACCGGACATTGCACGACAAATTCATTGAAAAACGGTGTTTTCATATTGACTTGGAACCCTTTGACAGCGTTAATCTTCTCGGCTAACTGATGAGCGCGTTCCAAGTTCAGCTCAGCTACCTCTTTGAGCCCCTGCGGCCCAAGCAACGTTAAATAAATGACCGCATTCAATGCGCAAAGTGCTTCGTTGGAACAAATATTAGAGGCCGCTTTTTCACGGCGGATATGCTGCTCGCGCGCCTGCAGGGTCAGTACAAAAGCACGTTTCCCGTCCTTATCTTGGGCAATCCCCACCATACGGCCCGGCAATTGACGTACATACGCTTTTTTAGCCGTCATCACTCCCAGGCCGGGGCCGCCAAAATTCATCGGGGTCCCCAGTGGTTGCCCCTCACACACGGCAAAATCGGCATCATATTCACCGGGAGTTTGCACAACACCCAGCGAAACAGGATTTACTACAGCTACCAACAGGGCTCCTTTAGCATGGACCACAGCTGAAACCGCTTGAGCGTCTTCCAAGTTTCCTAAAAAGTTCGGTGTGGGTAATACAAAACAAGCCGTTTTATCGGTAATTTGTTCCTGTAAGGCGTTAATATCTAGAACCCCGTCCTGCGTATTTTTTGCCTCTGCCAGGGTAATCCCCATATGTTGAGTATAGGTCTTTAGGACTTCCTTATAATGCGGATGCAATAATGAAGAAACAATAATTTCTGTTCTTCCTGTGACGCGGTGGGCAGCCAGGGCAGCTTCTGTCATGGCAGTGGCTCCGTCATAATGGGAGGCCATAGCCACGTCCATATTTAGTAGCGCACACATACAACTTTGGAACTCATAAATCGTTTGCAAAGTACCCTGACTGGCTTCGGCTTGGTACGGCGTATAAGCAGTTAAAAATTCGCCGCGAGACGAGAGTGCCGGTACGGCTTCGGGAATAAAGTGTTCATACATCCCGGCTCCGATAAAGTTCTTAAGTGGCTGATTTTTGGCGGCCAGATCATGGATATGAGCCGTCAGCTCCGCTTCGGTTAAGGCTTTGGGCAAGTCCAAGGCCGGGTATAAGAACCGGGTCGGTATTTGAGCCAATAGCTCTTTAATATCTTTAACACCGATTTTATCCAACATGGCTTGTTGGTCTTGTTTGGTATTGGGAATAAACATAAATGGTCCTGTATAAAAAGCCCCCGCCAAAAGCGGGGGTTTTCAAATTACTTTCCAATGGTAGCGTTATAGGCAGCCAAGTCTAACAAAGCGTTCATTTCGCTCGGATCAGACATTTTAATTTTAAACAGCCAACCGCCCGCATGCGGTTCCCGGTTTACTAGAGCCGGATCACCGTTTAAAGCTTCATTTACAGCTATAATTTCACCGGATACGGGTGCATAAATTTCACTGGCAGATTTCACAGATTCAATGACGCAGCAGTTTTCACCGGCTTTGACCACACGACCTACTTTAGGCAAGTCCACAAAGACGATGTCGCTGATTTCTTCTTGGGCGTGGTTGGAAATACCCACCACGGCGTTTTCACCCTCTGCAAAAGCCCATTCATGGGTTTTTAAAAAACGGCAAGTTTCTTCGTTATACATATTTACTCCTTAAACTCTATTTTTATAAAACGGTGTTTTAACAACTTCAGCCGGTACTTTGCGGCCATGGATTTCAATTTCCACTTCGGCCCCTAATGGGATTTCAGTGGAAGCATATCCTACAGCGATTCCTTTAAATAACGGTGAAAAGGTTCCGCTAGTCAGCGTCCCGGTTTCGACTCCGTTATAAAAAACTTTGCAGCCCTCCCGCGGCACACCGGGGTTTTTTAATTTAAAAGCACGAAGCTTCGTGGCAAAACCAGCCGCCTTTTTAGTTTCCAAGGCCATTTTGCCGATAAATTCTTCTTTAGTCAGCTTTACTACCCAACCACAATTGGCCTCATACGGGGTTTTGGTTTGATCGGCATCGGCTCCGTTAAGCAAATACCCCGCCTCCAAACGCAGCACATCCCGAGCTCCCAAACCGCACGGTTTAACACCTAATTTTAATAGGGTGCTCCATAAAGTTTCAATTTGTGCATTGGGCAACATAATTTCTACACCGTCTTCGCCGGTATAGCCAGTACGGGTTACATACCCTTTAGCACCAAACAGGGAAATCTCCTTAATGTGAAAGCGTAGCAAATCCAATACACCGGGCAAAATCTTATCCGCGGTTTCCACGGCCGTAGGCCCTTGCAGAGCAATCATACTCCATTGGTCACTTTCATTGGAAACTTTTACGGCAAACGTAGCTGCTTGTTTGGTCAACCAAGCAAAATCTTCGTCTATGCAGGCCGCGTTGACTACTACTAAAAAATCGGTCTCATTAATGCAAAAAGCAATAGCATCGTCAATAATCGTGCCTTGCTCGGTTAAAATATGGAAATAAGTACCAGCCGCTGGTGTATTTTTAATAATATTACAGCTGATATGCTGTAAAAATTTCCAAGCATCTGCCCCCGTTACACGGATTTGTCCCATATGAGATACATCAAACATACCGGCCGCATTGCGCACGGCTTTGTGTTCGGCGATAATACTGTCAAACTGGACGGGTAATAACCATCCGTGAAAATCTACCATCTTACCGCCGGCTTGTTCGCAAGAACTGCATAAGGCGGTTTTTTTCAAAGTGTGTGTCATAAAACCATTGTATAAAATTATACAGTCAAAAAAACAATACTTATGATATAATGTAAGTACAATTTAACTGTTTTTGAATCGTATTAAAGAATACGAGTTAACTTACAAAAGTTATACACAGAGGTCAAAAACAGCCGAATTAGGCACAAGATAAAAGGCTTTATAACCCTGATATTTTGTGTTGAGTGTTTGTTACTTGCAAAAGTAACCAACCACGGCTGTTATGTTTAGAGACTCTCTGTGTACTCTAGGTGTGGCAGCCGTTCTTTTATTGCAAAAACAGGAATTGTAAGGAGAAATTATGAAAAATAAACAAGCATTTACGCTCATTGAGTTACTTGTCGTTGTACTAATTATAGGAATATTGGCGGCAGTTGCACTGCCACAATATCAAAAAGCTGTATTAAAAAGCCGATATAGCACTATGAAACCAATTGTAAAAGCGCTTATAGAGGCAGAAGAAGTTTATTATTTAGCCAATGGAGATTATACTCTGGATTTAACAGAATTAGATGTCGAACTGCCAACCCCCGACTTTTTAGATACGACTTCACAAACATATCCAATTTTTGAGTATAAGTGGGGAAAGTGTTTTAGCAATTTGAAGGGAATAGTTACATGTAAATTAACTCCTACTTCCATAAGCTATGCTATAGGGGCGCTACACCTTTCGTCCCCTTCATATCTAGCATGGATCGGCAAACAAGTCTGTCAGGCTAGAACTTCCAATATTTATGCCAAACAAATCTGCCAACAAGAGTCTGGGGCTATAACACCCTCTGGCTTAACACCTACTGAACTTACGGAATATTACGTATGGTAAAAAAACACATTTGTATCAAAAATTTATCTCTGAAGTTAGAATAACATCTGGCATAAGTTTAGTATAATATAATCATGTCAGACACACAAACCGTCATTAGTGACGTTAAACTATTTTTGCAACGTCTAAAAAAAGATTTACCTGAAGTATTTGGTACAACTGCCACAAACACCAAAGAAGGTGCTCCCAAAGCAGAAGTTCCGCGTGACAATAAAGTACTGTATAACGGCGATCTTTTTGCAGCACAAATGTATGTAACACCGGATCAAGAACCGGGCGTTGCTTTTGACGGGAATGTGTTTCACGTATATTTACAGACAGAGCAGGATGACCCTGCCGCTTTAGTAACCGATTGGCTCAAAAATAAAGCCAAGGAAACCATAACAGCCAAAACAACTGCATGGGCACAAAAAATGGGTGTGGAATTTAACCAGATTTTCATTAAAGACCAACGCACCTTATGGGCCAGTTGCTCAGGAAAAAAGAATTTAAACTTTTCATATCGTATCGTCAAAATGCCACTAGCTGTGCAAGATTATCTCATGATTCACGAGTTAGGACATTTAACGTATATGAACCATGGCCAAGAATACTGGGCACTGGTAGCACAGTTCTGCCCAGACTATAAACTGCACCGCCGATGGCTTAATGAAAACAAAGACGCTATTTTTGCTGATGTAGAACTCACCTATCAGCCGGAAAGGCCTGCGGAAGCACCTACCGAACCGCCTGCAGAAGATTCTCAAGCCAATTAGAAAACCGCCGCAAACACTCAGTTTGCGGCGATTATTTTATTATAGGAGACTTCGTTGCGTGGCTTAAGCGCAAGAAGTATACTTCAAATTAATGAATAACTGCCAGAGAATTTTCCGACACGCCTCCAAAAAATCCTTCATAACTAGTAGGTACATTTTTTACTAGAGCCATCAGTTTGCCGTCAATTACCACAGGGTCTCCGACAGACATTTTGGAAGTATGCGGCACGTATCCAATGCGGCAACTGCGGCTACGGGCCGGGATATGCTTGGACTGAAAATATTGTTTGAGTTTCTGCGTCATAGAAGATCCATGTGCATCCTGCAAGGAAGAACCTTTGCGTGTGTGGTACACGGCCAGTCCGGCCAAACCTCGGGTAGCGTTGGGCGAGATATTGATCCAGGCAATATCATTGTAACGCCCAACCGTATTTTTGCCGCCAAAGACTTCTACCCCGTTAGAAAGAGTAACTTTTACTTCTTTTAAATGTTCCAACTCAAAAGAACTGGGTTCTAAGCAGTTTGCAACAAAATAGACTTTGTTTTCATCGGAAAAAGTCCCCGTACAAGTGGTAGTGGCATGATCCCAACGAATTACCACATCCTCGCAACGCGGTCTGCGACACATTACATCACTGATACGAACGGGCTTCTCCCAGGAAAAAGTCACTGAGGCCTTTACGGCAGATAAATTGGCAGCTGTAGCTACAGCACGTTCCACTTGGTTATTTAAAGAATTGTTTTGTGCAAATGTACCAACAGCGCACAGAAAAACTACAAACAGTAAAATAATTTTCTTCATGTTAATTTCCTCTCTTGTATATATTATACAAAAGTTAGGTAAAACTAACAAGTTTTTTATTTTACCATCTTAAAAGTAATATAATTAAAGTTAGTTTAATATAATAAAAGTCCCAACACGGTACTAGCCAACAGCACTGTAATGGGACCTTGTTTAAATTTCCATACGGCCAAAAAAGCCCCAACGCACAGCAGGATACTTTTATAATCCGTAAAGTTTTCCCCGTTACATAGCGCCAATGCCGCAGAGGCAATTAAACCAATTACTACCAGTCGCAAGACTCGCCAGGCGGTACCGTATTTTTCGCGCGTCGCAAAAAGATATTTCCCGGCCAGTATAAGCAAAATAAAAGAGGGTAAACATACCGCTATAGTAGCAATAGAAGCTCCCCATATGTTCCCGCTAGCAGTATACCCCGTATAAGTAGCCAGATTAATACCGACAGGCCCCGGCGTCACCTGAGAAATAGCCACAATATCCGTAAATTCGACTGTCGAAAGCCATGCCTGCTTATATACCACTTCATTTTGCAAAAATGAAATCATGGCATACCCGCCGCCAAAATTAAACAGTCCGATTTTAAGGAACGTAAAAAAGAGCTGTATATAAATCATTTGGCACGCTCCTTTTTACCAAGCAGTATACCGCCACAAACAGCCAGTAATACCACATAAACTGGGGAAATCCCCAGCAGCCAAACTGCCAAGGCAACCAAAATGCTTACCCATACCGTCTTAAAATTTACTCTGGCTGACTGGGCCAAATTAAACACGGGCACCATAATAAGCGCCACTACGGCCGGGCGCACCCCCATAAACACTCGTCTCACGATGGGGTTTTCGGCAAATTTGCGAAAGAAAAGAGCGATTAGCAAAATAATAACAAAAGAAGGGACTGCCGCCCCACAAGTGGCTAACAAAGCTCCCCATACGCCCTTTAAACGATACCCCGTTAGGATAGCCACGTTAATGGCCATAATACCTGGAGCAGATTGAGCCACAGCCGTAACATCCAAAAAGTCATCTTTGGACATATACGGTCCAACCAGTTCCCGTTCCATAAGCGGCAACATAGCATAACCGCCTCCCAGGGTAAAAAGGCCGATTTTAGCAAAAATATAAAATAATTTAATAAGCTCTTTCACGAAAATATTGTAGCAATATCTGGGTCTAATAGTAGACTATCCCGGTTCTTTCCCCGAGAATTCCAGGCTCTTTGACAAATGATTTCCCAAATTACTCTTTCTCATTGTAATTTCTTGTGGAACACACTCGAACAGTCAAACAAAATTCCTGGCTATTTTATCCAGCCTTCCTGCTTGGCATAATTGACAATCCCGTTGTAAATGCCCTGGGCCATCTTTTTTTGCACGGTACTTTGTGACAGACGACCTCTGTCTTTGGGACTGCTGATAAAGCCCATTTCAACCAAAATAGCCGGGCTTTGTACCCCTTTAAGCACATAGAAATTGGCTTGTCTGATGCAATTTTTTTGGTCTACGGAAATCCCGATACCGGGTTGTTTGTAAACGGCATTTTTAACATAACCGGCCAATTTGGAGCTTTCATTGATGTATTCGTTCTTAGCCAACGACTGTAAGAGTGCGTCTACAAAATTATAATGGACTTCTTCATACTGCATGGCTTCGTTTTCCAAGGCAGCTGTAGCGGCAGCTTCCTTATCGGTAGCTTTTTCAGAACGGAAATACACCTGAAATCCATTCGCCTGTGCATTTTGAGTAGAGTTCACATGCACGGATACAAACAAATCCGCTTTAAAATTATTGGCAATGCGTGATCGTTCGGACAAGGCAATAAACACATCCGTATCGCGGGTTGATTTTACTTCAAAGTTACCCTTTTTAAGTAATTTGGCCAGTTCATTGCCTACGGCTAAATTCCAATCTTTTTCACGATATTTACCGCGCACCGCACCGGGATCCTTTCCGCCATGTCCCGGGTCTACCACAATGCGCATTTTTTTATGGGCCGTAATGGCCAACGGATGTGGCTCTGACTTAATGACCGGGGTCACGGCAGCCACGGGAGCTGTGAGCCCCTTGGGAGCGGAAGAAGGTTCTTGTTGCGGTACTGGCGTGGCGGCCACAGGAGTTTCATCCATTGCATCTAATACCATTTCTTCAAAATCATCTTCCTCCAATACAGAAGGATTTCCCACCGATGTCATGCTAACTGGTTCATCAGAAGCTACAATAGATAAGGGTTCTGGTTCCGCTTTGATTACCGAAGTATTCGTAGCAGCAGGAACTTTTGCTGCAGGGACCGATTTTGTCGGTAATACAGGGTTTGCCTTGGCGGCACCGGCCCTAAAAACCAGCCGGCCATCTGAAGCAGGCGTAAAACTCCAATCCTTGGCTTTATCTCCTAAAATGACTTTAATCTCTGCATCCCCGCGGACTTGGCGGACTTGGGCCGAGGCAATATAATCGGTACGCAAACGTTTGTAAAAATCTCGTTTGAGAGTCACGTCTTTTAAAGTGATCAGTATTGTATGGGGATTGGGCTGACTGGTAGAAAACGCCACTTCTTTTTGCGTATCAAATACTAATAAATTATCCGAAGTGTTTAAAACAGGTTCAGTCAATTCCACATTATAACGGCGTTCTACTACCAAGGTATCTTTCTTAAAATCAATATACCGATTGACCGCCAATTGAAAGGAAGGCAATAAAAACACATCCACTGGTGCCATTAACTGTCCGCCGCGTATTACTACTTCACCGGGTATAGGAACATGCTTGCCGTTTACGATGACCTCATTAAGAGAAGCGGTTAAAATAGCAAAAAAACCTTTGGTGGTAATCTTGGCCTGTTTGGCAGTGGCAAACAGTTCTACCTGCGTACCCAATTTACGTGCCGTACGTTGCACTTCCACATAGGTAATCCCGTTAAGCTCAATAGAACTGACCGCACCCGCAGGGCGCCCTTCTTCCTCAATAAACACACGCCCTTGCGCATGTGCCGCTAAAGGAAGCAACATCATCAGTCCGCTTAACAAAAGTGTCCAAACCCGTTTCATAAACCCCATACAGTTGCGGGGCCATAGCCCCGCACTGCTTATTCTAATACAATTTTATAATCTTCCCACGCAAGCTGCGGATCCGCCTGGATCTTCATCGAGCGGTGGATATTTTCTTCGATATCTTCCTGGTGATGCCGAATTGCTTCTGCCAGTACAGGATGCAGTACAACCCGTAAATTACCGCCGGGACGACCATTGGTAAGATCATAAATCTCACGCTGGATTTTAATACGCATGCTCTCCGCCGATAAAACCCGTCCGGATCCATGGCATTGCGGACATTCTTCGCTGATAAAACTGCCCGTACTGGCGCGTTTGCGTTCGCGCGTCATTTCGACAAGCCCCAATTTAGTAATGGGTAAAATACGAATTTTTGCACGGTCTCCCTGCACGGCTTTGGCTAACGCCTCTACCACCCGGTGTCGACTGGAGGCCTTTCGCATATCAATAAAGTCAATAACGATAATACCGCCGATGTTACGTAACCGTAATTGGTGGGCGATTTCGCCGGCCGCTTCAATATTGGTTTGGGTGACGGTTTCTTCCTGCGACTTATTGCCTGTAAATTTTCCCGTATTTACATCGATCGCACACAAACTTTCGGCTTCCTGGATAATAATACTGCCCCCATTGGGAAGCGGGAGTTTAATTTTACGCAAGTTATCAATTTCCGGCTCAATATTATAGGCCTCAAAAATCGGTGTTTTCCCTTTGTAAAGTTGTACCCGGTTAGCCAAATCCGGCGAATTTTTTTCTACAAAATCTTTGACACGGGCATAATCTTTTTTATTATCTAGTAAATATACCTTGGCATTTTCGGACAGCACATCACGCGCTACTTGTAAAACGGCATCCATATCTTCATGCAACAAATGCGGTCCACGTACAGAATCAAATTTTTTGGAAATCGACTGCCATTGGCGATATAAGTATTTTACCTCGCGTTCCAGTTCTTCTTTGGTGGCTTCTTCCGCTTCCGTACGTACAATACAACCCATCCCGTTTAAATGCTTATCAGCTAAATCCTGCACTATATCATTTAATTTATGGCGCATATCCGCGTCTTCAATATTCTTGGAAAGTCCTACAAAACTTTGGTTGGGGGTAAGCACCAAATAACGACCCGGCAACGTGACATCCATGGTCACTTTCATCCCTTTGGTGCTGATGGCATCTTTGACCACCTGTACCATGACTTCCTGTCCTTTGCGAAGCAATTTATCGATATTTTTCTTGTCTCCACCAAGCACATCGGAAATATACAAATAAGCATTTTTTTCATAGCCGATATTTAAAAATGCGCTGGAAATCCCCGGCAATACATTTTCCACAATACCTTTGTAGATATTGCCCACGATATTTAAAGCACCGCGGCGTTCCCATAAAATTTCATTGACGCGTTCATTTTCCAAAATGGCAATGCGCGTCTCCTCAAAAGAAGTATTTACCAATACTTCTACGGTTTTATTTTCTTCAGTTGTTACTACTTCTTGCGTCATGTAAAAAATCCTCTCTTAGGCTGCTTGAGCCTTAAATTAGGTGCAGGTTGCCGGCAGAATCTGCCCAATACAACCCTTTCCTGATAACATTAAAACGTTCATCCGTTATATCTTCGTCGTTTAAGGAGGCTTCCCATCCCAACCACGCATAAATCACATTTAACGGATTAACCCAACTATCTTCTACCCGGTTCAAAGTCAACTCCACCGCCTGCTCACTTAGTACACGTCCTGAACGTACAAACGGTTTTAAATCCGTGGTAAAACGCAGACCGTTAACGGCTTGACGGGTAAAGTTTAACCGGGCAGATAAAACAAAATTTTCAAACGACTGTTTGGCAGCATACGAAACAAATTCGCCCTGTACTTCATATACGGCCACACTAGCCAAATACTGCACTCCCGACAACGCAACCGGAATGCGTTTTACATCCAAAAATGTAAATCCTTTCGGCTTACTGGCTTCCAACTGCTTGCGCACTTCCTGCGCATCCATCGGCATAAGCAAGTAAATATCTACATACTCCCGTTGGGCTGACTGACCGAGTTTTAAAGACGGTCCGTAAGCAATACGCGGAACATTCGGATTTTGTTTCGCGCCTACAAACGGCAGTCCGCTGGCAAGTATCATATTGCGCAACAATCCCACTCTGTTCATATTCCCGGCCAGTTGCGGGGCCAAGTGGAACACTATACGCATTTTATAAATTTTTGACGCGTTTATCATCTTTTTTATATCCTAATACGCCGCGCATATACGGACTGCACTATTCCCAGAGCCCATAAACTGGAGACCAAATTGGATCCCCCGTACGAGATAAAAGGAAGCGGGATACCGGCTACCGGCACAATCCCCAAGAGCATCCCGAAATTAACCAGCATATACGTTAAAAACATCCCGAATATCCCGGCACATACCAAATACCCGTACTGGTCACTGGACATATACGCAATCACTACCGTGCGCCATAAAATTAATAAATACAACCCTAGTACCAAAAACATCCCCCAGAGCCCCAGTTCTTCTCCGGCTACCGCTAAAATAAAATCCGTATGTTTTTCCGGTACAAATCCCAAGCGGGACTGCGTACCCGAAAACAGCCCTTTTCCCAGAACCCCGCCCGAGCCCATGGCAATCTGTGCCTGTAAGACGTTATAACCGGCCCCTTGCGGATCAGCATCAGGGGCTAAAAAGGTTTCTACTCGTTTGCGTTGGTGCGGTTTCATTTGGTTTTCAATAAAAATGCCACCAAAAAGACCCGCCAGTACAACCAATGTAGCCAACACAAAATATACGGCCGGCAAAAAAATCCGCAGTTGCTTAAAAAACCACCAAGTCGCATATCCCAGTCCTACAACCAACAGCGAAAACCCCGCCATATACCACCCATTGTGCGCCAACTGATAAAACGTTTGCCCCAACCAATACTCCGTCAGTTCCGGATGCAGGTACAGGTAAGTCCAACTGATGGTAAAAAAACCAGCTACCGCGGCAAATAGGGCTGCTAGCCCCAAGTAAAACAGATTGGCTCCCGCGCAATATAAAAGCACTGCTACTGCCGGCAACGTGACCACCACTGAGGAAAAATCCGGCTGCATCATTATCAGCCCGAAAATAGGCGCCAATAATACACACAACCAAAACAGCGTAGACGTTTCACACATCCGTCGGCCACGTCGGTCTAAAAAGGCGGCTACCACCAAAATTGTACAAATACGGCAGATTTCGGAGGGTTGCATGGAAAAAAACGGCAGCACAAACCAGGAACGACTGCCCCGTTGGTATGATCCGAATAATAAGACCCCCACCAGCAAAGCCAAGATAAAACCGTATATCCATTTGTACTGCTCGTTGTAAATCTGGTAATTAAAACTCCAACCCACGGCAAAGGCCGCCAGTCCCAGAGGAAGCGCAACCAAATGCGTACGCACAACCGCATTGGCCCAGGACAGGCTGTTTACCGCAGACATAACACAAAGTGCCCCCAATAGGACTAGGCCTATCATGGCACATAATAAAGGGATATCAATTCGATGGCGGGCAGATTCCCGCATGGTTTTAAGTACAGCCATATTATTCCTCTGAGGAAGGCACAGTCGGTGACGCAACCGGGGATACTCCGAAATACGCTTCCAACATCGCGCGGGCAATAGGTCCGGCCGCCGAACTTCCTCCCTCTCCAAATTCTACAAAAACTGCCAACGCGATAGAAGGCTCTTCTCCTTCTTTGCCGGCAAACGCGATGAACCAACCGTGGTCCGCGCCATGTGGATTTTGCGCAGTTCCCGTTTTGCCATATACGTCAAAACCTTTCATTTTAACCCGACGCGCAGTACCGTCATCTACCGTATGTTTAAGAGCTTTATATAATACGTCATAAGTTTCCGACTTTAAATCTACCTGCTGCAGGATCTCGGTGTGTCCGATTTGCTGTTCTTTTCCCGTTTGGTTACTGACAATTTTATCTACATAATAAGGACGATACACCTTCCCCCGGCTTGCCAGTGCAGCGGCAAATTGTGCCAATTTGATGGGAGTCACTAGCAGCTCTCCCTGTCCGATAGATAAATTTAACGTATCTCCGACAAACCAATAGGTTTTATTACGTGCCCGACGCGTAGGACCGTAGATATTTCCGGCTTTTTCCCCGGGCAAATCAATCCCCGTGGGACGGCCAATCATAAATTGACGTTCCATACGCTCAATAGGCGCCGGTCCCATGGCCGCGGCTATCGCATAAAAATATACATCACAGGAGTTACTCATCCCGTCAAAAAAATCAACCGGGCCATGTATTCCCCAACACTTAAACACACGCGGCCCGGAGTCATATTTCCCGGTACAGGTAATTTTACGGTTTACATCAATATTTCCCTCTTCCAGTGCAGCAGCTCCTGTAATAATTTTAAACGTAGAAGCCGGCGGATAAATCCCCTGGATAGCCAGATTATATTCATTAATACGTTTGGATGCTTTTTGGATTTCCCGATCGCTATAAGGCACAAAAATGTTGGGATTATACGCAGGTGCACTAGCCAAGGCCAACACAGCCCCGGTATGAGGATCCAACGCTACGGCCGCCCCACGGCCGGTTTTAGAGCGTTTAAGCGCCTGTTCGGCAGCTTGCTGCACGGCAAAATTAAGTGTCAGGTATACATCACTTCCGGCAGCCCATTTTTTATCCTGAATAATACGTTTCACGCGGCCCCGGTAATCCACTTCCAAATAGACACCGCCGTCTTTCCCTTTGAGTTGGGTTTCATATTTACGCTCAATACCGTTCTTACCTACTTTGGAATGCAACCGATATCCAAGTTTGAGATCTCGTTTTTTCCATTCTCGATCGTCCATACTGCTAATATATCCGATTAAATGACTGGCTAATTCTCCATACGGATAATCACGTTTGGACTCTTCTAACAAGTAAATACCGGGATAATACTGCTGCAACTCCTGTAGTGCTGCGGAACTTTGAATGGATAGGTTTTCGGCCAATGCTACGGCTTTTCCCGTTTTTCCCACTTCTTCTAACCGGGAAAGAATTGCCGACGGTTCTTTATTTAGATGCGGTGCGATGTCTGCTGCCAATTGTTGTAAATATGAAGCGTCCTGTTGCCCGAACCCTAAATAATACAAACTAAATGCTGGCGCATTGGAGGCAATGGCCATGTGATCGGCAGTAAATACACGTCCGCGTGGAGCTGTCTGGTATAAGATTTGTGTACGGTTTCGTTCCGCCAATTGCACATAATTGTTATGGCGTAGCACCTGAATATCAATCAGGCGCAGTGCAATTACAACCCCGACTACCGTGGCAAGGATAAACAGATTCTTGAGACGTCCGTTAAATATGACCTTGCGCACTGCCATGGGTTATACCTGCCTGATAAGAGAAGAATTTCCCATGATGCGGCGCACCAATAAAAACACCATCGGTGCACAAAAACCATCCACCAAGGAACCACCCAAAAGACTCAAAAATCCAGGCCAAGCATTGGCAGAGGCAAATAAATAGATAAGCAATGTATTTAAAATACCCGCTAACCACGTAAGCCCGAAAACGGCCACAGTTTGCGGGAAAAATTCATCAAAATCAAAGCGCGCAGCGACATTACACACAATACAAGCACATACTGTAAACGTAAACGCATTATTCCCGAACAATTTGGCCCCGAAAAAATCCAAAAACAGCCCGCATACAAATGCCGCACTATAGGCTAGAGGTAGTTTAAAAAGTGCACAAAAAGCAGTTACAAAGACCAGCATCATGTTCACGCTGATGCCCCAACGTGCAAATAGAGAAGCCAACGCCCAGTGAAACACGGTTGCCAGTACAAATAAAAATGCCAATTTAATGATATTTAACATATGTTATTTTTCTTGCGTAAGAACAAATACTTCGCGTATGGCCGATAACTGGATTTGCGGAGTAACCTCAACGGTAAGAGACGTTTGGAAGGAAGTATTTTCTTCCACCCCGCTGACCTGCCCTACTAAAATCCCTGCCGGGAACACGCTGCTAGAAGCAGACGTAAATACTTTGTCTCCCAGTTCTATCTGCGTTAAAAGTGGAATATATTTAACCTGCAACGCACGCAGTCCCATTCCGGTTAACAACCCTTCCGCGCCGCTGTGCTCCAAACGTACCGCCGCTGAAAAATCTTCATCACGTAGCAGTAACACCTTGGAAGTATTGTCTGTTACCTCTACGACTACGCCCACCAGTCCTTCTTGCCTATGATATATGCCCAATACCGCACTGCGCGGTGCAATCCCGTCGGCAGTTCCCTTGTCTAAAATTACCGTATTCCACTGCGTGGGTTCTCGGTACGCTACCTTGGCCCACACTCCTTTCCAAGGATAGTTCTTTTTTAATTGCAATAACCGCGTTAAACGTTCATTTTCGGCAAACACATCATTGGCCTGGGCTGCCAATAGGCGTGCCGTCTGTATTTCTTGCGTTAATTGTTCATTTTCCCGGTGGGTATTTAACAACTGTTGCACGGTCTGCGACACACCCGTCGCATACTCTACCGTGCTGTGTGCGGCCCGAATTTGCGGGATAAACACATAGGCTAGGACCGCTTTGACAGAAGCAATAAAGCCGCTTAACGGCAAAATCATCAAAAGAAAAGATACTAATAAAAAGCCTATCGGCAACAAATATCGACGACGATAATGTCCCGTATATCTTTTAAAAGAGGTAACATGTTTTGATGTATGCATAGTCTCAGTACTGCTTTAAATTCAAAAACGGACACTGTTCTATTAAAGAACCGTGCCCGTTTCTACGTAACAACGCAAATTAGAATGACTTTCGGCGTGAACCGAAGAAGCGGGATCCTTTATCACTAAGCTGTTCCAAATACTTACCGGTACCCAAGGCCACGCAGTTAAGCGGATCGGCTGCCCGATGAACAGGAATATCCGTTTCTTTACGAATGAGTTCTGTAATTCCTCGTAAGAGACTGCCTCCGCCGGCCACCATTAAACCGCGGTCTACCAAATCTGCGGCTAATTCGGGCGGGGTCTCTTCCAAAGTACTCTTAATCACATCTAAAATCAAACGTACGGGCTCCATGAGTGCCTGACGAATCTCTTCTGAGGTAACCGTCAAAGTACGGGGCAACCCTTGCGTTTGGTCGCGTCCTTTCACTTCCATGGATTTTTCTTCTTTGAGTGGATAAACGGAACCTAAATTGATTTTCACTTCTTCCGCTGTAGTTTCACCTACAATCAGGTTGTATTTCTTGCGGAAATACTGCACGATGCATTCGGTCAGCTCGTCTCCGGCCACGTCAATAGACTTGGCTACCACCATCCCTCCTAAGGAGATAACGGCCACTTCTGTGGTACCGCCACCAATATCTACAATCATACTGGCATGCGGCTCGGCTACGGGGAGATCGGCTCCCATGGCCGAAGCCATGGGTTCCTCAATCAAATAGACTTCACGGGCACCCGCCTGGCGGGCAGCATCATCTACGGCACGGCGTTCCACTCCGGTAATATCCGAGGGAATACCGATGACAATCCGGGGGCGCAAGAGGCTGCTGCGCGTATGTACTTTTCGGATAAAATAACGGATCATTTCCTGCGTTACTTCAAAGTCTGCAATTACACCGTTTTTCATCGGACGCACAGCTACAATGTTGGCAGGCGTTCTGCCCAACATCTGTTTGGCCTGCTTACCGACGGCTTTTACCTCGCCGGTTTCTTTTTCCATCGCTACAACGGAAGGTTCATTAAGCACAATACCTTTATCTTTGACGTAAATCAAACAGTTGGCCGTGCCCAGATCCATGCCCAGGTCCGATGAAAACAGTCCCCCCAGATAGTCTAGTACCATAAATTAGTCCACAAGTTTAATAATAGCTACTTGCGCATTATCGCCCTGGCGTAAACCGGCACGATAAATGCGGCAGAAACCACCGGGACGGCTTTGGTAACGAGGAGCCAATACGTCAAATACTTTCTTTACGGCAGCAGCATCTTTGAGCGTATCTTTGACAGCACGTTCGTTTTTATCCTTGGCCAAAGTAATTAAGCCTTCCACAACGCGGCGTACTTCTTTGGCTTTTTGCAATGTGGTGGTTACTTCTTCGTGCAGAATAATGCTGGTTGCCATATTGTTGAGCATGGCACGGCGATGAGAAGCCGTTTTACCCAGTTTTCTGTATCCTGTATTCTTAATCATATGAAAAACTACTCCTTACATTTTCATACCGAGTTTCAAGTTCATCTCGGCTAATTTTGCTTTGATTTCGTCCATGGATTTGGCCCCGAAGTTTTTGATCATATTCAAATCAGCTTCGGTCATTTTGACCAAGTCACGTACCGTGTGGATGTTTTCGGATTTCAAGCAATTAATGGAACGAGAAGAAAGTTCAATAAATTCAATGGATTGATTTAAGATTTCTTCCTGTTTGCTTTGAGCAGCCGTAGCCGCGGAAGTAGCAGCGACGGGCTCTTCTACGGTTTCGTCACTGACTGTCTTTACGCCATCATTTTCACCAGCAATGGTAAAAATGTGCAACGACCCAGACAACAATACGGCAGCACGGTGCAAGGCACGGGTGGGACTTAATGTACCATCCGTAGTAATTTCCAAAATCAGACGATCATAGTCGGTCTTTTGACCCACACGAGCCGGCTCCACATCGTAATGAACCTTCACAATCGGTGAGAACAACGCATCCACCGGAATAAAACCGGCCGGGCGTTGTACTTTGGCCAGCTCTTCGCCGGGCATATATCCTTTACCGCGGGAAACTTCAATTTCAATTTCCAATTTACCGCCGGCCTCTAAAGTGGCCAACACCAAATCTTTATTGACAATTTCCACGCCGTCTACTTCTTCAATATCTGCCGCGGTTACTACGCCGGGTTTAGAGGCGTGCAACTGCAAATACTCACGGGTTTTTCCTTCCATTTTGACACGTAAGTGTTTGAAATTCAGTAAGATATTAATGACGTCTTCACGCACATTGGGCACCGCACTAAACTCGTGCACGGCACCAGCAATGCGTACCGCGGTTACCGCAGCACCTTCCATACCGGAAAGTAAAATACGGCGCAACGAGTTACCTACCGTGTGTCCATAACCGCTTTCGTACGGTTCAGCAATAAACTTACCGTAAAAGTCAGAAGCGGTTTTTTCTTCTAACTGAATTTTTTGGGGAAGGACTAATTCGTTTAAAGCCATGTAAAGCCTCCAAACTATCTAGAATAATATTCTACAATCAGCTGCTCATTGACAGGGTAGGACATTTCCTCTCTGTCGGGCCATCTTAATAATTTACCGGTCAGTTTATCCGCATCATATTCCAAGAAACTCGGGCGCGGATTGTGTTTTTCGGCTTCGGTCAGGCCCTGTTTGACCATGGCATTTTCTACCATTGTGTTTTTCAAGGTCACTTTGTCACCGATACGCAGTTGGTAAGAAGGAACATTAACAGCTTTTCCATTGACCGTCACATATCCATGCAAAACAAGTTGACGCGCGGTTTTCAAAGAAACAGCAAAACCTAAGCGGCGTACAATGTTATCCAAACGGGTTTCCAATTTGCGTAAGAAATTTTCACCGGTTTGGCCTTCGGCTTTGGCGGCCGTGGCAAACATATTGTGGAAAGGAATTTCCGACATGCCAGATTGCAAGCGGGCTTTCTGTTTTTCCTGCAAGCGGATCCCGTATTCGGATACTTTGGCTTTGCGTACTTTACCGCCACGTTTGGTAGCGGCTGCCAACTTATCAACCACACAGTTGGTGTAGCACTTGGTTCCTTTGAGGAAAAGTTTGCAATCTAATTTTCTGCATTTTTTGCAGCTTGCTCCAATATTTCTTGACATAAAACTATACTCTCCGTGCTTTAGGCGGTCTGCATCCGTTATGGGGAATCGGGGTTACGTCTTTAATGGAAGATACGACTAACCCGGCTTGCGCTAAGGCGCGCACAGCGGTCTCACGGCCTTGGCCCGGACCGCAAACTTTTACTGCCACTTCACGCATGCCCATAGACACGGCTTTTTCAGCAGCGGTGTTGCTAGTAATTTGCGCGGCAAACGGCGTAGATTTTTTGGTGCCTTTAAAACCATGGGAACCGGCAGTAGACCAGGCTAAGGTATTGCCTTTATCATCAGACACGGTCACAATGGTGTTGTTAAATGAACAGAAAATGTGCACGACACCGAATACCGGTGCTTTGGCATTTTTCTTTTTTGTTTTGGCCGCAGGAGCCGTAGCTTGTGCGGTTTTAGTTTCTTTTTCTTCAGCCATACTTAGTAAATTCCTTTAAATTATTTGACTTTGGAACCGACCGTTTTTCTTCTGCCGCGGCGGGTTCTGCTGTTGGTTTTGGTGCGTTGGCCGCGTACGGGCAGATTGCGGCGGTGGCGTTGGCCCCGATAAGAACCGATTTCAATAGCACGGTGGATGTTTTGTGCTACTTCGCGGCGCAGTTCACCTTCCACTTTGTATTCTTTTTGCAAAATGGTGTTTAACAAACCGGCCTGTTGTTCGGTTAAATCTTTGACGCGGGTTGCCGGGTCAATTTGGCCTTCCAACTTAGCGAGTACTTCTTTGGCGTTTTTCTTGCCGATGCCGTAAATATATTCTAAAGCGACATCAATTCTTTTATTTTTCGGTAAATCAATACCTGCGACTCTAGCCATATTCTATTAAGACTCCTTAAATTATCCTTGGCGTTGTTTGTGTTTTGCTACTTCGCAAACCACACGGACTACGCCGTTACGTTTAATGATTTTGCATTTCTGACATATTTTTTTTACACTGGCTCTGACTTTCATTTATTTCTCCCTATAAGTGATTCTGCCACGGGTTAAGTCATACGGAGAAAGCTCCAGTTTTACTTTATCGCCCGGCAGGATTCTTATATGATGAACTCTCATTTTGCCGGATATATGCCCTAGAATAATTTTACCGCCCGGGATTTCAATTTTAAACATCGCGTTGGGCAAGGCTTCTAGAACTTTACCTTCAATTTCGATTTTATCACTCATACAACTCCGAGTTCGGATTAAATTAGGAATACCGTACGCAAGCCACCGCGTACTGTTATTCAAAAGCAGTGAAAATTTCACTGCCGTTAGCAGTCACGGCCACGGTGTGTTCAAAATGTGCAGCCCAGCTGCCATCCTGTGTCACAACCGTCCAACCGTTGGACAGCTCCCTGACCTTATATGTTCCCGCAGTAAGCATGGGTTCTATCGCCAGTACCATTCCCTCTTCTAGCAACGGCCCGGTTCCGGGTTTGCCGAAGTTAGGGATACTTGGCTCTTCGTGCATATTGCGTCCAATACCGTGCCCGCAATAATCACGCACAACACCCATACCATGTTGCATAGCAAAAGTTTCCACCGCATGTTGTACGTCGCCCAGGCGACGCCCGGCTTTGACTTGCCCGATGGCTTTATAGAGTGATTTTTTGGTCACATCCATGAGCCGCTGGGCTTCATCAGAAACTTTCCCTACGCCGAGGGTGATTGCGGCATCTGAACAGAAACCGTCAAGGCGGGCTCCTGTATCAATACTGATAATATCACCACTCTTTAATATTTTATCTTTTTTTGGGATTCCGTGCACGACTTCTTCATTAACAGACGCGCAAATACTTCCCGGGAACCCGTAATAGCCTAAAAATAACGGGGTCGCTCCAAAGGAGCGAATCGTCTTTTCGGCTATGCGATCCAGATCCAACGTCGACAGTCCGGGCGCAACAACTTCGGTCATCTTTTTAAGGACGGCCGCCGTTACTTTGCCGGCTTCACGCATTTTTGCCAGTTCGCTTTGGTTTTTTACTTCAATCATTTTATTTTCTCAAGAACAGTTTGAATGTCCTTAAAAACTTGTTGCGGCGTTTGATTGCCGTTAATTTCTATATATTTACCGGAATTTTGATAATAATTTTTAACCGGTAAAGTATCCTGATGATATACTTCCAAACGGTGTTTTACGCGCTCAGGCGTATCATCCGGACGTGTATATAATTCGCCCCCACAAACCGGGCAAACGGTAGAGCCGGCATTTGGCTCTACATGTAAAATTTCTCCGCACTTACGACATTGGCGACGCGACGTAATGCGTCCTACCACTTCGTTCTCCGGCAAAGAAATCATAATTACTTGTGAAATCTGTCGTTGCAAGCGCTGCATCATATCATCTAACGCCTGCGCTTGTGCTACGGTGCGCGGGAAACCATCAAAAATAATTCCCTTATCTGTGGCACTGACAATTTTCTCCAAGATAGAAATCATCAGCTGATCCGGCACTAAATTACCTTGATTGATGATACCCGCAATTTGACGTCCCAATTCACTTCCGGAAGCAATTTCGCCGCGCAACACATCTCCCGTAGAAATGTGTTTTAAGTGAAAAACTTCCTGAAGTTTTACAGATTGGGTACCCTTTCCGGCACCCGGACATCCCATTAAAATAATATTCACAGATAAGTCCTATTGTTTAATATGTACGACCGGGACTGTTTTAAAACCATCGTCCTTAGTTTTATAATTAAAGTTACCCACGTGTTTAGCACAAAATCCCAGGGGAACTTGGATAATTTGCTCATCGTAAAAATTCGGTACATCATCCGAAATCAGCAACATAATCGGCGCGTCTAAAAGTTGATCGTCTTCTTCTCCCACAAGCGCCCGATCCGGTGCCAGGGTTTTAAAAACTTTTAGATTGGCCCGTGTAATACAAGTACCTTCTTGATTAAACCACAGGATTTCGTCCTGATCCGGTAGCCCAATACCCAACATAAATACTGCAATCACGGTTGCTGCAATCCCTACCAAACAGCCTGCCAAAAATATACTTATCGTTTTAATCATGGCCGGGCTCCTTTTACGATTGTCAAAGGCAAATTTCCTCCTGTGCGTTTGACACAGGAGGAATTTACTTTAAATTACTGAACGTTGAACCAACGTCCGCGAATTTTCTTAGAACCTTTCATCAAAGGTTCATAATTTCTTGCCAATAAATGGGCTTGTACCTGTCCTACCGTATCAAGGGCCACGCCTACTACGATCAGCAAGGCTGTGCCCCCGAAGTAAAAGTCTACTCCGAAGTAGGACCGGAACGCATCCGGAAGGACCGCTATCAAACATACAAAGATTGCACCACAAAGGGTAATGCGGTTCATGACAAACTCAATGTAGTTCTTTGTCGGTTCACCGGGGCGAATACCGGGAATAAAGCCGCCCCACTTCTTCATGTTATCTGCTAAATCGGCCGGATTAATGGTCATCGAGTTATAGAAATAACAGAAGAAAATAATCAGCAAGGAAAAGAGTAACATATACCACACATTCCCGTGGCTAAAATACCCTAACAATTTCTGTGCCCATTCGGATTCCTGGTTAAAACTGGCTACGGTTAACGGTAAAGAGATCACAGATGAAGCAAAGATTACAGCAATAACCCCGCTCTGATCCACTTTTAACGGTAAGTAGCTGGTTTGGCCTCCGTACATACGATTGCCGACTTGACGTTTGGCATATTGAACCGGAATTTGGCGCTGTGCCGTTTCCAACCAAACTACCAGGGCGGTAATAATTACCGCCGCAGCAAAAATAATCATGGCCACAAAAAAGTCCATTTCACCCGTTTGAACACGGTTGACAATTTCGTTAATGGCACCGGGCAAACGATCCACGATACCGGCAAAGATGATGAGCGAAATACCGTTCCCCACCCCTTTTTCCGTAATCTGTTCACCAAGCCACATGACAAACATTGTTCCGGCCGCTAGCGTTAACAAGGTGGTGGCAAAGAACCAAAAATTCGGTTCTACAACCGCCGGGATTCCGCCGGCCCCCGTTACACGCGAGATGGCAAATGTCATCATCCCGCCTTGTAACAAGGCTAAAAACAGTGCAAAAATACGGGTAATTTGGTTTTCTTTTCTTCTTCCGCTCTCACCCTCTTTATGCATACGATCCAGTGCCGGGAAAATATGGGCCCCGCGCACCAACCCCATGATAATGGAGGCATTGATATACGGCATAATACCCAAGGCTAAAATGGAGAAACGTCCCAAAGCGCCTCCCGAAAAGATATTCATAAAACCGAGAATACCGTTTTGGTGGGCCGCAAACAACTGACGCAATACATCCGTATTAATACCGGGTATCGGGATGGCCGCAGCCACCCGGAAAACAGCTAACGCCCCGAGCACAAACAGCAGGCGCTTTTTGAGCTCGGGAGCGTTAAAGATATTTGCAACTGTATTATTGGACATTATTTGTTCTCAATAACGGTTACCGTACCGCCGGCTTTTTCAATGGCTGCTTTGGCAGTGGCAGAAAAGCCATGGGCAGATACTTTGAGGGCTTTAGTTAAAGTCCCGTTAGCAAGCACTTTGACACGGCAGGTGCAGTGAATGACACCGGCTTTTTTCAAAGCTTCGGGCGTTACTTCGGCACCGGCAGCAAACAATTTTTCCAAGGAACCCACGTTTACATAATCGTAACGGGTAGCAAAATCCTTATTGGAAAAACCGCTTTTAGGCGTATGACGGATAAGTGGCATCTGTCCGCCTTCTTTGCTTTCTTTGCGGGTGTTACCGGAACGAGAGGTTTGCCCTTTCATTCCTTTGGTGCAGTAGTTGCCAAGACCGGAGCCCGGACCAATACCTAAACGGCGTTTGGCTTTGCGGGACCCGTGTTTAGGGAAAAGTTTATTTAAAGTTACCATAGTTTATCTCTCCTTAACACTTAGGCGGCCTGTTCTTCCGTCTTTTCTTCGGCCACGGCTTCTGCTTTTTCAGCTTTACCGCGAAGTACGTTTACCGTATCTTTGCTTTTGAGTTGTTTAAAAGCTTCCATGGTGGCATATACTAAGTTGCACGGATTAGTGCTACCCAAACTTTTGGCTAACACGTCTTTAATTCCGGCAGCTTCAAACAACAAACGTGCACCGGATCCGGCGATTACACCAGTACCGGGGGCAGCAGGTTTCATCCACACAGAGGCGGCACCGAATTTACCGATTACTTCATGCGGAATGGTATCGCCTACAATGGGGAATGTAATCATGTGCTTGCGCGCATGTGTTTCGGCCTTTGCAATAGCGGCCTGTACTTGGTTAGCCTTGCCAATAGCTACGCCCACTTTTCCCTGGCCGTTACCTACAACGACCAACGCACGAAAACCCATACGTTTACCACCTTTTACTACTTTAGTGGTACGGGCAACGTTAATTACCGTGGTTTTTCCCTCGGCAGCGGGTTTAGCTTTATGAAACTCGGCTTTTTTGCCTTTCGCTTCTTTCATTTCGTTGGACATTAAATTCACCTATCTACTTAGAATTTTAATCCTGCTTCGCGGGCAGCATCGGCTAACGCTTTGATTCTGCCGTGATAGACACGTCCGCCGCGGTCAAACATGACTTCGGTAATACCTTTGTCCATTGCTTTTTTGGCAATGGCGGCACCGAGGGCTTTGGCCGCTTCAATGCTCTTGGCAGACGTTTCAAATTTGCCTTCAAATTCTTTGGACAACGTGGTAGCAGATACTAACGTGCTGTGGGTGTTGTCGTCAATAATTTGGGCATACATGTATTTCAAGCTTCTGTAAACAGACAAGCGAGGTCGGTGAGCACCGTTTTTTAACAGGTGCCCGCGGCTGCGGTCTTTACGATACTGATATCTTTCTTGTTTAGTAGCCATAATTATTTACCTCCCGCCGCGGTCTTACCGGCTTTGCGTACAATATGTTCGCCTTGATATTTAATACCGCTTCCTTTATAGGGTTCCGGCGGGCGGATACGACGGATTTTGGCGGCAAAATCGCCCACGAGGAACTTATTGCTGCCTTTAATGGTTACAAATCCTGTTTTAGGATCTACCGTTACCGTTAATCCTTCCGGAATATCCAAATTAACCGGATGAGAAAAACCGAGTTCTAAGTTCAGTTTTTTACCGGCTACGCTGGCACGATAACCCAAACCGTTGATTTCCAAGGTTTTGGAAAAACCGTTCGTGACGCCTTCAATGATGTTAAATACATTGGCGCGGGTTGTACCGTGCAACGCATTTAACGCTTTGTAATCTTTTTCCTCAATAGAGAAAGAAAGCGTACCGTTATCAAGTTTCGGGGTAATACCAGCAGGTACGTTGTAGGATAAAGAACCTAATGCCCCGGTAGCAGTAATGACGTTATCTTTGATTTCCACTTTGGTTTTAGCGGGAACTGTGATTACTTTTTTACCAATTCTGCTCATAATTCCCCCTTACCATACCTGGCACAATACTTCGCCGCCGATTTTGGAGGCTTTGGCTTGTGCATCGGTCATCAGACCTTTGGAAGTGGACAAAATAGAAATACCGAACGCTCCGCGTACTTTGGGAATATTGTCGTATGCACTGTACACACGAGATCCGGGTTTAGAAACACGTCTTAAACCTTGGATCACACATTCATTTTCGGGAGTGTATTTCAAAAATACTCTGACCACACCGCCCTTGGTTTCGTTATGGACGGCTTTGAAATTGGCAATATATCCTTCTTCTTTGAGGATGCGCGCAATTTCAGTTTTGATTTTAGAAAAAGGGATATCCACTTTTTCTTTTTTCTTCATATTAGCGTTTCTTATTCTGGTTAAGAAATCTGCGATTGGATCCATATTTTAAGTTGCCGCGTAGATTACTTTCTTTTCAGAGTTAACCCACTCACAGCAGCTCCTCCTGTAAAATTACCAACTGGATTTTTTAAGACCGGGGATGAGACCCTGGTGAGCCATTTTTCTCAGGCAGATACGGCACAGACCGAAGTCGCGGTAGTAACCACGGGCGCGGCCACAGATTTGGCATCTGTTGTGGTAGCGCACGGCAAACTTTTGGTCTTTCGCCATTTTTGCAACCCATGCTTTCGTAGCCATGTCTTTTGCTCCTTATTTACCCGATTTGCGGAACGGCATACCCATGTAATCCATGAGCAAGCGCCCGTTCTGATCGTTTTCGGCTGTGGTTACAAACGTAATGTTCATACCATAGGCTTTGGGAGATTTTTCTACATCAATTTCCGGGAAAATATAATGTTCTTTAATCCCCAAGTTCAAATTGCCTCTCCCGTCAAAGCTCGGGCTGAAGCCCTGAAAGTCGCGGATACGCGGACACGCAATAGAAATAAAGCGTTCCATAAATTCATACATCCGGGCTCCGCGTAAGGTTACGCGTACGCCGATGGGCATACCTTCACGCAATTTGAAGTTAGAAATGGACTTTTTGGCACGGCGTACTTGCGCGGCCTGTCCGGCAATGGCGGTCAAATCGTTCTTGGCGATTTCCATTGCTTTGATATCTTCACGAGCTTCTTTGACACCGATGTTAATGACAATTTTCGTCAATTTCGGCGCGGCCATGGGGCTTTTTACCCCCATTTCTTTGAGCAAGGCCGGAAGCACTTTTTCTTTATAGAGCGCTTGCAAGGCAGGAACATATCCTTCGGGCGCTTTGGTTACTTTGGTTTCTTTCTTAGCAGTCATTTTTCAGTACCTACTTAGATAATCGCTTCGTTGCATTTGCGGCAAACACGGGTTTTTTTACCGTCAGCCGTAATTTGCACTTTGGGCGTCATGGCTTTTTTGCATTTTTGGCAGACAACCGCCACGTTGGAAGCGTGGATCGGAGCTTCTACCTGCACAATGCCGCCTTGCTTATTTTGAGAAGGTTTAGTGTGTTTAGAAACCATATTTACACCCGCTACCACTACGGTATTTTTAGACGGGTTAACGGATTTCACTTCGCCTTTTTTGCCTTTATCTTTACCGGCCAAAATGAGCACGGTATCTTTCGTTTTTACGTTCATACCTATACTACCTCCGGTGCCAGAGAAATGATTTTCAGAAAATTCTTTTCTCTTAACTCACGGGCAATCGGGCCAAACACACGGGTGCCTTTGGGTTCCCCATTATCGTTGATGATACAAACAGCATTGTCATCAAAACGGATATAGGAACCGTCTTTGCGTCTTTTTTCACGGGCTACGCGCACTACTACGGCACGTACCACGTCGCCTTTTTTAATGGCGGAAGTCGGGATCGCATCTCTGACGGAACACATAATCACGTCTCCCAAAGTTGCGATATCCCGGTGGTGACCGCCGCGCACTTTAAAGCATTGTACTTTACGCGCGCCGGAGTTGTCAGCCACATTGAGGATGCTTCTTAATTGAATCATACGTTAAGTAACTCCTAGTTTACCAAACTAAGCTCTGGCTTTTTCCACTACTTTGGAAACACGCCATTTCGTCGTTTTAGAAACAGGGCGGGTGCTCATAATTTCTACTTTATCGCCCAATTTGCTCTCATTCGCTTCATCGTGCGCGTGGAACTTAGCAGCACGTTTAAGCGTTTTGCCATAGCGTGCATCGTGTACTAAGCGTTCCACTTTAACGGTGCGGGTTTTATCCATCTTATCGGATACTACTACGCCTGTGAGCACTTTGCGCAGGGCGCGGGTTTCTTTGTTTTCCATGTTAAACCTCTATTTCGCCGCGGCCTTCTGGTTAATCAATGTTTGCAGAAGGGCGATTTCGCGTCTTACAGCTCTTAGTTCCATCGGGTTAGCGAGTGGCGTGGTGCTGTGTTTGAAAAGAAGATTAAATTTCTTTTCTTGTGCTTTGCCGAGTGCTTCGTTAAGTTCGGCTAAAGATTTCTTTTTTAAATCAGCTTTTTGATTGGTTTTCATAAACTACCTTCTGGTTACCAATTTGGTTTTGATCGGAAGTTTATCGGAAGCCAAGCGCATGGCGCGTTTGGTATCTTCTTCACTGGCACCTTCCAATTCAAACAAAATCCGACCCGGTTTTACCACAGCAGCCCAGTATTCGGGCGCACCTTTACCTTTACCCATACGGGTTTCGGCCGGGTGTTTGGTAATGGCTTTATCCGGGAAAATGCGGATCCACAATTTACCTTTCTTTTTAATAAAACGAGACAAGGTAATACGGGCCGCTTCAATTTGACGCGCGGTGATCCATTTGGGTTCCAAGGCTTTTAAACCGTATTCCCCAAAGACCACTTCGGTTCCACGTTTGGCATTACCTTTAATGCGCGGAGCGCTGAAGGGTTTACGATATTTTACTCTTTTCGGCATCAACATAATTCGTTACCTCTATTTAGCCTCTGCAGCGGCCGTTTCTACGGCGCCTTCGGTCGCGGAGGATTCCATATCACGGTGTTTTTTGAGTTCATTCATAATCTCTTTGGGAGATTTGGCAAAGTGGGTTCGTTTGAAGATCCACACTTTAATACCAATTTTACCGCTAATGGTGTTAGCTTCCGTGAAACCGTAATCAATATCGGCACACAAGGTATGCAACGGTACGCGGCCTTCACGTTTCCATTCGGTACGGGCAATTTCCGCACCGCCTAAACGACCGGATACCATAATTTTAATACCCAGAGCTTTACCGGAAAGCGCTTTTTCAATCGCTTTTTTCATGGCAGCCCCGTAGTGGGCACGTTTTTCCAATTGTTGGGCAATGTTTTGCGCAACCAATTGGGCGTCCGTTTCCGGGTTCTTAATTTCGATTACGTTGACAAACGTTTTGCTGCCGGTCATGGCTTCTAATTCTTTGCGGAGAGCTTCAATATCGGCTCCTTTTTTACCAATCACCACACCCGGGCGGGCGGTGTGAATGTTTACACGCAAGAACGCACCGGCTCTTTCAATACCGACATAGCTGATAGCCGCCATTTCAAATTTACCGTCAATGTGTTTGCGGATTTGGGCATCTTCTAAAATAAGTGCCGGCATATTTTTCGGCGCGAACCAGCGGGAGCGCCAATCTTGGATGTATCCTAAGCGAATAGACCGGGGATGAATCTTATGTCCCATAAATTAGCGGCCTCCTTTTTTCTCGTCGGTAACAATTACCGTCAAATGACACATACTTTTTTTGTAGGGCATGGCACGGCCTTGCGGACCGGGCTGCACTCTGCGAAGATGACCGCTGGGGCCGAAGTTCGCAAACGCCTCTTTAATATAGACGTGACTGAAGTCAAGCTTTTTACCGGCTTTAACTTGCAGGTTTGCAGCAGCACTGTGTAAGGTTTTGGCAACCAATTCGGCGGTACGTTTAGCCACAAACGGCAATACTTCTTCGGCCGCTTTGACGTTTTTACCGCGGATTTGATCCAACACCAAGTTTACACGGCGGCTGCCGTAGCGTTGAAATTTAGCTTTTGCACAAGCTTCCATAGTAAATCCTCAACTCTTATTTCAAGGCGGTGGAGTCTTTGGTAATGCCACCGTGGCCTTTGAACAACCGGGTGAATGAGAATTCACCGAGTTTAAAGCCTACCATACGTTCGGAAACGTAGATGGGAAGAAATTTCCGGCCATTGTGTACCAAGAAGGTATGGCCTACAAATTCCGGCACAATCGTGCACGCTCTTGCCCAAGTTTTGATAGGTTTCTTTTCGTTGGACTGGTTCATTTTTTGAACTTTTTCCAACAGGTTTAAGTCTACAAACGGACCTTTCTTTGTTGATCTTCCCATACTTATTTAACCTTGTTTTTTCTTCTGTCGCTGATAATCATCCAGCTGAACGCTTTTTTGGTAGAGCGGGTCTTCAAACCGCGAGCGGGTTGGTTCCACGGAGAGCGCGGAATGTTACCACCTTTACCATGACCGCGGCCACCACCCATAGGGTGATCCACAGCGTTCATAGCGCTACCGCGTACAGTCGGGCGGTTGCCCAAGTGGCGGTTGCGACCGGCGTTACCGATGACGATGTTGCCGTGATCTACGTTACCGACCTGTCCGATGGTAGCGCAGCAATCGCTAGGTACCAAGCGAATTTCGCCGGACGGCATTTTAATGTGGGCATAGCCGGCTTCTTTGGCCATCAGTTGCGCCTGAGAACCCGCACTGCGAGCCAGTTGCGCACCTTTGCCGACTTTGAGTTCAATGGCGTGGATAAAAGTACCTTCAGGAATATATTTGAGTGCAAGGCAGTTACCCACTTTAATATCAGCAGTCGGGCCGGACATGAGCGTATCGCCCACCTGTACGCCTACGGGTTGGAGAATATATCTTTTATCACCGTCTGCGTAGTTTAAAAGACAAATACGGGCACTGCGGTTCGGATCGTATTCCACAGAAACGACTTTGGCCGGCACGCCGTATTTTTCTCTTCTAAAATCAATTTGTCTGTAAGCACGTCTGTGGCCACCACCAATATGACGCACCATTACCATACCGGTGTTATTTCTTCCGCCGGTTTTGCGAAGACCTTTGGTTAATCTCTTTTCCGGAGTGGTCTTGGTAATATCGGAATAATCCGACACCGTGATCGTTCTGCGGGAAGGGGTGTAAGGTCTAAACGATTTAATAGGCATAGTTCGTAGTTTCTCCTTCTTCTACTTCGCAGTGGCTTCTACCACTTCGATTTTATCGCCTTCTTTCAAAGTAACAAACGCTTTTTTGTAATCGGGGCGTTTGCCTTCAAAGCGACCCATCCGATGGGTCTTACCCGTGACGGAAATAGTATTTACCTTCACAACGGTTACGTTGAAGATTTTTTCCACCGCGGTTTTAATTTCGCCTTTGGACACGTTTTTACCCACGATAAAACCATAGCGGTTATGGGTATCACGTTCAATAAGGCTCTTCTCGGTTAAGAGGGGCTTTTTAAGTGTATCGTACACGCCGGACATTAGTTGGCCTCCTTGGCAAACGTTTTGGTCAGCGTATCCACAGCATCTTTCGTGAAAATTACTTTAGAGCTGTTTAATACTTCATACGCATTGATATCCTGCGTTTGCATATGCGTTAAGCCCGCTACGTTGCGGCAGGCTAATTGGGCGTTTTTGTCGGCAAAGTTATCTAACACCAACGGTTTGCGCCCGGCAGCTAAGGTTTCCATGACATCGGCAAACGCTTTGGTTTTGGGTTCTTTAAAGGTCAAAGATTCCAATACTACAACATTGCCCTCGGCTAATTTTGTAGATAAAGCCATGGCAAGCGCAGTGCGGCGTTTGGCAGCCGGTAAATCCTGGCGGTAAGAGTGCGGAGTAGGACCCCACGCTACGCCCCCGTGGCGGAACTGTACGGCACGCAAAGACCCTTGACGGGCACGGCCGGTACCTTTCTGTTTCCACGGTTTTTTACCAGTGCCGGAAACTTCGGCGCGGGTTTTCACGTCAGCCGTACCGCTGCGTTGGTTGGCCAAGAACGCGGTAATGACTTCGTGCAAGAAAGTCGGGTTTGCTTTCACGCCGAATAGAGAATCCGGCAGGGAAATGGTTCCCGTTTCTTTTCCTTTCAAATCTAAAACTTTTGTTTCCATAGGTCCAAGTCCTTACTTCTTGTTGGCAGCCTTAGAAGCAGAAATCTTGCTCTGTTGCGGTGCCACATAGTGTTTTTTGAATTTGGAAGTTTCTAAGACGGACACGATAGAGCCGCGGGCTCCCGGGACGGACCCTTTTAAGAATAAAAGACCGTTTTCGCTGTCTACCTTAATAACTTCAATCTTGGCTACTGTATGGGTGGTGGTACCATAGTGGCCGGCCATGCGTTGACCGGAAATTACCTTACCCAAAGAGCGGCGGGAACCTAAAGACCCCGGAGCGCGGCTGCGGTCGGATTGACCGTGCGAATCCGGTTGACCGGCAAAGCCGTGGCGTTTCATACCGCCGGCAAAGCCGTGGCCTTTGATTTTACCCTGCACGTCTACATAGTCGCCGGGTTTAAAGATTTTTTCAAGTGAAATGACTTGGCCGATTTCAAAACCGTTCACATCGGCGACACGGCATTCTTTCATGTGTCTGACCGGAGTGACATTGGCTTTTTTGAAGTAGCCCAATTCGGGTTTGTTAAGTTTGTTTTCTTTCACTTCGCCAAAACCCACACATACGGCATTATAGCCGTCTTTTTCTTGGGTTCTGACACGCACAACTTTGCAATCGCCCGCTTTTACAACGGATACACCATGCAGGTTGCCTTTTTCATCAAAGAGCTGGGTCATGCCCACTTTTTCACCGATTACAAAACGAAACGTAGCCGGAGCTTCTTTGACAGTTTCTGCTTTGGCAGCATCAGCAACAGGGGTTGCCTCTTGCGCACCAGCAGCTTGTTTGTTTTCTTCTGTCATACGTGTTTAGTTTTCCTTAGTTGCTTTTAATAGCCACATCTACACCAGCCGGCAAGTCAAGTTTCATTAACTCGTCCACGGTTTTAGAGGTGGGACTTTTTAGATCAATCAGTCTTTTGTGAATGCGCATTTCAAACTGTTCTCTGCTTTTTTTATCGGTGTGAGGAGAACGAAGTACGGTGTACTTTTTAATCCGGACCGGTAACAAAACAGGACCCGCTACGATAGCGCCCGTTTTCTGCGCAGTCTCTACGATGCGAGAAACAGAAGCGTCTAACATGCGATGGTCATAAGAACGCAGTTTAATGCGGATTCTTTCTTGGCCAATTACATTGGCTTTTTTAGCTGTTTTTTCTGCCATTTTTTTATTTTCCTTAACAGTTTTTTTACAAATTATTTGTCGGCAGAAAACCCTATACCAGTCCTTCTTTCCGTCGGACGGGCTAGGAAATTACTGCCTTAAAAATAACTCAGTACGGTTTATTATACTAAATTATTGTTAGTGATGTCCAGTTTCTTAGCACGTTCACCAAGTGCGTAAAACGGACATTTTTTCCTGTTGATAATATTGTATAATAATTGTAGATTTTTGTAAAGGAATTTTATGACTACGCTTAGTACATCTGAACACTTAAAAACCCAACAGATATCCGCCCCGTGTAGTATGATATTTAAAAAATGGGCCTTATTTAAATCCATGTGGGCAGCCCCATTGGTATCCCTTGGAATTGCTACCCTTATAGGTTTGGTATACTATTTATTGCGCAATTACTTGAGTCATGCTTGGATTTCTTTCTTTACAGCTATGGGCTTCTGCTTCTTATGCGCCACTGGTGGAACCCTCTTAGTGTTGCCCGTATTTATACCTTATTGTTTTTTAAGGCAAACGACAACCCCCTCGTTTATGCAAAAAGCCATCCGCTTTTATTGTTGTAATATTATGGGATGGGGAAACCCTATAGGGATACCCCGTCATGAAACAGTTTCCTTTGAATACTGGCTTTCTCATCCGGGGCAAGCGTGGCCGGAAGATATAAAAATATGGGGAGATTATCTTGATACCACCTCTTTTGACTGGCAAAATCCGGATGAGTGGGAAACTCCCATGCAAAAAGCACAAGAACAGGCCTCTCACCAAGGGCTGGACAACGCCCCAGTTATAGAGAATTTAGTCATTGGCAGCCAAGCCCAAGAGACTGCACAAAAAATAGAGGAACACCCCGTTAAGCATATAACGACTTTGTTTCAAGCTATTTTAAACCAAAATGTCTCTACTCTGCAAAAGTTATTGCCTACCGGCGAATTAAATCGCCCCTTTGCAGGTACAGGCAATACGCCTTTGCATGTGGCGGTTTTAAACGGATACACCGATATCGTGCGCTTGTTGCTCACGCAACCTGGCATTGACACCACTCGTACCAATAATGAGGAGAAAACCGCGTTAGATTTGGCTAGGGAAAAAGGCTTTATAGAAATCATCCAACTTTTAGAGAACAAACATGACTAAAAACTACGGTCTAACAATTGTAAAAGATTTCCCGGTGAAGGGCGTTAACTTTATTGATATTAACGGTCTGTTAAATGATCCTGCCTGTTTTCAAGCAGCTATTGAGAAGCTCTGCGAATTAGCTCAGCAAACCATACCTGCGGACATACTTAAAAAATCTGCTATTATTACCCCGCAGGCGCGCGGATTTCTGTTTGGGGCCCCGGTAGCTTACAAACTGGGGTTACCATTAGTATGCGTGCGTAAAAAGGGGAAAATCCCTAATAAACCCTATTCTTTTCATATTACCAATGAATATGATAGTTACGATATGGAAATTGACAGTGAAATTCTATCCCATCATTCCCATTATATCTATATTGATGATATCTTTGCTACTGGGCAGACCCTGGCAGGGATCTCGGAAGCACTGACAAAAAAGAACAAAAAGATTTTACTGGCTCTGCACATTACTGCAGTATCTGCGCTAAAGGGTATCCGCAATAACACCCCTGCATTAAAAGGGTTAAACTGCCAGGAAGTAATTTAAAACCCCGCTTTTTGCGGGGTTCTATCTACCATTTCACATCTAAATTATATACGGTTCGGTCTTCCAATACCATTTTACCTATACCACCCAATTTATTTAGTGCCATGGAACTTAACACATCCCCTGCTTTGGCTTTCTTTTTCTTGGGACTAATACGGTACGGAGCCGTGGCATTGCCAAGTATAGTATACCCACCTTCTTTTAGAAGTGGCCTGATTTGGGCAAAAGAAGCATCTGTATTAACCCAAATTTCAGGAGTATACGGTTCTGTTACTGCAGCCGTAGCATTACTGGGATCAGCGGCAAAAGATACCTGGGCCGCCGATACATCCATTCCTTTGGGATCTTTCCCGACAACAGACACCGTCAACTCACGCACAGAACCGGAAGACAAACTGCCGATATCTACCAACTTAGCGGCAAAACCGGGTGCTGTTAACCACAAATTAGCCGGCCAATCCGGAGCAATATAGAGCACATATCCATCAGACGTGCGCCCCTGTTCAATCGTAGAATCGCTCATGTCTTTTAGGTTGGCGATTTTTGTTTTTAAAAAGACGACTGCGGCAGGTTTTTTACGAACCAATACTTGTTTAGGGGCCGATTTTCCCACAGGAGTAGTAAGAGAAGATACTTTAAATTCGTAACCCATCCCATAAACAGCGGCTGCTAAAAGAATAATAGTTAATAAGAATAGTTTTTTCATATAGATATTATAAGTAAGTTCATCCCTTTTATCAAGTCCTAACTCTATACTTTATCTGAATATTTATGTTATAATGAGGAGGTAGTAAAACTAAAATTTAATCTGTTTTGGTTCCTGCAAAGCAGGAAGATTCACTAAGAAACTTACCAAACCAAAAACAGTCTGTTTAGGCATTGCATATATAAGCCGATCCCTTATATATGTAGTGCCGAATGTTCGTACATTTGTGCGAACTACGGCTGTTTAATGTCTGGGTCTTTGGTAAGTCCTAGCGTTAATCAGCCGTTTTGCAATGCCTCAAAAGATTATAGGAGAAATTATGAAGAATAAGAAACAAGCATTTACACTGATTGAGTTACTTGTCGTTATCTTGATTATAGGTATTTTAGCAACTGTAGCCTTGCCACAATATCAAGTTGCTGTAAGAAAAGCAGCTTTAGCGCGGTATATGGCATTAGCAGATGCGTTATTTCAAGCGCAACAAGTATACTATTTAAGCAATGGCAGTTATTCTAATAATTTGCTTGCTTTAGATATAGATTGGCCTATAAATAGTTCGTGCCAACCTAAAGTGAAAGAGGCAGATACTTACGCATATGATTGTGGAAATTTTTATATTGGTATACATAACTCTACGTCAAGCGTAGAAGCGGGCCTTGATAATATACGTTATGTAAAATGGCTCAAAAATTTTAAATCTTCCAATTATATATATCAAGCAGGTAAAGAATATTGTTTCGCTAAAGGAGATATTTCTATAAAAGCGTGTAAAGCTATGGGTGGAATTGATACAAATCTTGCAGCTACTGCAGCTTGGGATAAACGTTTTCTATTACCATAAACTATATTACAGTAGAAAATATTTATTTCAATAAGCAACAATGGATATGTTATAATGTGAGTGTAGTAAAACTTAAAATTTAATCTGTTTTTGGAACCGCATACAGAATGTGGTGGCATTGTGAAAACAATCCAGAGTAAGTCCAAAAACAGCCGATTTAGGTGCAAAATAAAAGGCCTTATAACCCTATTATTTTGTACTCAATGTTTACTGTTGTATGACAGTGAACTGCGGCTGTTTCTTACGAGGCACTTACTCTGGCTCTGCGGAAACAGCCGTTTTTATCGGTTTCCATAAATAGAGAAACACGGAGAATATTTATGACGCATAACAACAGAGCATTCACCCTCATTGAGCTTTTAGTGGCAGTGCTAATTATAGGCATTTTAGCGACGGTGGCGTTGCCTCAATATCAAAAAGCGGTAATAAAAAGCAGATATACAGAAGCCCAAATATTAGCAACATCTATTTATAAAGCCCAAAAAATCTATCAAGTAGCAAATGGGAAATATGCTACTAGCTTTGAATATTTAGATATTTCATTACCTGCCCATTTTGAAAATACTTCCAAGAAAATGGATACTAGAGGAAATCCCGTAGATATTTCTTCAGACACAGTACGTTGTTTTATAAAGGGAACTGCAGGAGATAGCACATTAGAAACATGGGAACCAACCTATGTTGCATGCCAATTGAAAGGTTCTATTAATCCTTATTATATACTTTGGTACACTTCTGGAAAAAGTGCCTGCGGAGCTTCTCCTAACAATACACAAGCTACTATTTTTTGCCAAACGGTTACACAAACAACTATTTCTTCTGATTGGGGGCAACAAAAAGTATATTTTTTTGACCACTAGACCATTATTCTATAGATTCAAGATAAAAAAGCAGCCCCCTCAATTTGCGAGGGGGCTTACAAACGTCTTGAAACTTCTTTTTCTTACGCTGCTACTTTATCTGCAGTGCGTTTTTCCACAATCGCTTTAGCGACATTGGCAGGCACCTCGGCGTAGTGGCTCGGTTCCATCGTAAATGAGGCCCGTCCTTGAGATAAGGAGCGCACGTTGGTGGCATAACCAAACATTTCAGCCAACGGTACTTCGGCACGTACATAGCGTACGTTACCGCGTACACCCATTTCGCCGATCTGACCGCGGCGAGAGCTCAAGTCCCCGATAATATCACCGAGGTTAGCTTCCGGAGCGACTACTTCTACTTTCATAATCGGTTCCAAAATAACGGGAGCAGCTTTCTTTGCACCGTCTTTAAGGGCCATGGAGGCAGCGATTTTAAACGCCATTTCAGAGGAGTCTACCTCGTGGAATGAACCGTCAAATACAGCTACTTTAATGTCCACTAACGGATACCCGGCCATTGCACCGCTGTCCAATGCTTCACGACAGCCTTTTTCAATAGCGGGAATATATTCTTTGGGAATACGACCCTGGGTAATTTCGTTAACGAACTCAAAGCCCTTACCTTTTTCCTGCGGTTCTAAGCGCAAGAATACGTGACCATATTGACCGCGACCGCCGGACTGACGTACGAACTTGGTTTCCTGTTCAACGGTCTTGGTAATGGTTTCACGGTAGGCTACTTGCGGAGCACCCACGTTGGCCTGTACGTTAAATTCGCGTTTCATACGATCTACGATGATGTCCAAGTGGAGCTCACCCATACCGGAAATAACAGTTTGACCGGTTTCTTCATCGGTACGTACACGGAAAGTCTGGTCTTCTTCTGCCAAGCGAGCCAAAGCGTTGGACATTTTTTCTTCATCGGCTTTGGATTTGGGTTCCACAGCAATGGAGATTACCGGTTCCGGGAACGTAATGCTTTCGAGCACAATCGGATGATCGGGAGAGCAGATCGTTTGACCGACGCGGGAGTTCTTAATAGCCACCGTAGCGGCAATTTCACCCGCGGAAAGTTCTTTGACTTCTTCGCGTTTATCAGCCATCATACGCATCATACGACCAAAGCGTTCAGTCGCATTTTTGCCCGGGAAGTAAACCGCATCCCCGGCTTTAATGGTACCGGAATAAATACGGAAGAAGCTCAGTTTCCCTACAAAGGGGTCGGTTTGTACTTTAAAGATTAAACCGCAGAAAGGATCGTTGTTAGACGGTTTGCGTTCTTCGGCTTCCCCGGTGTTGGGGTTTGTCCCTTTGACTGCCGGCAAATCTACAGGAGAGGGTAGATAGTCGTTTACACAGTCGAGCAAGGGCTGTACGCCTTTGTTCTTATACGAAGAACCACAAATAACCGGGAAGAATTTACCCGTTAAGGTTCCTTTGCGGATGGCCGTTTTGATTTCCTTTTCCGTAAATTCGGTTTCGCCGTTTAAGTAACGTTCCATAATGGCTTCGTCAAAATCAGCGAGTTTTTCAATCATTTCCGTGCGGTATTGTTTGGCCAGTTCCAACGATTCAGCCGGGATATCACCCTCGGTGAACGTAGCACCGTTGTGATCGCCATCCCATACGATACCTTTCATTTTGACCAGGTCAATCACACCGACAAATTTATCTTCGGCACCGATCGGCAATTGAATCGGACAAGCGTTACCGCCGAGTTTTTCTTTAATAGAGTTAGCAGAGCGGATAAAATCAGCACCGATGCGGTCCATTTTGTTAATGTAGGCAATTCGCGGTACATGGTATTTATCAGCCTGACGCCACACGGTTTCGGACTGGGGTTCTACACCCTGTACACCGTCAAAACAGCAGACGGCTCCGTCCAATACACGCAGAGAACGTTCTACTTCAGCCGTAAAGTCCACGTGTCCGGGAGTGTCAATAATATTTAACTGACAGTCTTTCCACACACAGTAAATGGCGGCAGAGGTAATCGTAATACCTCTTTCGCGTTCCTGTTCCATCCAGTCGGTTACGGACGCACCATCGTGCGTTTCACCAATTTTGTGCACTTTACCGGTATAGTACAAAATACGTTCGGAAGTGGTGGTCTTACCAGCGTCAATGTGCGCGATAATACCGATGTTGCGGATTTTCTCTAACGGATAGGTTTTAAATTCAGCCATATCTTTTTAGTCCCAAATTACCATTTAAAATGGGCAAACGCGCGGTTGGCTTCAGCCATGCGGTGCACATCTTCACGTTTTTTAAACGCGGTACCTTCTTTTTTGGCGCCCAAAATAATTTCTTCGGCCAATTTTTCAGCCATGGGGCGTCCTTTGCGGCTTTGCGCCGCACCGATGAGCAAGCGCATCGCCAAGGTGGTGCTGCGCAAGGGTTTTACTTCGGTAGGCACTTGGTAGTTGGCACCCCCCACGCGGCGGGCTTTTACTTCCACCAAGGGGCGTACGTTTTCAATACATTTGGTAAAAACGTCTAAGGCGTTTTCTTTTGTTTTCTCGGCAATAATGGCCATGGCATCGTCTAAAATGCGGGCAGCAGTGGCGGTTTTGCCTTCAAAATTTAATTTGTTAATGAACCGACTTACGAGCACGGAATTATATTTATAATCCGGCGTGGGAAGCGGTCTTCTGTCTCTGGGTCTTAAACCTTTTCTCGGCATATATTTTTATTTCACTCCTAAAAAATTATTTACCAGCTTTGGGGCGTTTTACGCCGTAAAGTGAGCGGCCTTGTTTTCTATTTTCAACGCCGGCGGCATCTAAGGCACCGCGAATGATGTGATAACGCACACCCGGTAAGTCTTTTACACGACCACCGCGCACGAGCACGATGGAGTGTTCCTGCAGGTTGTGCCCCACACCCGGGATGTAAGCGGTTACTTCCATCTTGGAAGTCAACTTCACACGGGCCACCTTTCTTAAAGCAGAGTTTGGTTTTTTAGGGGTGGTGGTATAAACACGGGTGCAAACACCGCGCCGTTGGGGACAGGCTTGCAACGCAGGCGATTTGGTACGATTTTGTTCTTTCGCCCGACCGTATTTTACTAATTGGTTTACTGTTGGCATTACTTCTCTCCTATTTGGTTTCTTTACGTTTTTGGTTAAACTCTTTGGTAATTTGCCGCGCGGAAATACCAGTACCCGCGGGGATCAAATGACCTACGATTACATTTTCTTTGAGGCCTTGCAATTCGTCAATCTTGCCTTCAATAGCGGCGTCCGTTAAAACCTTAGTGGTTTCTTGGAACGAAGCCGCGGAGATAAACGATTCGGAAGCGATAGAAGCCTTACTGATACCTAAAAGGATGGTTTCACCGTCCGCTAACTGTTTGCCCTGGTCTTTCATTTTGGCGTTCTCACGCAACCAGCGTCCGCGGCTGACGACTTCTCCTTTGAGGAAGTGGGTATCTCCCGCATCCAGAATTTTCACGTTCCCTAACATCTGACGGACAATAACCTCAATATGTCTATCGTTGATCGTTACGCCCTGCAAGCGGTACACTTCTTGGATGGCGTTTAACAGGAACTCTTGTGCTTCTTTTTCACCCTTCACGCGCAGCACGTCGTGAGGATCAATGGCACCGTCGGTCAGGGCTTCCCCTACACCTACATGGTCGCCTTCATATACTACTAAGTGTTTGCCCTGCGGAATACTGTACTGCTTGACCTGATTGGTCTCTTCGTTCCGCACGACTACTTCAATCAAACCTTTGGGCGAAGTTTCCAAGCTGACAATCCCTTCAAACTCGGAAATAATAGCCGGGTTATGGGGTCTTCTGGCTTCAAATAACTCCGCAATACGGGGCAGACCGCCGGTAATATCTTTGGTACCGCCGGCTTCGCGGCCGATCTTGGCAAGTACATCACCGGGTTCCACATCTTCACCGTCTTCTACCATCAAGATGGTATCAATCGGCAAAGGCAGGTTCATGGCTTTTTCTTTGCCTTTGCCCGCGATGCTGATGCGCGGGTTGTTTTTCCCGCCGCGACTCGCCGTAATCTTGCGTTCAATAACGCCCGTCACTTTGTTGCGTTCTTCCTGCAATGTAATACCTTCAATAACATCCGTTAATTTGACGGTACCTTTGGTTTCCGCCAATACCGGGATGGAGTGAGGGTCCCATTCTGCTAGTAAAGAACCTTTTTTCACGGTAGCTTTATCTTGGGTTAAGATATTGGCACCGTACTGAATCTTATACTCTTTTATTGTACCATTTCCAGCGGTCACAAAGATAGAGCCGTTTCTGGAAATACAGATTTGGTTATCATAACGGTTGGTAATGATTTTAATATCTTTAAACGTTACCTTACCATCAATATCCGCTACAGCCTGGCTGCGCGACAATACACGGGAAGCCGTACCACCGATGTGGAACGTACGCAAGGTTAACTGCGTACCAGGTTCACCAATGGACTGGGCGGCAATAATACCGACCGAGTCACCGGGGTTACTATTAGAAGCGGTAGCCAAAGACAACCCGTAACACTTGGCGCATACTCCGTAAGGAGCTTCACATGTAAGTACCGAGCGAATACGGACAGATTCTACACCGTATTTCTTGACTTCTTTGGCTTGCTCCAAGGTAATCAAATCGCCTTCTTTGATGATGGTTTTTTCTTCTTCCTGGCCGTTTGCTTTTTGTACTTTGACAACCACATCTTCCAAGGAAGTGCGTCCCAAAATACGTTCGTCTAACGGTTCCACCATTTCTTCGCCGCTCATTAAGGATTTAACCACGATTCCGTTATGGGTACCGCAGTCCTGCTCCGTAATTACTACGTTGTGGGCCACGTCTACCAAACGACGAGTTAAGTAACCGGCATCAGCCGTTTTCAAAGCGGTATCGGAAAGACCTTTACGTCCACCGTGCGTGGAAATAAAGTATTCCAGTACGGACAACCCTTCGCGGAAGTTAGCGGTAATCGGGTTTTCAATAATTTCACCCTGACCACCAGTTAATTTCTTCTGCGGTTTAGCCATCAGTCCGCGCATACCAGCCAACTGGCGTACCTGTTGGCGGGAACCGCGCGCACCGGAATCTGCCATCAAATAGACAGAGTTAAAGCGCTGCCCGCTGTGTTCTTTGTTGGTCGGATCGTATTTAGATTCTTCAAACTTTTTCATTTCGGCAAAAAGTTCGTTGGCAACATCATCGGTCACACGGGTCCAAATATCAATTACTTTGTTATAACGTTCACCTTCGGTAATAATACCGGCTTCGGCTTGGGCCTGGATTTTGGCTACTTCCGCTTTGGCTTTCTTGATCATATCCTTTTTGGCAGAAGGAATAGTCATGTCGGCTACAGAAATAGACAAACCGGATAAGGTAGCATAGTGGTACCCCATCTTCATAATATTATCCAAGAGCTGAACGGCCGCAGCGCGTCCGTATTTTTTGCTCTTGTAGCATTCGTCTACCAAAGCACCCAACTCTTTTTTACCGATGGTTTTATTGATAAATTCCCAGCCTTTGGGCATGGCCTGGTTAAAGATAATACGTCCCACGGAAGTAAAGTCTTTCCATTCCGCCGCATTGGCTACTGCTTTACCCTTCGCATCCAATTCCGGAATGGCGTTCAAACCGCGCACTTTGATTTTGGCGTGGTAAGAAAGCTTACCGTATTCCAAAGCCACTAATGCTTCGTCTTTGGAGCCGTAAATACCGCCTTCTCCGATATCTCCGTCTTTAATGGTGGTAATCCAGTTGACACCCAATACCATATCATGGGACGGAGCAGCAATCGGTTTACCAGAAGCGGGAGACAAGATGTTGTTGGAAGCCAACATCAAGGTACGCGCTTCCATTTGGGATTCCAAAGACAACGGTACGTGTACAGCCATCTGGTCACCGTCGAAGTCAGCGTTGAAAGCCGCACAAGTCAACGGATGCAACTGGATAGCTTTACCTTCAATAAGTACCGGTTCAAAAGCCTGAATACCCAAGCGGTGCAAGGTAGGAGCACGGTTTAACATCACGGGGTGTGCCTGGGTTACTCTTTCCAAAATATCCCAGATTTCCGGACGCACTTTTTCCAACATTTTCTTGGCGGATTTTAGTGTCGTGCCTTCTTTTTTCATCAGTTCGCCGATGATAAAAGGTTTAAAGAGTTCCAAGGCCATCAGCTTGGGAAGTCCGCACTGATGGATTTTCAGGTTCGGACCGACGACAATAACGGAACGACCGGAATAGTCCACACGTTTACCCAAGAGGTTTTGGCGGAAACGACCGTGTTTACCCTTAATGCTGTCAGACAGGGATTTAAGCGGTCTGCCACCGGGCCCGATGAAGAACTTCCCGCGCGCACCGTTTTCAATGAGTGCGTCCACCGCTTCCTGCAGCAAACGTTTTTCGTTGTAAATCATTACTTCAGGAGCACGCAACGATTCAATGTGTTTCAAGCGGTTATTGCGGTTAATAATTCTTCTGTATAAATCATTTAAATCAGAAGCAGCAAAACGGCCACCATCAAGCGGTACCAACGGACGCAAATCCGGCGGGATGACAGGCAGTACGCTTAAAATCATCCATTCCGGGCGGTTGCCGCTTTCTTTAAACTCTTCCATCGTTTTAATACGGCGGACGAGTTTGGTGCGCTCCATTTCGCTTTGTGTGTTTTTGAGCTGTTCGTGCAAAACAGGGATTTCTTTATCAAAATCAATGCTTTCCAGTAACGTTTTAATGGCCGGTGCACCGATATCTACTTTAAGGCGGGCACCATGTTTTTTGCGGGCTTCACGCACTTGAGCATCCGACAACAATGTGCCTTTCTTAAAGTCCGTACGGCCGGTCACATTGTCTACGCAGTCTTCAAGTACCACGTAAGCAGCATAGTAAACCACACGTTCCAAATCGCTAGTACGTTGATCCAATAAAATACCGATGCGAGACGGGTTCTTGCGTAAGAACCATACATGGGCTACCGGTACGGCCAGTTCAATATGACCCATCCGTTCACGACGTACTTTGGCTTCGGTTACTTCTACACCGCAGCGGTCACATTTGATGCCTTTGTATTTGGGCCAGCGATATTTACCGCAAGCACATTCATAGTCTTTGGTCGGCCCGAAAATGCGTTCGCAAAATAAACCATCTCGCTCCGGTTTCAAGGTGCGGTAGTTAATGGTTTCGGGTTTTTTTACTTCCCCGAAAGACCATGCACTGATTTGTTCCGGGCTGGCGATGCCTAAACGGATGGCATCAAAGTCAAAAAAGTTCAGTTCGTTATTTTTTTTCACTTTTTTCGTTTGCATGTTCTCTCTCCCGCCTATTTGGCTTCCTCTTCACTGGCCGCGGAAGCCTCTGCGGCAGGTTGCTGCGGCTCTTCAGTCGCAGTGACAACGGTGGATTCACCGTTATCATGTTTTTGCAGTAAATCTACGCTCAAACCCAAGGCCTGTAATTCTTTAATAAGTACTTTAAAGGATTCCGGCACACCGGGCGCGGTAGGCGCTTTGCCTTTGACAATGGATTCATACATCTTAGTACGTCCGTCAAAATCGTCAGACTTAACGGTTAAGAACTCCTGCAAGGTGTAAGTGGCCCCGTAACCTTCCATAGCCCACACTTCCATTTCCCCGAAACGCTGACCGCCGAATTGCGCTTTACCGCCTAACGGTTGGCGCGTAATCAAGCTGTAAGGTCCGGTAGAACGAGAGTGTACCTTGTCTTCTACCAAGTGGATGAGTTTCATCATGTACATGTAACCGATGGTTACTTTTTCTTCAAAAGGCTCACCCGTTCTACCGTCATAAAGCGTAATACGGCAATAATCATCAGGCAGGTACTTGGCGGCATATTCTTCGCGCGCTTTACCTTTGAGGCCTTTATCATCCAAAATTTTCTCTTTGGCTTTGCGCACTTCGTTGACCACTTCTTCTTCGCTCGGTCCATCAAATACCGGAGTGGCAGCATTGTAATGCAAATAATGTGCTGCCCAACCGAGCATGGTTTCTAAAAGCTGTCCGACGTTCATACGAGACGGAATACCCAGCGGAGACAATACAATGTCTAACGGCGTTCCATCCGGCAGGAACGGCATATCTTCTTCCGGCAAAATGCGGGCTACGACCCCTTTATTTCCATGGCGGCCGGACATTTTGTCACCTACGTGTAATTTGCGTTTGGAAGCGATATATACTTTGACGGATTTGTTAACCGTAACAGCCAGTTCATCACCCTGTTTAGAGAACTCGCTTTCGCGGCGGTAATGTTCTTCCGCTTTCTTCTCCAAGAGCTTATAAAGAGCCGTTAAACGATCTTCTTCTTTCTTCAAAGCGGCTGCATTTTTAATCGTTTCACGTGCATTGGCAATCGCCGTTTTGCGTTGTTCCTTGAGCAGAGCAATCGTTGTATCGCGTTCTTCCAAAAGTGCCGTGGCACGTTTCTTTTCTTCTTCCTTGGTCAGCTTTTCTTTGCGTACAAATACGCGGGTACCCAACACTTTGCCGCTGGTTCCGGGCGGTACACGTAACGAAGCATCCACCACGTCATCGGCTTTTTTACCGAAGATAACTTTTAACAATCGCTCTTCCGGTGTTAATTGTTGCTCACCTTTGGGAGTTACTTTACCGACCAAAATATCACCGGGTTCTACTACGGTAGAGGGGAAGATAATTCCGTCGTTATCCAAGTGGGACAGGGCTTCTGTTCCGATATTGGGGATATCGCGGGTGATTTCTTCGGCACCCAGTTTGGTATTACGTGCATCTACGGTAAATTCATGTAAGTGCACAGAGGTAAAGACGTCCTCTTTAATCAAACGGCTTGATACCAAGATAGCGTCTTCGTAGTTGTATCCTTCCCAACACATAAAACCGACGAGCATATTGCGCCCTAAGGCCAAGAAACCGTTATCCATAGCCGGACCATCGGCAATAACTTGACGGGCTTTTACATCGTCACCGGTTTTTACAATCGGGTGTTGGTTAATACAGGTATCTTGGTTAGAACGTTTAAATTTTAACAGTTCATATATATCACAAGTACCGTCTTTGGCTTCAATTACAATCTTAGAAGCATCGGCAAATTGTACACGACCCGGGCGTTTGGCAACTACGGAAGTACCGGAGTCACGCGCCACTTCATGTTCAATACCGGTACCCACATACGGAGCTTCCGGCATCAAGAGCGGCACACCCTGACGTTGCATGTTACAACCCATCAAAGCACGGTTGGCATCGTCATGTTCCAAGAACGGGATTAAGGCGGCTGACACGCTGATTACCTGCAGTGGAGACACGTCCATGTAGTCCACTTCTTTGGGGGCAATCATCGGGTAGTCGGCGCGTACACGGCAAGCCACAGATTCGGTATCGATTTTACCGTCCTTAGTGGTAGGCGTGTTGGCCTGAGCCACAAATTTATCGTCTTCCGCATCGGCGGTTAATTGTTCAATTTGATCGGTTACCTTACCGTTAACAACTTTGCGGTAGGGGGTTTCAATCAAACCGTATTTATTGACCTTGGAATAACATGCCAAGGAGGTAATCAAACCGATGTTCGGACCTTCCGGGGTTTCAATCGGACAAACACGTCCGTAGTGCGTATAGTGTACGTCACGCACTTCGAAACCGGCACGCTTACGGTTCAAACCGCCGGGACCCAACGCGGACAAACGACGTTTGTGCGTGAGTTCACCTAAAGGGTTGATTTGGTCCATGAACTGGGACAATTGAGAAGTACCGAAGAACTTGCGAATAATGGCTTGCACCGGTTGTGCATTAATTAATGCACGCGGGGTGGGAGTCGTTAAATCGCGGTTCATGCGATCACGGGCGGTCTTGGCCATTTGAGACAAACCGATACGAATTTGGTTTTCCAAAAGTTCGCCGATCCCGCGAACACGGCGGTTTCCCAAGTGGTCAATATCGTCAATCTTAAAGGCAAAATCATCCCCGTACATCTTCTGTGCATCTTCACCGGCGTTTAACGCTAAAAGATATTTCACGGTTACTACAATATCTTCCGGAGTCAAGGTGCGATGATTATCTTTCGGGGTATTATATTTTTTGCACTTAAAACCTTTGATCAGTTCAAAAAGTTGTGCAAATTTTTTATTGATTTTATAGCGACCTACAAAACTCAAATCATAGCGGCGCAGGTTATCAAAGATCAAATTGTCTAAGAAACTTTCTGCCTGAGCTTGCACTACGAAGTCCTGACCGCGCATCTTTTTGTAGATTTCGGCTTGTGCTTCTTTGGCGGTATGTGCAGAATCTTTGCGTTCCAACGTAGCCAAAATGGCCGGATCTTCCTGACGGGGTTTACCGCAAATAACTTTAATGGTTTTTACTTTCTTTTCAATCAAGGTGCGGAATAGTTTATCGTCAATCGGCAAGGCCGCTTTATCGTCCAAGTTCCACAACACTTCGCCCGTAGATGGATCATAAATATCGTCGGCGGCGTAACGGCCGATGATACTGTCCATAGTAGAAGGTTTTACTTCCACGTCTTCGCATTTGTAGAAAGTTTGGATGATTTGTGCGTTGGTCTCCAAACCGCACGCGCGTAAGAACGTAGAGGCAGATACTTTTTTCTTGCGGTCAATACGTACCCACAAGGTGTTATTTAAATCAAATGAGAACTCAATCCACGCACCGCGGTACGGAATAATACGTGCCACATATAAGCGTTTACCAAAAGTAGACTGTTTTTTCTCTTCATCTTCTTCAAAAATGATACCCGGAGAACGGTGCATCTGGCTGACAACTACACGTTCTGCGCCGTTGAATACGAAACAACCGGCATCGGTCATAAGGGGTAAATTACAAAGAGTGACTTCCTGTTCGGAAGCGTTTTTCATATTCCCGTTTTTCTGTTTGACATACAAAAGCATGGTAGCTTTTAAAGGGGCATCAAAAGTGCTGTCGCGCACGGTGGCCTCCGCCGGAGTTGCATAACGCGGAGTACCTAAATCATATTTAACAAATTCTAGTCTCATGCTGCCGTCGGGCGCTTCTACAGGGAATACATCCTCAAAAGCGGCTTGCAAACCTTTCAGTTCGCGTTTGGACGGAGCCACATCTAATTGTAAGAAATCCTTAAAGGAATCCTTTTGCATGTCCAGCAAATCAGGTAACGGAAGTTTGGTAGTAATTTTGCCGAAATTAGTTTGTTTTTCAATCATCTCTATCTTCCTGCTGTGTCGGGCGGGTTGCGCAACGCACTTCGCTGACCGCCTGTACCTTTACGGTACGTAATCCCACCCCCCCAAAGGGGAGTGGGATTAAATAAGTTTGTCGTCTTATTTGAGTTCGACGGTGCCGCCGGCTTCAGTGATTTTCTTTTTGAGTTCTTCAGCTTCGGCTTTGGCAACGTTTTCTTTTACCGCTTTCGGGGCGCCTTCTACCAAGTCTTTGGCTTCTTTCAAGCCCAAGCCGGTAATTTCGCGCACTACTTTAATGACGCCGATTTTTTTAGCAGCGTCTACAGCGGTCAACACGACGTTGAATTCATCTTTTTCTTCAGCGGCAGCGGCAGCCGGAGCGGCAGCAGCGGCAACAGCTACGGCCGGAGCAGCAGCTTTTACGCCGAATTTTTCTTCAATCGCTTTCACGAGTTCGGAAAGTTCCAATACGGTGAGTTCAGCAATTGCATTTACTAATTCATCTTTGGTCATTTTAGCCATTTTATTGTTTCCTTTTGTTTCTATAGAGTAGCGGCCTTCTGCTTAACCTAGTTAAGCCCGTACCTTTATCCCGTTCGGGGCTACTACCGCTCTTGGCGGGTTTAGACTTTACCGGGTATCAGTTGGTTATACACCAACTGAACCCTGACGCGTTATTTCTGCTTGTCTTCCAAAGCTTTGATAACGTAGGCAAAATCCCGGATCGGAGCTTGCAACACTTGTGCAGATTGGGCAACCGCGTTGTATAACGCACCGGCCAATTTGGACAAGTTTTCTTCTTTCGTACCAATAGCAGAAAGTTGTTTTACTTGTGCCTCATCGTACCATACGCCTTCACTGTAGCAAGCACGCAGCTTCAAAGCCGCATTCTTCTTCTGAAAGTCTACCAAAGCTTTTGCTACGGCAGCGATATCACCGCCTACAGCAATCGCCGTCGGCCCTTGAAAGAGCTTTGTATCGGCCCCTTCAATTTTGGCCTGACTGATAGCATGTTCCACAATGGCGTTACGTTCTACGCGAAATTTAGCACCAGTCGGAGCTAACGTCGCGCGAAGTTCGGCCATATCCACGAATTTCAACCCCTGGTAAGAGGTAAAAAATAACGTGCCGGTGGACGTAATTTCAGAAGCTAAGTCTTGCGACTTTTGTTTCTTTTGGTCTTTTGTCAGGTTCATTTTATTTGCCTGTTTTTTATACGAGAACCAACTGTTTTTGTGCTCTGAAAAGACAGAGAACACGACAGCCACAAACTCCTTTCCTTTTGATTTCTCGTCGGAGGAGTTATGGTTCTCGTAAAAAAATCTGATAACTTACACTGATAATATTTTATCAGTTTTTTCCGCCAATTGCAACTCTTGTGCAACGTATTATCCGCGGAGTATATTCATATTGTAACAAATTTGCGTTACATTATGCAATTAATTTAATTTTCCAACAAGCTACTTCTCTATGCTGGGGTTCAAAAAATAAATCTCAAGATCCATATTTTTAAAAATTATATTGTAACCAATTTCCCTCACTTTTATCATCAGGCTCTGTTTTACCAGTTTCGCTTTTGCACACCCGGGTTTGTAACGATGATAAGGAGGCATGGCCATCTGCAATACATAATTTTTTATTGGGATGATCAGAATGTGAAAAGAATATTTGAATTTGTATTTCAAAGGAACCCTTTTCATATTTTACAGCAACTTTGTTGGCGGTTATTGATACAGACCCCCAGTCATAGCGGTACTGATTTGCTGTACTGATATCCTTCTTATTTCCGGGCATATCTATATCTAACTGGTCTAATTCTGTAGCATACTGACCATTCGCCAAATAATATACTTCCTGTACATTTGCAATATTATGTGCCAATTCCTTAATGGTAGCATACTGACTTTTAGCAACCGCTAATTGATACTGCGGCAACGCCACTGCTGCCAAAATACCTATTATTAATACCACAACAAGGACCTCAATTAATGTAAAGCCTCTTTGGTTAATATCATATTGTTCCATAAACTTATCTCCTTTTGTTATTTCAACTAACTGTTTATGAAAACCATAAAAACGGCTGCTATATTTGAGCCAGTTTGACGTAACCCAATTATAACAGCCGTGGCTTGTTGCATAAGCAACAAACACTCAGCACAAGAATTCGGGTTTCGACGCCGCTCTCTTGTGCCTAACTCGGCTGTTTTTGGAGTCAAACTGTGCGGGATCCCCGCTACACCGTATTCTTCGTACGGTTCCAAAAACAGATTAAATTGTAAATATATTATAGCAAAATATTCGTCTAATAAACAATATCTTTTTCGAAAACAAAAAGCCCCACCAAATACAGGTGGGGCAAATGTATAAAAGGGAAAAGGCCTGAATGAGACCGACACCGATCTACTCTCTCAGCGCCGAATTGGGCGCCAATACCATCGACCCTGACAAGCTTAACTGCCGTGTTCGGAATGGGAACGGGTGTGACCTTGTCGGAATTAATATCAGTCTCATTCAAGCCTCTTGTTTTAAAAGAACAAATCAGGAAAGGACTTGTTACATCTCAACTCATCCTTTCGCGTCGGAACCCTGCTCGCCACTTACTAGGTGGGTCATCGCATCACTTCCAACGTCAGATAACTTAGAAAAGCGCAAGTGTTACACTTACTTGTATTCATCTATAGGATTAAAGAATACGGCCAAGCCTCACGACCTATTAGTACAGATTAGCTGAACACATTACTGTGCTTACACACTCTGCCTATCAACCCGGTAGTCTTCCGGGGGTCTTCTGGGTAGTTAATCTACCAGGGAAA
>JAFVFN010000007.1 GCA_017475405.1 Elusimicrobiaceae bacterium
CTTAAGTGTCTGGGCTACCTCTCCCCGGCGGAAGTCCAATTTAATAAAAAACTTAGTATAATAGACCTACGGGACTTTTTATTCCATCCTAAGTCCCTTCATCCTATTCACTAATCGTTGCACTTGCCGGTTGAACGCGGGGCTCCACGAGGCCGGTCTAATATTTTTAGGTCTCTCCCTGCTTAAAATCTTTGAGGATTACACGTTAAAACCAATACAACAACAGCAAAAAAGACCGGGAGTTACCCGGTCTTTTTACATAACAATACAGAACTTTTAAATCTTATAAATCACCCGTACCAGCAACGACAAAAAGTTCGCTCGCGGATATACAGTAACGTGATCCCCGTTATCGCGGGTGGTGCTGTCATGGAACTTATTGCCATTATAACGCCCCTCCACTCCCAAGCTAAACCGTTCGCTCAGGTTCTTTTCCACGCCCAGTCCCACATAATAGGCAAATCCGTTATAATTGAAATGTTTTTTAGAATCTCCGCGCGGTCCAAAATCCATGGAAAAATCCGTTTGTGCCAGTCCGAGCCCTAACGGGATATATAATCTGTAACTGCTTTGCGGCGTCAAAAAGATATGCCCGACAGCCATATAATTACGCATGCGGGTGCGGGTATCAAGTTGCCAACCGCTGGCTAAATCTTTGGCAAAATATTGCTCACTAAACGATACCCCCAGTCCTACGCGCGGTCCCACAAAGTACAACGCCTGCAGCTCCGCTCCCATACCGGGTTTACCCAACTTGGCATCATGTGAAATGACCGCTTGTTGGTCGTCTACGTTCATTTCCCCAAAATCAGTCCCAAGCCCCAACGGAGAATACACGGCAGCCAACCCGACCGTCATATCTCCTGTCTGATACGCATAGGCGCTAAAAGCGCACATAAAAAAAGATATTACAACTGCTAATTTTTTCATATAAGAACTCCTCACAGATAGGTATATTGTAGCAGATTTAGTACAATATGGTATATGGAAATCATCGCACAACTCATCGATATCTTTTTACATTTAGACGTTTACCTTAATGCCTGGGCCGCCGGTGCCGGAGCGTGGTTATACGTAGGGATTTTCCTGATTATTTTTTGTGAAACAGGTTTGGTTGTCACACCGTTTTTGCCGGGAGATTCTTTATTATTTGCCTGCGGGGCCTTGGCGGCCTCTGCCGGCAGTTCTATTAATCTATTTATTTTAATCCCTGTAGTCTTTGCAGCAGCCGCATTGGGAGATTTTTGTAACTATGAAATCGGCAAATGGCTGGGGCCCAAAGTATTTACACAAGAGCACAGTCGACTGCTCAATAAAAACCATTTACTCAAAGCTCATGCATTTTATGAAAAATACGGCGGTAAGACGATTATTTTGGCACGTTTTATCCCCATCATCCGCACCTTTGCGCCGTTTGTGGCCGGGATCGGCAAAATGACTTATGGGCACTTTGCTTCGTATAATTTGATCGGAGCTGCATTATGGGTACTGCTCTTTATATTGGGCGGTTATTATTTTGCAGATTTACCGGTTGTCAAAACACACTTTCACTACGTCATTGTAGCGATTATTATTATTTCCATACTGCCTGCCGTCATTGAATACTGGCGCGAACACAATAAACAATGAATCAGCGTCTGCGCGGGGCTAGCGAATGGGCCGGGGGATCCGGCACCGGATACGGAGCCAACGCCGTAGGCCGTTGCACACGCTCCGGCAGTTCTACGGGCATGACGCCCTGCGCCTGAGCATTACCTACGATAATGTCCGCAGCTGTCTGCAATGCAAACGAATTTAATCCGTAAGTGGCCAGCACCGTACCGACTTTCGGATAGTAAGTGATATCATACGGACTCATCACCGATAAAAGTACTAATTGAGGATTTTTATCAAGCATTTTTTCAATGGTATGTTTTTGACTCAGATTGACCTTATCGGCCCATTGCAAACTGGCAACTACTACGAGATCCGCTCCTTCAGTACACTTTAGTGCACGGGCCGTATCTTTTTCTTTAGGAGACAGCGGAGCGTTATAGGTACGTACCCGGTAATTGCGCTCCAAGAACGGTTTACTTACATACATAAGTTGATCGGCAAAACGGGACGGTGCAAAAAACACGGCACATACGGTCGGCCGTTCCTTGGCCGAAGAAAACGGCAGCATCCCGTTATAATCACGTATCAGGGTAACTGCTTCTTTACTAATATCAGCCAGGGTTTGACGGTAAGCACGCTCAATGGGAGTCGGTACCTGACGCGCGGTTTCGTCAAACAGCCCCAGTTGCTGCTTGAGTTCAAAAATACGACGGGCCGACTGGGACACACGGGGCTGCAAATGTTGCTCGGTCACTTTGGTGTTAATTTGGTCAAACAGGGTAAGCGGTTTAATATAACGGCCCAGCAGTATTAAATCTGAACCGGCCTCCAACGAACGAGCGGCACAACCGGCAATCGTGCAAAAACTGGTCGCACTTTTCATGTCCAAACTGTCCGTTACAATTAGTCCCTTAAAACCCATCTCTTTACGAAGCAGCCCCTGCAAAATCGGTTTGGAAAAAGACGCCACGTTTTTATTATCCAGGGCCGGATACATCACATGCCCGGTCATAACCCCGGGAACTCCCTGAGAAATAGCCTCGGCGAACGGAGCCAAATGGATACGTTTGAGTTCGCCCTTGGAAGCATTGACAACCGGAACAGCGTAATGCGAATCTAACGAGGTATCCCCGTGTCCGGGGAAATGTTTCACTACAGGGATAATCCCAGCCGCCTTAAACCCGTTTATCAGCGCCATCCCCATTTTAGTTACAATTGCCGGATCAGAACCGAACGAACGCACCCCGATAATGGGATTGCGCGGATTACTGTTAACATCCAACACCGGCGAAAAATTAATATGCACCCCGGCCCTGCGAAGTTGCTGACCGGCCAGGTATGCCAGCGATGCAGCTTTTTCTTCATCCTGACTGGCAGCCAAGAGCATATTGGTAGGCAGGTAATCAAACCCCAGTGTAATCGGAGTATATACTGTTCCTCCCTCGTAATCAATGGCTACCAGTAACGGGATTTTATGAGGACTTTTGGCAGACCAGCTTTGCAGTTTATCAATCAGCCGACGGGTTTCTTTAAGAGAATAATTCCCCCATTGAATAAGCACGCCGCCCAGTTTTCCCTGCTCAATGGCCGGACGTACCAGTTCGGCACTGTCAATATCCACAAACGCCACCAGCGTTTGTCCGAGTTGTTCCTGCGCCGATAAGTCTTCAAATTTAACAGCACTGTAAAGAGGCAAAGCACATGCGCATAATAAAAGCGTTACTAATTTTTTCATGCGTTGACCTCAATCACGGCAATCTCTGCCGGTGCTAAAAACCGAAGCGGGATCCCCCAATAAAACACACCGGACGTAATGTAAAAGGACATTTGCTCAACACTATATAACCCGTAAACCCGAGGGAACTGCAACTTTACCAAATAAGTAAACGGCCATAACTGTCCGTTATGTGTGTGTCCGCTGAGCATCAGATTAGCCCCGTGCGCGGCTGCCGTTTCGGCCAAAGCAGGCGTGTGGCTTAGTAAAACAGTCGGTTTATCTGCCTGCAAACTATCTAGCAGTCGGGCTACATCCACTGCCGTAACTCCCGCGGTATGGATATCTTTCAGACCGGCAATTTGTACTCCGTTAGGCAGTGCAACACCGGTGTTTTCCAGTAAGGTAACATTCGCCTCTTTAAAAAACTCTTTGCTGTCTCCGTAACCTACGTAATATTCATGGTTACCAAGTACCCCATAAGAGCCTAGCGGCGTCTTAACTTGTGAAAGACGTTTGGCATAGGCTTCACGGTGAGGACCGTATTCAAAAATGTCCCCCAGTACCAGAAGCGCATCCGGATTTTCGGCTTCTATTTTTTGCAATGCTTTATCAAAACGGGCGAGTGAAACCCCCATCCCTAAATGCGTATCCGATAATAAAGCCAATTTAAGACGCGGGGCTCCGGGAATATTCACTGCAATACGTTTTACCTTCGGCGCAGAAAACCCGCCCCAAAATGCCATTGCCCATACGACGATTAATGTTACTAAACTGGCAGTTCCCATCCACGCAGTCGGTACATGGCACCAGAGTAAAATTTTGCATACCACTGCAAACGCGGCACATACACAAAACGATAAAAATACAAGCCCGAACCATGTATACGCAAAATAATAAAGTGCACTGGCAAAAAAACCGTCATAATGCGTGCGCGTAAAATCCAGCCCGAAATAAACAAGTCCGGTTAGAAACAAAGCAGACAAAAGAGGGATTTTCCAACCAAGCTGTGGGTAACAGCGCATAAACCATGCACCTATCGTTAGTTGCATAAAGAAAATAACAATACTAAAAATAATATAAAAAGCACCCATAGGTATATTTTAAAAAATTTACACTATAGGTGCAAAAGGACTAACGTTATTATAGGTTTACAATAATTTGTACCAAGTGACACCGGCGGTATTTGTTGAGCTTTCAGTTCCTATACTATTACAGGCTTTTTTTCCAGCTGTAAAATTTGCACCACAGTATTGTACATTTAAATCAAATCTGACCTCAACAAATAAAGTTTCCTGATCATCTGATCTATAAATATAAACATATGCACCATATAAACCGTTTGGTTTGCTCTTCATAAGATTTATTTGCATATCATTTACACAGTTATACGCATTCTTACCATCAGTAGTCTCCTGCTCATTTAAATTACAATTTGGGATCTCTATGTCTAGTTCTTCAATATTTTTTGTATATTCTCCATTAGACATATAATACACCTGCTCGGCTTCCCATAAAGATTTAGCAATACTATACGCTTGAGTTAAGCGACTTTTTACTACGACTACTTCATACTGTGGTAACGCAACCGCCGCTAATATGCCTATAATTAATACAACCACCAAGAGCTCTATGAGCGTAAATCCTTTATTTTTATACATATTTTCTCCTTAATATAATTTTTTACTTATAAAAAGAAAATATCAAAAAAAAAAAACAAGTCAAGCGAAATGCTATAATATAGATATATTTTATTTCAGAGGTATTACTTACTATGACCGTACGTGTTCGTTTTGCTCCGTCACCGACCGGATTTTTACATATCGGCGGCGTACGCACTGCTCTGTTTAACTACTTATTTGCCAAAAAAAATAAAGGCACTTTTTTACTTCGTATTGAAGACACCGACGAAGAACGATCCACACAAGCCTCTACCGATGCCATTTTTGAAGGGATGCAGTGGATGCAACTCAATTGGGACGAAGGTCCGATGCCCGACGGCACTAATAAAGGACCGGATGCCCCGTATTACCAGGCAATCCGCGCAGATCAAGGGATTTATAAAAAATATATCGACCAGTTATTAGCCGAGGGCAAAGCCTATAAATGCTACTGCACGGAAGAAGAACTTGAGGCCAACCGTCAAAAATGTCTGGCCGAACATCGTCCGCCGAAATATTCCGGAAAATGCGCACATTTAACCAAAGAAGAACAAGCCGCTTTGGAAGCACAGGGACGCAAATATGTAATTCGTTTTCGCATGCCGCAGGAAGGGGAAGTGGAATGGGATGATCTGATTCGCGGTCACGTTAAATTTGCCAGCAAAGACTTGTACGATTTGGTTATCCAAAAAACCAGCGGATATCCGACCTACAATTTTGCCGTTGTGATAGACGATCATCTTATGCGCATGACGCATATTATCCGCGGTGACGATCATATTTCCAATACGCCCGCACAGATCCAAATTTACCGCGCGTTGGGTTGGAAAGAACCTATTTTTGCGCACTTATCCATGATCCACGGACCGGACGGCAAAAAGCTCTCTAAACGCCACGGGGCTACCAACGTCGTAGAGTTTCGCAACATGGGATATTTGCCCGAAGCACTCAAAAACTATTTAGCCCTGTTAGGATGGGCGACTAGCGATTCTCAACAGATTTTTGCACCCGGTGAACTGGAAGAAAAATTTGATATCTCCGGCTGCCAACCCAGTCCGGCTGTGATGGATCCGGAAAAACTTAACTGGATGAACGGTGAATATATCCGCCAAACGCCGCTGAACCGATTGACGGACCTAGCCATGCCGTTTATTGAAAAAGCCGGTATCAATGTATCTAGCGTGGAACGCACGAAATTGGAAAATATTATCGGACTGGAGCAGGAAAAATACAAGCTCTTAACCGAAATCCCGGATTTGATTCGTTTCTTCTTTGAAGAACCGCAAATTGAACAGGAAGCCATTGAAAAAGTGTTCTCAAAACCCGAAGCCAAAGAGGTATTAAACGGGATTTACAATGTATACAGCAAAATTACAGATTTTACGGACGTTAATTTAGAGGCTGCCGCACGGGCTTTTGCCAAAGAAAACGGGATGAAAGCCGGACAGATTTTCCATCCGGTTCGCGTGGCTGTCTCCGGACGTACCCACGGACCAACCCTGTTTAAAATGTTGGAATACATGGGTAAAGACACCGTACTGGCTCGTTTACAAAACGCGACCAAATATTGTAACTAACTTAAGACGCATCATAAGGGTTTGCCATGAAATACTGGTTTTTTGACGGCAGTGACGTTACAGGACCGTTTACACTCAAAGAACTGGCTCAAAACAAGTCTTTTAGTGAAACGAGTCTTGTCTGCCCCGAAAATTTCAGTGATGACGGAGACCACTGGCAGGTGGCCTCTACATTTGCGGACCTAAAACCGCTTCTGGCACACTCCACTCAGTCTGACGACAGTGTGACTTTTGAGCAGGAGATGGATACGCTTCTTAAAGAGCGTTCCCCTTTATTGTTTGAGGAAGTCCCCACAGACGGTCCCGGATTGGAAATCCCTAAAAAACCGGCCAAACCCGGTCCCATTGAAGATTATTTTGACCGCATTAAAGAAGAAGACCTCGGAGATATTTTAGGGATCCCCAACCCTAATGAAAATTCGGACATGGATCTGGCTCACGCACTCGAAAAGCAGCTAGCTAAAACGTCTTCTACCCGAAGACGCGAGCGCGAGCGGGAAAACGAAACAGACGAACAAACCGTAACCGAACTCCGACGAACCAGTGAAACACACCATATTGCAACGGCTACCGAAGTCTTTGCCACTAAAGCACCCGTCCCGTCGTCAGCTCCTGTTACTTATACACAACCAACGTCCACGGCAGTACTGGAAAAAGCGCCCGGTATGCCCTTGGTAGAATCACCTACCATGCCCACACTTACGGCAGAACCTGCCCCGACTGTGCAACCGACTGCACTCCCTGAAAACAACGCAATACAACCGGTGACCGAAGAAGCGGAAGAACTGGTCACTACGCAAGACGCTGTAGCCTCTCAAGAACAACCGGCACCAGAGACGGAACCCACCGGTATTATCCCGGACCCGGCCCAACTGCGCCGTGAAAAAGTAGAAGTCAACAGCATTCGGGCCCGCTTGAAACAGACGCAGGAAATGAAAGATTTTTTACATGAAACTCAAAATGCCCGGCTCAAGCGTGAGGCTCATTCCCAACGCCGTATTATTGTAATGTTACTGGCCGTACTGGCTATTGTGGGAGGCTTGTTTTTGGCTTTTGAATTGCGCCCGCGCACCCAAACAACGCCTACTCCGACTACCGGATCCACGCTCTCAGAGGCTGCACAGGAATTATTAACCGAAACGACGACGACCGTGCAAACACCTGCGGCCCCGGCCATCCCTGCTCCGGTTGCTACCGTCAACGCACAAACCAGTGCTCGGGAATCCAAGGCCCTGGAAATCGTTCAAAATTATCAGCTCTCGGGACAGCGCGGGACGTTGGCTGCTTACTTAAACCGAATTTATCAAGCACAACTGGCCCAAGGTTACAGCGGTACTTGGGCTGCCGAACCGTTGTATAAGAACACATATATTGTAAAATATAGGTTGACCAAAACGCGAAAAGAACCTATCATATATGTATTCCAGGCTGATGTGGCCCAAGGCAAATTAACCGGAGCCTTAAACAACATTTCACTCGATTTGGTTGGAAAACTATAATATAAGGGGACTGTAACTTATGATATTAATGGACGACTTATTTGCACTGATGAAAGCCAAGAACGCTTCCGATATCCACCTAGCCGTAGGGGTTCCGCCGGTGTTGCGTATTCAGGGACGCTTGTATGCTACTCAATTTGAATCACTTACCAAAGAAAGTGCTCAAACGCTTATTTATTCCATTATGACGGACGAACAGCGCCAAAAATTCGAAGAAGATTTGGAATTGGACTTTTCGTTCGGTCTTAAGTCGCTGGGTCGTTTGCGTGTAAACATCTATAAAGAAAAAGGCTGCATTGCCGCTGCCCTGCGTGCCATTCCCAATACATTCCAAACGTTTGAAGAACTCAACCTGCCGCAGGTAACTTACAATTTAATGAAACTCAACAAAGGTCTTATCCTGGTAACGGGTGCTACCGGTTCCGGTAAATCCACCTCTTTGGCCAGTATGATTAACTACCTCAACATGAATGAAAGCAACCACATCATGTCCGTAGAAGACCCGATCGAGTTCGTACATCCCCATAAACGCAGTATCGTCAACCAGCGCGAAGTAGGTTCTGATACCCACTCCTTTGCCGCGGCCTTGAAACACTTCCTGCGTCAAGACCCCGATATCATTCTGGTAGGCGAGTTGCGCGACCGGGAAACCATGGAAGCGTGCTTAACCCTGGCCGAAACGGGTCACCTGGTATTTGCCACGTTGCACACCAACGATGCGGTACAATCCATTAACCGTATTATTGACGTATTCCCGCCCAACCAACAACCGCAGATTCGCACGCAGCTTTCCTTTGTGTTGGAAGCTATTTTATCGCAACAGCTCATCCCGGCTTTAAACGGCGGACGTGCCATGGCATGCGAAGTGCTCATTGCCAACTCGGCCGTACGCAGTTTAATCCGCGACGGCAAAGCCGAGCAGATTATTTCCACCATGCAAACCAATGCCAGCTTGGGTATGCGTACCATGAACGAAGCCTTGGGGCAGCTCTATATGGAAAAGAAAATCAGCTACGAAACGGCACTGTCTCACTCCAGTGATCAGGGCGGTTTAAAAACTTACTTACAACAAAAGTTGGGAACCTCCAACTTCAAATAAGCATCTGTTTAATAGTGAACTCCTCTCTTGATACAACACGAGAGGAGTTCATTATTAATATCTATACCGACATCGTACAGACAGTATCATCCCAATAATACACGGCTCAGAGTTCTAAACTATGTGGGTTTAGTAAAAATTCACGCACCCCCATGGGCACATTTTATACCATTTTCATTTGCAAAAACACGTCCAAAAGACAGCTTAAATCCTTGATTGGTGTTAATTGCATAGAGGGCTATTTGAATCTCTACATGGAGTTGCTGGGCGGTTTTAAGCAACTTAATAATGACCTGTATTTCTTGATCTGTGAATTTTCGCGTACCCACAACAACACTAACTAAGTTCCTTGCTTACGTCTAAATTTCCAACAATTAGTTCTATTAGAGCGCCTGTTTCAAGCAGAGTGCGCTTAAAACCGCTCTTATATAATAAATATAAAAAAAGACTATCAATGTGCCTATTTTAACATTAAAAAAGGGCCTTTTACAGGCCCCTTGTTTAAAATTCAATTACCAACATGGCAGGTGTAATGAGCACCCAAAAATTTACCAGCGCGCCCAAACTTAAAAACGGTCCGAATGGGATGGCATCTCCGCCTTTTTTACCGTGCCGAATCATTTCATAGAGCGCGTAAATCAGTCCGAAGAACGAACCCATAATGACCGTGGTAATCACGCCCTGCCAACCGATCAGTGCTCCAATCCCAGCCATCAGCTTAACATCACCGCCACCCATGGCCTCTTTTTTAAACATCCAGGTCCCGATTAAGGCAATGGCCAGTACGCCAAACAGACCGATACCGGCACCTAAGAGGGAGGTAAGTTCTTTTTCCCACCAAAGTCCGGTAAAATTCGGGTTACACCAGGCAAATACTACGCCCAGTACAATCAGTCCCAAGGAAAACCGGTCCGGTATAATCATCAGCTCCAGGTCAATGACCGACGCGATAATCAAAAAGTACACCGCAGTCAGTTGTACAAACGTCCATATGCTTAGTCCCAGTTTCCACACAAAAAGTACCGTTAACACGGAGGTCAAGAGTTCCACCAACGGATACTGCAGGGAAATCGGCGCCTTACACTGGCGGCATTTACCCAACAAAAACAAATAACTCAGCACCGGAATATTATCATACCAGGCAATGTGTTTGTTGCATTTGGGGCAAAACGATCCCGGCCACACGATGGATTTTTCACGCGGGATACGGTAAATACACACGTTAAAAAAACTGCCGAAAATCAGTCCGAAAATACCGGCAAAAACCAAAATAAGTGTCTGCATAGTTAATGACTCGCCCAGGGCTTTCCGTAGCTGTCGTTTTCATCTACGTTGACAAAGAAGTCGCCAAAGCGAGGATCGGACGGCTCGCTGACATACGCCCAACCGCCGGTTTTGCTAAACGCCTGCTCGTAAGTACCGTGCGATACATGCGCGTTGGGCGCATAGCCCGGTACGCGGACTGCCGGAATGGCCTCAATATACGTTGGCACCAGACTGGACAAATCATCCGTGGGGTACATGCCCTGATGTTCCCCGTAATAGGCGGCAATGGCACTTCGGACCTGTACCAGTTTATGTTTGGTATTTCCCTCAGAGGCCTTATGAGCCAGCGTAATAAACTTAGGAACGGTAAGTCCCAACAGTACGGCCAGTACCACTACCATGACGACCACTTCTGTTACTGTAAAACCTTTCTTCATAAATGCTCCTATTTTAAGTGCATGGCAATATGCGCAAACACTTTGGCATCACCCAGGGTATTTTTGATACTACTGTATTCATTGGGCTGATGAGCCATATCATCCAATTTGGAAAACACCACCGTCGGGTAACCGGCATTACGCAAATACGCACCCACCGTACCGCCGCCGACCCCCATGGGACGCGGGTTATTTTTGTACACCGCTTTGGCAGCCGCTGCGGTCAACGCTACAATATCTGCTTTTTTATCCGTAGGCAGAGAAGCATGTGTTTGGACAATATCCAATTTGACTTTTACCTTGTGTTGTTTTTCCACACCGGCCGTGATTTTGCGGATCTCTTTTAACACGTCTTCGTTTTTGTAGCAAGGCAACACCCGGCAGTCCAAATAAAATACGTCCGTACCCGGAATGGTATTGACGTTAGGTACATTGGCCTCTTTTTTGGTCGGCTCAAACGTGCTGGTAGATTCCGGGGAAAACAACGCATCTTTCTTATTAAATTTCTTATACAAATCTCCCAGTTTGACAATCAAATAGGCTCCCGCGCGGTGCGCGTTAATACCGCTGTGCGGAGTGGAAGAGTGTGTTTGTTTGCCGCTCACGGTAAATTTAAGCCACAACATGTTCTTCTCGGCGATTTCCACCATGGTGCCTTGCGGGTTACCGCCGTCCGGTACCAAGAAAGCGTCCTGTTTTCCAAACAGTTTGCCGTGTTTTTTCAAAATCTCCACGATCCCGTAGGTGCTGCCGATCTCTTCATCCGCGTTTAACAAAAGCGCATAGTTACACGGCGGTCGGATCCCCAGCTCCATCATGGCCTGAACGGCCAGCAGTCCGGACACCAGTCCCTGTTGGTTGTCTTCCGAACCACGTCCATAAATTTTATCGCCTTTGACAACAGCTTTAAATGGATCCGTTTTCCAAAGTTTGAGGTCCCCGGGAGGCACGATATCCATGTGCGCCATGACCCACAACGTTTTTTGTTTGTTTTGTCCGTAGTATTTGGCTACCAAATTGGGTCGGTATCCGCCTTTGGCCTTAGGATCTTTCGCCTTAATAACGCGGACTTCGTCAAATTTCATGGCTTTTAAAACACCCAATAAATACTCTGCTTTGGCGTGCTCCCCTTCTCCCCCTTCGTGCGGAGACACTGCCGGGCAGGCAATCATATGTGTCTGCAAATCAATCACGTTTTGTTTGTACGTATCAATTTTTTTAAATAAAGCTTTTTCCATGGTTTCCTCCAACATTATAAAGGGTTTTCTGTTTCTATAAATTCAACATCTACCGGGAACCGGTTGGCTGTCAATTCACTCAGCGCACGGATCCCACATTTTTCGGAATGATAATGTCCCAGGGCAATGCAATTGATTTTTCCCTCGCGGCACCATTCATAAGCCGGTTCATCCAAAATCCCCGTTACATACAAATCCAGTTTTTGTTCAATAGCCTGCGGCAACATGCTGTAAGCCCCTCCGCTGACCACACCCACGGCCTGTACCGTTTGCGGACCAAAAGCCAATACCTGCGCACGGCACCCGCAAAAAGTTTCCAACGATTGTACGATCTCGGATAAAGGTTGCGGCGTTAATCGACCTGCATAACCGATTTGCACGCCGTGGTAACCCGCGAACGGACGCACGTCACTTGCCTGCAGCGAGCGGAGCAAGCAGGCATTATTGCCAATCTTAGCGTGTTTATCTAATGGTAAATGATATGCGGCCAAACCCAAATGATGCTCCAGTAAATACTTGACCCGGTTGCCAAACATCCCCGCAATGGCCTGTTCCTGTCCCCATAATAATCCGTGGTGCACACAGATTAAATCTGCCTGGGCGGCATGGGCCCGCTCAAAGAGCTCCAGACAGGCCGATACACCAAACACAATTTTGTGCACTTCCTGCGGGCCTTCCACCTGCAGCCCATTATGGCTGGCATCGGAAATAGCGGCAATATCTAAATAGGTATTCCAAAAATTTAAAACTTCGTCGCACTTTACCATAAAATTATGATATCATTTTATACGTATGAAAAGAACAATTTTTTTAATTTTTTCCTTATTTACCGCTTTTTTGCCCTTATCTTCCCACGAAACCGTGGCCCCTTATTTGCCAGCACAGGAAAAACAATCCGCCGCCAAAAATACATCCATTACCGTACAATACCCGTATGAAAAAATGCATATCGCGCGCAATTCCAAAGAAATCTTCCTCTTCGGGCAAGTCAATTTACCGCAGCCCGTTACCCTGGACATTAACGGCCAGTCCGTGGAGGTTTACAAAAACGGTGCTTTTGTGGCATTTTTGCCCATCCAAAGTGGCGATTTTACCTTTGTGCTGACGGCTACCAGCGGGGATAAAACTGTGCAGGCCGTACGGCACATCAAGGTGTCCGGTACCAATATTAAGGACTATTCCCAGCAAGCTTCTTTTGATAAAGAAGAAATCTTCCCCCAACGCAAAGTAGAACTCTTACCCGCAGACACGGTTAACTTATACGTACGCGGCACCCCGGGTGCCAAGGTATCGGCGCAACTGCCCAACTTAAAAAACGCTAAAAACATTGTACTTAAAGAAGATATTTCCCGCCCCGGTACCTATCGCGCCAAATTTACCATTGATCCCAAACAACCGGCCAAGTCCACTAAAGTCGTCTATAAAATGACCAACGGGCCGGATCATTCCAAAGCTAAAATTACTGCGCCCGGCAAAATCTATGTGCGCGACGCACAGGAGCCTTACACGTACGCACAGGTGACTCAGCCCGGTGTCAAAATCAGAAAATTACCCACCGCTTCGGGCAACTTATACCCGGATTACCGCGCCTATGGCACGGTTCGTGTGAGCGGTGAAATGGCCAACCAATACCGCTTATGGCTCAGTGACACGGAACAGGCCTGGCTTGAAAAAAAGCACTTAAAAGACACCAAAAACCCCGAAGAAGTTCCGAACATTTTATCGTTTATCCGAACCGATACCAACGAAGTACGTACCCGCTTTGTGTTTTCTCTGAACCGAGAAGTCCCCATCAAAATCCACGAATATAACGACCGCGTGGAACTGACGCTTTATTACGTAGACGGCTTTGAGCAGAACTTCAGCTTGGATGATACCAGTCCCGTGGTATCCAACATCCAATGGTCCGAACCCGCCGAACGAGCCGTTGCTTTTCGGTTGCAGCTTCGTAAGGACAGCAAACTATGGGGACACGCCTACGCTTTTGAGAACAACCAACTCATCGTAGATCTGATCCATGAACCGCAGCGTACTGCGACGACCGATAAACCGCTGGCAGGAACCCGCATTGTCATTGACGCGGGACACAGTCCGCGCCGTACGGTCCCCTATGACGGAGCCATCGGTCCGACCGGTTATTTGGAATATGAAGCCACGCTGGCCCTGGCTCAGGAACTAAAACCCAAACTTGAACAGGCCGGTGCTACTGTTATTATGACGCGTCATGATAATAATACCATGAGTTTACAACAACGTTACAAAAAAGCGTTAGATGAAAATGCCCATTTATTTATCAGTCTGCATTACAACGCGCTTCCGGATACTGTTAATCCTTTGGCTCGGCCGCGCGGGTTTAGTGTATATTATAATTATCCGCACAGTTTTGCCCTGGCCGAATCGGTGTATAAATCTTTTACAAAAAATGTCCCGCTTCCCGATGACGGGATGATCGCCAACGATGTGTTATTTATCCCGCGGATTTCACAGTTCCCCAGTATCTTGGTAGAAAATGCCTACCTGATCCTACCGCAACAGGAAGAACTGGCCCGTACTATTGAGGGACGTGCCTCGTTTGTGAAGGCTTTGTATGAGGGAATTGTCAATTTCTATCAGCCTGCTAAAATGGTAAAATAAAAATATGAACGCCCCTTTTAAAATACTTTCTAAAGACAAAAACTCCCAGGCTCGCACAGGGATCTTATACACCAAACACGGAGCCGTACATACTCCGGTTTTTATGCCTGTGGCTACGCAGGCCTGTGTCAAAGCGTTGACCGATGAGGACTTAAAAAACGCCGGAGCCGAATGTTTGCTTTCCAATACATATCATCTATATTTGCGCCCTACGACCAAGCTGTTACAACAAATGGGCGGACTACATCAATTTATGCATTGGAACGGCAGTATTTTAACCGATTCAGGCGGATTTCAAGTATACAGCTTACCTAAGTTTCGCAAGATTAAAGAAGAAGGGGTGACTTTTCAGTCGCACCATGACGGCAGCAAACATTTATTTACCCCCGAAAATGTCATCCAATTTGAAAGTGAAATCGGCTCTGATATTTGGACCATGCTGGATGTTTGTATCCACGCTAAGGATCCTTCGAAACACGATGCCCGTGAAGCACTAAATATTACCAAACGCTGGGCCGAACGAGCCGCACGTGCCTATGAAAAAACGGTTCCCGTTCAGCATATTACCCAAAATTCGGACGGCAGCTTTAGCGTGAAAAATTCGCTGTTATTTGGCATTATCCAAGGGGCTATTTTCCCGGATTTACGTAAAGAAGCGGCCCTGCATATGGCTGGCTTACCCACACACGGCTATTGCATCGGCGGGTTATCTCTCGGAGAAACGCTTGATCAAATGAAAGCGGCCGTTTCGGCTGTTACAGAAAACCTGCCGGAGGGAAAACCGCGCTATTTTATGGGCCTTGGTACTCCTGTAGAAATGCTCAACGCCGTAGAACGCGGCGTAGACATGTTTGATTGCGTATGGCCCACCCGCGTGGCACGCAACGGTATGGTCATGACCTCCACGGGACGCGTAAATATCAAAAATGCCGAATACCGCACCCAAGACATCCCGCTAGACAGCGAGTGTGATTGTTTTACCTGCCGGACGTATTCACGGGCTTATTTGTGTCACTTATTTCGCGCTCAGGAACTGACCAGTCACCGGTTATTATCTATCCATAATATTCGGTTTTTAATTAGGCTCATGGAACGCGCCCGCGAAGCGATTTCCGCAGGAACTTTCCTGTCCTTTAAAGAAGACGTGATTAAGAAGTATTTGGGGAAATAGGTTATTTATTAATAATAAATTGTCCTTTATATATTTCATCTTCTGGACCGAACGTCTTACAAACATTATCATTTCCTCTACAATAGCACAACCCCTCTCTTCCTGTAGTAGGATGCTTAAGTCCATTGCACTGAAAACTGGGCAAACTAGGTTCCTTATCTGTTCCTCTACTATAACACTGTCCTATATTGGAACATTGATAGGAATAATAAGGACTACCCGCAGCAGTTATATCTAATTCTTCCAAGTTGTTGGTATATGTACCATTGGCTAAAAAATAAACTTCCTGCGCGTCCATAATTGCTTTCAGATTGGTAATTCCCTCTGTGGCACGCGCTTTTAATACTGCTCTTTGATATTGAGGCAATGCTGCTGACGCTAAAATACCTATAATAAGCACAACTACCAGAAGCTCAATGAGCGTAAATGCTTGTTTATTTTGATACATATAATATCTCCTTATAGAATGTTTCCTATAAGAAGAAGATATCAAAAAAAAAAAACGTGTCAAGCGAAATTTTTGAACAAACTTACCCTCTCCTAAAACATGGATATAAATAAATAGGACTCCCATAGTAATAGGAACCCTATTTATTTCAAAAACAAAAGTACTTATTTATTATCTTCTGTGATGTTCGTTGGTGTGTTGGCAATTAATGCAATAGCGTGCAAACGGCAGGGCTTTCATGCGTTTTTTGCCAATCGGTTGGCGGCAGTATTCACAGGTACCATAGATACCTTTATCAATTTTGCGCAAAGCCGCTTCAATTTGCTCAATGGTATTATGGGCATTGCTGGAAAGTTCAAACAAGATCTCTTTATCCAGGCTTTTGCTGGCATCATCAATCGGATCGCCCACTTCAATTTCGGGCATATCCATTTGTTTGGTATTTTGCAGACGCTTTACCGCATCTTCTTTGAGTTCCATCAGATGTTTTTTGATTTCTTTAATCTCCGTGGCAGTAAGCATCTCTTTATTATCTTTCTTCAAAGCCATAATAACAACCTCTTAACATAAAAAAATAAAGTGAACAGCTTTGAGCTCTCACACTATGTTATTTAGTTTAGCAAAGTAATCAATTTTTTGCAAGGCCTGTGTAAAATATATTTAGTACACTATATATATGAAACTCCTGGTATTATCATGTTGCGCACCGTGTTCCTGCGCGGCTATAAAGCATTTGGTGGATAAAGGTATAGAAGTTACCATACTCTTTTATAACCCCAATATTTTCCCGCAAAAGGAGTATACCAAAAGACGGGATGAACAAATGCGCTTATGCCGACAGCTGGGGGCGGCTTTTGCCGAACTTCCCTATGAGCACGAAGCATGGCTCCAGCATATTCGCGGTCTGGAACACGAACCCGAGCGCGGCAAACGCTGCAGTGCCTGTTTTTACATGCGTCTTAAGCAGGCGGCCCGCTACGCCCAAAAGCACCATTTTGACCGCTTTGCCTCAGTATTAGGAGTTTCACGTTATAAGGATATTGAGCAGGTGCACCGGGCAGCCCGACAGGCCTGGCTAGAAGTAGGAACTCCCTATTGGGCACAATCCTGGCGTAAAGGCGGACTGAGCGAACTGCGCCAGGCACTTGCCAAAGAATTTAATCTATACCAACAAAACTACTGCGGTTGCGAATTTAGTAGGAGGGACCGTGAAAAAGTGGACCAAACGAATCCTTAAAGCACTCATTGTACTAGGACTTTTAGCAGCCATCCTTGATTTGGGGATACATCTTGTGTCTCGTACGGAGTGGTTCAATAGGCAAATGGGAAATACCCTGACCCGAGCCTTGGGGCGTGAGATACAACTGGGTTCTATGGGAGCCAATCTGCGCGGTGTGTTTGTCAAAGACGTCCACATCGCCGAAAAAGGCGGATTTGAGCAGGGAACTTTTGTACAGGCCGGACTTCTGCGCGTACGCGTATCGTTATGGCATCTGTTATACGGGCATCTTCAGGTTCAATCACTCATTTTATCGGACACGCTTATGCGCCTGACTACCTACAGTGACGGAACTGTCAGTTGGGAAGATTTAACGCTTTCCAATGAACCGACTAAAACCGATAATCAAGTCGACGAACCGACAAAAGTTACTTTGGAACTGACGGCCAAGCATATTCGCTTGGAACGACTGCGTTTCATTTACACAGACCAACAAACTCCGCGTACCCTGGACATCAGCGGACTGACGTTAGATATCAAAAACTTTAGCTTAGACCAAGCATTCCCCGTTACCCTGTTCACGGAACTGCTCCATAAAGAAAATGATTTAGAGCGGCGCATTCCCCTTACCTTAAAAGCCAAAGTCCATCTCAACCGCTTGGACCTTGATAACGCATACGTGCGTATCCGGGCGCTCAAGGCATTCTACCAAAAATCATCACTTACCTTAAACGGTACGGTAACCGATTTTACCAACCCGCGCGTGGATATAACGATGACCCTACGTAATTTTTCATCTGATTTACTAGACGGCATCCTTTCCTTGCCCAACATGCATTTAGACCAGGCTACTGCCGCAATAAAATTGGATACTCATTTAGACAACAAATCTCTTACCCTGCACCACGCTTCTTTACAAGCCCCCGGTATCGATCTCACGCTCTCCGGGAACCTTCATTACAAGGACAAACTACGGTATAAGGTATCTGCCGCCGCTATACTTGTCTTAGGGGAAATCGGGCGTTGGTTCCCTATATTAGCCGATCCCTACTCGCTGGTAGGTTCGTTAGAAGGACAAGTAACAGCTACACAAGACAAGGCCGAGACAACTGTTACCTTGCAACAAATCGGAGCCTTGGTACCTCAAACCGGACGGTTGGCCGATATCACTGGGACGCTGAGCGCATGGGAAACTATGGATTTTAAAACCGGTTCTGCGCAGGCAGATATCCGGGGTAAACTCAATGCCAATCCGTTCCAATTCAACCTGTCTGCCGATCAAACAGCCCAACAAATCAAGGCAATACTCAACATGTATGCCAAAGAATTTATTTTGCCGGCTTTTAAGAAGGACATCACCGGACCAATAGCACCCCCCGCGCACCAAGAAGCATCCTCCGCTGCCTGGCCATTACCGCCTATCTATTTGACATCTAACGTCAGGTTAGACAGCGTGGATGTGCCTTATTTCACGGGCAAAGACATCGTATTTACCTCTGACTTAAAAGGCATTACACCAGATTTGAATCAGGCACACGGTACCCTTCGTTTAACTACGGGTGCCGGGAAAATACAGGACATTTATAAACTGACCGATGCCAACCCGCTTACCAAGGTATTGTTTTTATCACTTAACGTAACCGGCAAGGTGTTTAATTCCCTAAACGTTCTGGGGGTTCTTAATAGCCTGGGCAGCGGGATTATTTCCGCGGTTACAAAAGATGATAACGAAGTACAAAAGGACGTCAAAACCCAAACCATTTTGGGACCTGACGGGGAACCGTTGGAAGTAGTTGTAACAGAAAGTGATAAAAAAGTATCCGGCGAAATGGATTACGATAAATTTGATACCGAAGTCAATTTCGTAGAAGGACTGGCCACTGTTAAAAAAGGTACTTTTGTATCTCCTATGATGTCATTTCGGTTGGACGGTACGGCCGACTTTAACTCCGGCAACCTGGATATGACCGTACACGCCGCACCGGGTCGGCATGAGGTAGACGGCATGATGCCGCTTTCGCTTAAAATCGGCGGTACGCTAGACAATCCGCAGGGCAGTATGCAAATGTTGGGATCCGTTACTTCGCTGGTCACACAAAGCGTTACCAACAATGTGGTTTCCCGAAACGTAACCAAGGGTATTAAAGGACTATTCGGATTATTTAAGAACAAAGAACCCGCCCCCTAAAATCCCCAAACTATATAAGAACTCCCCGGTCCGTTTCATGGACCGGGGAGTTAGATTTTTCTAAATGCTAAGCCTTACTTGACTACCTTTTCAGTTACATACAACACGGTATATTGACGTTTAATTACCGCATAGTTGTAGATATTTCTGGTAGTATGTCCGTCTGGCCATACATATCCGACATCAGAACCGGTTTGTGAGCCCCAACCCGTACTGGTGGTACCGCACCCCTGATAAGAGGCCTTCACTAATACACAGGTGGTAGGACCCGAATAATTTTCGGCACTCATTCCTGCACTAACCCCAATATCAGAACACATGGGATACGTATCTTCCGGATAGTGTGAAGACTGTGAATCCCACCAAGCTTTTGCTTTTTCACTGTTACAAATATATGTTCCATGATGATCTTCCAAACATCCCCCGCAGTCACTGTTTCGGCGAGTTATAGAATCACGATAGGTTTCTTGCTCCCATACTTTTTTAGTTGTATAACAGTCCGAAGATTTAACCACATATCGGCAAGTCGGATAGTGCCATTCATATACGATACCCGTGCCTTTTTTACCATCCGTACAGGCTTCATTTTTATCATTATGTTTTTGGCAGCATTCCGAATCACGCAGCTCCCATTGACAGGTGTCATCATTCCAATCTTCATAAGTATAGGCCTTAATCCAGCTACCATTCAAATCACTGCCTACCTGTAAATCAGGACATTCCGCTCTTCTGGAACCCGACGGTTTGGCACAAGGTGTCCATCCATCATTGCCTACACTATGTCCGCTTCCCATCACATTGGAACCTGTTTGGATCTCCCATTGATAGTTTGTCGTTTCATCACATTTCCACCAACTATATTGTTTGTACCCACACCCACAGTCTCTCTCCGAGGCTGGCTTTTCTCCACACTC
>JAFVFN010000008.1 GCA_017475405.1 Elusimicrobiaceae bacterium
CCCCACTGCTGCCTCCCGTAGGAGTAGGGCCCGTGTCTCAGTGCCCTTGTGGCCGGTCGCCCTTTCAGGCCGGCTATCCGTCGTCGCCTTGGTAGTCCGTTACACTGCCAACTAGCTGATAGAATATAAGACCATCTCCAAGCGATAAATCTTTGATAATAAAAGGATGCCCTTTCATTATGTTATGGGGTATTAGCAATCCTTTCGGACTGTTATTCCCCACTCAGAGGTAGGTTTCTTATACATTACTCACCCGTCTGCCACTAAACTTAATCTATAGCAAGCTACAAATTAAGTCCCGTTCGACTTGCATGTGTTATGCACGATGCCAGCGTTAACTCTGAGCCAGGATCAAACTCTCCATTAAAATTATTTATCTTTAAACTCAAAGAGCTTAAAGACAAACAATCATTAACAGCGAGCTGTTGACTTTTGACTCTACTTTGTTTGAATTAACTTGGTGTCTTATTTTTAAAGTATAAGACTTAACTTATGAGCTTTTGAACTGTTTTGCCTTACGGCGCTGTCATTTCAAATCGCCCATTCGCACATTGCTGTCAAATTTTCAGAGAACGAAACTCCCCTGTTGCTTTTTCTGCTTTTGAAAAAGCAAGGAAGTTTTTCTTCATCTTCTTCGTAGCCTCATCGCTACAAAGATATTATAACAAAATCTTTAGTAATTTGTCAAGCCTTTTTTTAGATTGGCTTATTTGCTACTAAAAACTGCGACTTGTCAATCACTATACTACTATCATAGCATATTTTTAAAAGTTTGTCAAGTGTTTTTTGTAAACTTTTTTGGCGCCTGCTTGTTGGCTACCTATATATTAAAGCATTTTATACAACTTTTGTCAAACCTTTTATATACTGCTTGATTATTCAAGCTAGTCACGGTCGCTTTGAACCAAAGGGATAAGGTTGACGATAATTTATTTCAATTTATAAAACTTAACTTGACCCGCTGGCCTCAGTCCATCGTTTGAACCTTTATTATAGTAGTAGGTGATGTTTCGGTGCAGGAAAGTTTTCTGTTTATAAACTAAAACTAAAAAATGAAGTTTTGTTATCTATATTATTAAAAGATCAATTCCAACTATGTATATAGTTTAGCAAAAAAGGGACAGAAAAGTCAAGTACCCTGTTTTCTTTTATTTAAAAAGGGTTCTTGAAATTTTGTTGGAAACAAATCCGTTTTTGTTTCCTTACATAATCAGTATAGCAATTTTTGCAAGATTTGTCAACTCTTTTTTCTCCGTCGGAGATTTTAATATCTTTGACAAATTTTAAAAGTTCTTGGCAATTTCTGCTTGTACTTTATGCCAACAAAACCACAGTACTGATTACATATATAAGTATAGCAAATTGAGTAAAAATTGACAACCCCCTTTTGTTGAACCGCTACGCAAGTTTCTAATGCGACTTACCAGAATCTCTCCTAATGCTGGCCTCAAACAAAAGCGGACGAATAAGCGAAAAGGGACCGCTCACGCAATCCCTTTTTACATTTAATTCGCACAACAGCGACCTTATTTAAATGGTAAAGATGCCGGTTGAGATTGAGCTACCAAACGATCGTGATAAGCTTCACTGGACTCATTGGGAAATCGACCACCTAAGAAAATCGCCTTAAGCCATTGTTTTACGCTTCCTTCTGCCTGCTTGGCGAGAGCCTTTGAGGCAACCGGTTTGGCCGGGCTGTCTTTTTTTACCTGCTGCGCCTTAACACTGGCTTGAGCCACACGACGGGTCACTGCCTTTTGCAGATTCAACTGCCGCGTAGTTTGAGTCGACGCACGGCAGGTAACACCTGTATTACCGTTTAAGGCCGCACTAGTAATAGCTACTTCAACCCGAGGGGATTGAGCTTGTACCGCAGCCGCAACATATACGACTGTGGCAAGGATAAGTATTATTTTTTTCATTTTTCTGTCTCCTAATCTAGATATCAAAAAAGAGACCTCGCATTTTTTCATTGTATTGCGAGGTCCCTTGCTACAAAAACCAAATTTATTTCATCAAGCCCACTCGCAAATAAAGCCCTCCTCTAGCCACATCATCGGGCAAGAGTTAATCATAAAGGACAAACAATAATTGCGTGTGTTAATACTTTGCATAGTTTCAGTATAACATAACTACTTTTTGGATGTCAATTTTTTCATTTATCAATTCATTACTATACAACATATACAGAGTCCCGTATCAAAAGATTTGTACTCTGGGAACAGAGATATTAAAGAAGGCCTGCGCGTAGCGCAAACCTTCTTTTGTTTTTTGTACCCGTTTTAGTTTTTATTACCCCACTAACTGAGGTAAATCGTTATCAATCCCCAAAAAAACGACCCCCACCGATTTCAGTTAGGTGGGGGTTCTATCAAAAATAAAATAAACTATTACGCCCACCCAACATACAACGGCTCTAGCCAATTAGATTGGTTAAAGTATACGTTATGTTTAATGTTCGTAATCACTTGCTGCATGATTTTATAATAGCAAGTTTTGCACACAGTGTCAAATAAATGTTATTCTTATGGTATGGATTTAAAAACTCTTTTAAAACATACCTCCCGCAGCTTGTACTTGAGTGTAAAGATGCTGCCTTCTAAGATGCGTCTTCCTTTTGGCATTGCCTATTTGCTTTGCCGCTACGCAGATACCATTGCTGATACCGCCCTGCTTCCCGCCCCGCGGCGCCTTTATTGGGTAGAAAAATTTCCTCAATTGGTCCAAGAAGAAAACATTGCCGAACAAGAAACACTTGCCCGGGAACTAACCGGAACTAGCGAGAACCCTTACGAAGCGTCTTTGATTACCCATTTAACAGATTGCTTGAAAGAACTTAAACGGGTTGCGCCCGATCTCAAACCATATATATATGAGGTAGTAGCAGCCGTATGCGAGGGGATGAAAATTGATTTAACCACATTCCCTAATAACCAAGCGGTTCATCCTGTTGCTTTTAATACTGAAAGCGAATTGGCACTTTACTGCCGCTTAATGGGCGGCAAGCCTGGACTATTTTGGAGTCAGCTCATTTATCATACTCTTTGTGTGAAACTTCCCAAAGAACAATTTTTTGAACTTGGACAAAAGATCGGAGACAGTTTGCAGATTGTAAATATCCTGCGGGATTTACCTAAAGACTTACAAAACGGACGCTGTTATCTCCCTCGAACAGATTTACATATGTATGGACTGGCTCCTGCAGAGTTGCAACTTAAAAAAAATTTCAAGAAATTTGTTCCTATCCAAAAAAAATGGACCCATTGGGGTAAAGAAAATCTGCTACATGCAACCGCCTATTACACAGCTCTTCCCAAAACAGCGTTTCGTGTACGTGCAGCCGTGGCTTGGCCCATGTTATGGACTGCCGATACCTTTGCCAAATTAACACAAACTCCGGATTTATTAAATCCACAGAAACGTGTCAAAATTTCAAGAGTACGGGTGTATGCTACCATGTTAGTTACTCCCTGTATCCTGTTAAGTAACCGGTTATTTAGTTGGTGGATCAACTACAAATTAAATAAATTGCCATAGGTCTGCCAAAAAAGATATACTATTACGTATTTATTTTTTGCCCCTGTTTGCTTGTACCCGCAATCAAAAGGAGCTGTTATATGTTGGAACAATTCTCACAAGCAGTAGCCTTTATTAACGATCAGTGTTTGGGCTATCTCCTTATCACCGCGCTGATTGCGTCCGGTGTATATTTTACCATCGTTACTCGTGGGGTACAGTTCGCCCGTCCCAAAGAAATGTTTCGCCTTATGTTGGGGGGCAATAATAAACCCAAAGCCAAAGAACATATTTCTCCGTTTCAGGCCTTTGCCATCAGCACGGCCTCGCGTGTAGGAACCGGCAACATTGCAGGCGTTGCATTGGCCATCACGACCGGCGGACCGGGGTCCGTTTTTTGGATGTGGCTCATTGCCGTATTCGGCGCCGCTTCTGCCTTTGCAGAAAGCACCCTGGCCCAAATCTATAAAGTCAGAACCGGAAAAAACTTCCATGGCGGGCCTGCGTATTATATCCAAACAGCTCTTAAAAACAGACCGCTCGCCACAGCGTTTTCTATTAGTTTAATTGCTACTTTCCCGTTTGTCTTTAACTCCGTGCAATCCAATACCATTGCACTGTCTTTAAAAACAACATTTGACGCAGATCCACTCGTAACGGGAGTAGTACTGGCCGCTTTAACAGCTATAATTATTTTTGGCGGACTCAGACGCATTGCCAAATTTTCGGCAGTTATTGTACCAATATTTGCACTGGCCTATATCGTAATTACGTTTGTTATGATGTTGCTAAATATTACGGAGATTCCACATGTGTTCAGCCTGATTATTTCCGATGCTTTCAGTTGGAAAAAACTAATCGGCGGAGCTTTGGGAGCTACTATCATGACAGGGGCACGACGAGGACTATTTTCCAATGAAGCGGGTATGGGTTCTGCACCTAATGCAGCCGCTACCGCACATACTTCCCACCCGGTCAAACAAGGTTATGTGCAGGCCTTTAGTGTATTTGTAGATACCTTGATTATTTGCAGTTGTACGGCTTTTATTATACTATTAGCTGACTATACACAGTTCCCCAGAGTCGAAGGAATCGCCCTTACACAGGCCGCACTAACCCAAGAACTTGGCCCATTTGGCAATTACTTTATTTCGGCCAGTGTACTACTTTTTGCATTTACTTCTATTATCGGTAACTATTATTATGGCCAGGCCAACATAGAGTTCTTAAGCCGCAGACGTATCGTCATGGTAATATTTCGCACGGCTGTTAGTTTGATGATACTGTTGGGAGCTGTTATGCAGTTCAAACTGGCCTGGGGACTAGCCGACCTGTGCATGACATGTATGGCCCTTATTAACATTTATGCCATTTCACGGTTACGTAAACAAGTCGTAGCAGCACTGGATGATTACCGCATCCAAAAAGAAAAGGGGCAAGACCCCGTATATAGGGGAACTGGTGTTTGGGAATAAAAATCTCCGACGATAAAAAATATTTTTAAAATTGGGTCTTGAAATTTTAAAAAAAAGTCTTATTATACTATTAACTATTAGTACTTGGGAAACGGGCTTGCTCCCTGGTTGCAGTTGTGCGTTCACTGCGTGAGTGCCGATTGCGTGAAGACCCGGAGAGGTTCCACCCCTAGGAAATAGGAACATGGAGTCATAATAATGACACGAATGAGCTAAACCCCCGAATTGGTACGCGGGGGTTTATTTTTAGAGTGAATTTCGATAACATAAAAGACTGGTTTTTGCCAGTCTTTTTTGAGTTTATAGTAATTTAAAGGATGTCTCCTTGTATTGAACGTTTTACTTCCCTTCACGGCTTTTACGTTTCATTTCCCGCCATACAGATAATGCTTCTTCCGGGCTGGCCGCTTTGGCTTGATCGCCAAATACATGCGGATGGCGGTAATGCAACTTATCATATAATCCCTGAATCACATCGTCAATCGTAAAGAATCCCTCTTCTTTGGCAATTTGTGCGTGCAATAATACTTGAAGAAGAACATCCCCAAGTTCTTCTTTCATATTATCGGTATCTTTCTTCTCAATAGCAGCTATCAGCTCTTCGCTTTCTTCACGCATATTTTTAATAAGGCTCTCATGGGTTTGTTTCTTATCCCACGGACAACCATTCGGACCGCGTAAAATGGCAAAAGTTTCTACTAAATCGGCAAAATTATTTTTCATCGTATCCCCCAAAAATGTTATACAATTATTATATGAAAAAATTATCCCTCATTACGACTTTCCTATTTTGTTTTTCTCTTTGTGCTTGGGCACAAATGACGATAGTGCGCATGGACGGTAATAAAGTATTCTTAGATACCTCCGAAGAAAAAACTGTACTTACTAAAGGTTCTACTTTTAAAGTAATCGTTTCTTCTGAAACACTAACAAATCCTAAAACAGGAAAAAACTTAGGCGAAATCTATAAGTATTCTGATGCGGGAATCATTACAGAAGTACAACCCTTATACGCTGTGGGCGAACTAAAAAATACTACTGGTGTTACGGTGGGTAAACAGGTTGTATTAGAAGAAATCAAACCTGTTACAGTTGGAGAAACTTCGATTTCTTCTAAAGAAACCCCTAAATCTGCACGACCTACCACTACTTATCAACCAATTGAACAAACGGTAATTAGTTTAACTGAGGCCAATGTAACAGCCGCCGACGCCAAAAATATCATTACACTTTCCAATAACAATGAGGTAACGGTTTTCTCACGCGCTGAAAAAGAAATCTTAACACCGCAACTTAGTTTCGCGCTCCCAGCCGGGAAAAAAGGGCTGTCCATTTCCGCGGCAGCTGTCAAAGAAGGTCTTGCCCAAATTTTTGTGACTGTATATAATCTGGACCGTGGACAAATCAATACGCTAGTACTTGAAAACAAAAACGGAACGTTGGAAAATACGGCTACGCTTCCCTTCTTTACCAAAGAACTGGGGTGCGGAACAGATAAAAAAATATGGGGACAACGTCCATTTGTCTTGGGAACTAATCCCGGTAATGCCCGTGAAATTATTTATAAAAATGACAAATTTGAAGCCGGTAAAAATACATTCAATACACGTCATAATTTCTTGGAAGGACTTAATTACTACCCGGTAGAAAAAGCCCATCAAAACAACTTAATTTTCACGGCTAGCAACGGTACGCTGCGTATGCTTTTAGCCAACGGAAAGCGTGCCGAAAGCACCGACGCATTTGGCTCGACACCACTTCGCATACAATATAAGCAGGAAATTTTGAAATTCTACCCGTCTGTACAAATTTTTGGCGAACCGGGAAATGCTACTCTAGTCGCTGTGGAAAACAGCACCAAATTTGGATTATTAACTGAAACTTTCGGTCAATACCAAAATGGAAAAGTTCACTTTTTAAACTATCAAAAAGGCCGTTTACAAATAACGGATACCGTTCTATTAGACGGTGTACTGTATGACACCGCTTGTACAGACAACGCTATTTTAACAGCCGAAACTTTGCCTGACGGTACAAGTACAATAGTAGAAATTTTAAAATAATTTTAGGAGAAACCACTGTGGCACAAACAACTGAAAAAATTGATGTCTTAGATAAAGGCTTTGTACGCCTGATTGATTTTATGGGCGGTGATGACCGCGCCGTGCAGGCAGCACGTGTATCATTCGGTGCTGTATCCAAAGGGCCGGAACAAGATAAACGGCTTATTAAATATTTAATGGAACATGCACACCATACGCCATTTGAACACTGCTATTTCCAGTTTCATATTTGCTGTCCCATTTATGTGGCACGCCAATGGATGCGCCATCGTTGGGGTTCTTACAATGAAGTAAGTGCTCGTTATACGGAAGTAAAAGATGAGTTTTACATTCCGCAAACGTTCCGCGGACAAGACACTAAGAACAAACAGGGGTCTGTGGATACCGCCAGTTTAGATCAGGCAGCCTTACATAAAATTTATGAAGACTGCATTGAAACTTCTTATGCGGCTTACCATAAACTTATTGAAGCCGGCGTAGCACGGGAAATGGCCCGCGGAGTGCTTCCAGTATGTCAATATACCCAATTTTACTGGAGTGTAAACGCACGCAGCTTATTTAACTTTTTATGCTTACGCACCGATAAACATGCCCAATATGAAATCCGTGTTTACGCCGACGTAATCGCGAAGATGGTACAGGAAAAAATGCCGTGGGCTTGGGAAGCGTTTGAAGCCTTAAACAAACAGCTTCCGCTCGGCGCAGCATAATAAAAGGGGAAACCATTATGAGAGTGCTGGGGATGATTATGGCCGGGGGCAAAGGAGAACGTCTTTACCCGCTGACCAAAGACCGCTCAAAACCGTCCGTACCTTTCGGCGGAAAGTACCGTATTGTAGATTTTGTGCTTTCCAACTTCATTAATTCGGGTATTTTTTCTTCGTATGTGTTGGTGCAGTATTTATCTCAAAGTTTGATTGAATACCTACGTACCACCTGGCGTACCGAAGGGATTGTTGCCGATCACTTTTTGACCTGCGTACCGCCGCAAATGCGCTTAGGAGAAATTTGGTATCGCGGTACGGCCGATTGTGTGCGTCAAAATATCAATTTGGTAAAAGACTTTGCACCAGATTTGGTAGCTATCTTCGGAGCGGATCATATTTACCGGATGGACGTGCGACAAATGATTGATTTTCACGTGAAACACAAAGCCGATGTCACAGTGGCTGCAAATACCGTTCCGTTGCAACAGGCAACCGCTTTTGGCGTACTAGGTACCAATGAAGACGGACGCATTATTGAGTTTAATGAAAAACCGGCTCATCCCCAGTGTATCCCCGGTGATCCTAAACATGCCTATGCGTCCATGGGTAACTATATTTTTAATACAGATACTCTCTTACAGGTCCTTCAAAAACGATTTGCCGATACGCCCGCTCTAGATTTTGGTAAACACATTTTACCCAAAATTTTAACGGACTATCGCACCTATGCCTACAATTTCCAAAGTCAAAAACTGCCCGGATCCAAGGCATATGAAGAGCAAGGATATTGGCGAGATGTAGGTACGATTGAATCTTTTTGGCAAACCAATATGGATTTATTGGGACCCAAACCCAAATTGGACTTAAATAATTCCAACTGGCCGGTCAGCACTACCCTGCACCGGGTTCCGCCCACTAAGTTTTTGGGCGGCAGTGTTACCAATTCTATGATTGGGGATGGCTGCGTAATTAACCCCAAGGCCAAGATCAAGAACTGTGTTATTAGCGATAGCGTAATTATCGGAGAGGGAGCCGAATTAGAAGGTTGTGTAATTATGGATAATTGTGAAATTAAAGCGGGTTGTAAACTCAAAAAAGTAATTATGGATCGCTTTAACACGATTGCCGCCAAACAAACCATCGGTCTTGATTTAGAGAAAGATTCCCAGAAATATTATATTGATCCCTCGGGGATTATAGTTATCCCGCGCGGTAAAAACAAATATTAATGCAATCACATATTTTTTATAACACGGATATTCCCAAATACTTACGTCGCACCGGGCTTTTTAAAAAAGCACTGGAAAAGGGTCTTAAAAAATTTGCCAAACAAAATATAGAAGTAAACGTAATTTTTGTAGGCGAAAAAGAAATCCTGCGTGTCAATAAACAGTATTTGGGACACCTCTATGTAACGGATGTAATTTCATTTAACAATGAACGTCCTCCAGTAATACTGCCTGGCGAACCTTGGGAATTTGGAGATATCTTTGTGTGTTATCCGGTAGCACGTAAAAATGCCAAAAAATTTGACCACACGATTTTACAGGAAATGCTTATGTACGTAACACACGGAGCACTGCATTTATCAGGCATGGATGATCACGAACCGAAAGACCGCGCAGAAATGGACCGACAGGCCGAAAAAATTATTCAAGAAATTCTTAAATAAAACTCTTCGGAAAATTTTTAGCAGTCAATTATACGTTGATGACCGTTGGAACACCCTGGTCAGAAATTTCCAAATACTGTAATTTGCGGTGCATACCTACATCCAAGGCTATCATACTGATGACCCGATCAATAACTACATTTTCTACAGGAGTATGACCGATTACCTGCCATATGGGGCTTCCCTGCGGGTAAGAGGTGATCAAATCACCTAAATCTTCCCAAAAGATTCCTCCAAAACGGTCCGGTCCTTTGCGACTTAGGCTGATATTGAAAATAGGGTGTTTAAAGAACGCATGTTTAATGGATTCCTTAAAAATCAGATTGATTAAAATAGCTAAATTGGCCGCATTGGGATCATCTAGCTGCATTTTGAAAATACGAAAAAGTTTGCGTGTAACCCCGGCATGTGTAAACAGAAATCCCTTATATGCATAGGCTCCTTTTAAGTCCCCGCTAAGCACCTGTCCAATAAGTTTCGCGCGAATTTGTACGGCTTGCTCACGTTGGAACTCTGAAATCAAATAGTTTTCCATCATCAGTTCCAATTCATGATTGCCTACCAAACGGATTACTTCTCCGCCCCCAGCCAATGCTTCGACCTGTAATTGGTCTAGCAAAGCTGCTACTTTTAGTGAAAACGGTCCGCGATCTAAAATATCTCCGATCTGTACCAGTCGGTTATGCCCACCGCACCAATGCTGTTCGGCATCAATCAGTTTGGCATGACGCAGGATTTTGACCAATCCTTCAAATTGGCCATGCACATCTCCTACGGCAACAAGCTTACGCGGTATTTTCTGCATAAAAAACTTCCTAAATACTATAATATAGTATAGCAAATACTATGAAACTATCGCCGCAAGCTACTGAAAAACTCAAACAAATCGTGGGTAATTCCCATGTACTGACTGATGAACTTTCGCTTTCTCTTTACTCTTACGATTGTTCGCTGTCTCGCACACGCCCAGACGGAGTTGTACTTGTACAAAACACGGCACAGATAGCTGACATTATACGCGTACTTTCGGATTATCATATTCCGTTCGTCCCGCGTGCCAGTGCCACCAATCATGCGGGCAGTTGCATTGCTTTAAAGGGCGGTATCATTTTAAATTTAACCCAACTAAACCATATCCTAAAAATCAACACCCAAGAGGGCTTTGCCATCGTGGAACCTGGAGTAATCACTGCAGATTTACAGGATGCACTGGCTCCGTTGGGATATTTCTATGCGCCAGACCCGGCCAGCACGAGGGCATGTACCTTAGGTGGCAATTTAGCTCAAAATGCCAGCGGTGCTCGGTGTATGAAATACGGCGGTACATTAGATCATGTATTGGCTGCTGATTTTGTCATGTCAAACGGTACTCAAATTCATCTCTCTCGCACAGATAGTGGCCCAGATTTAATCGGATTGATCGCAGGGAGTGAGGGCACGTTGGGAGTTCTGACGCAATTAACAGTGAAAATACTGCCCGTTGCCAAACATATCCAAACTTTTTTGGTAACATTTCCTTCGCTGCAATCCAGCGTACAAACCGTCAGTGACTTGTGCGCACACGGTATTATTCCCCGATGCGTAGAGGCCATGGACCAAACTACGACACGTGCCGTAGAAGAATTTGCCCACGCCGGTTATCCGGTGAATGCAGAGGCCTTACTGATTTTAGAATTAGACGGAACCCCCGCTCAAATCAAAAAACAACAAAGTATTTTGACACAGATTTGTTTGGCACATAATGCACAGAAATTTATAGCGGCCAAAACCGATGAGGAGCGTGAAAACTTATGGCGAGGCCGTCGCAGTGCCTATGCGGCTATGGCCCGGTTGTCTCCAAATGTTATGGTAGGAGACGGTACCGTGCCGCGCAGCGAACTGCCCGCCACATTGGAACGGGTACAACAAATTATTACACAAAATAACCTGCGTGCCAGTTTATTGTTCCACGCAGGAGACGGAAATTTCCATCCGCATATTTTATTTGACCAACGCAATAAACTGCAAACCATGCATGCCACACAGGCACTAAATCAGATTTTAAAAACATGTGTAGATTCCCAGGGTACTCTATCAGGCGAACACGGAGTAGGCGTTGAAAAACGTGCAGTAATGTCTTATCAATACGATGAAAGCACGTTAAAAGCCATGCAAAAAATAAAACATGCCTTAGACCCCAAAAATATCGCCAATCCACTTAAAATTTTACCTTGCCAATTTCAAGAGAAGTCACGCCAAACGTCACCGTTTCCTGCCGAAATTGCAATACTCCAAAAACAACTTAAAACGTGGAACAAGACCGATACGGCTTTTGAGATCCTTGGAAGTAATTCCAAACTAAAAACAACAACAAAAACGGTATTATCTTCTAAAGTGCTTTCGCAAATTATAGAAATCGACACCGCCAATTATACCGTAACTGCGCAAGCGGGCATCAAACTGTCTGATTTAGCCACTGCACTCAAAAAAGCGGGGGTCCACAGTATCTTACCCACTGAAAAAGGAACCCTGGGCGGCGTCTTTGCCTCAGGTATACTTCCCGAATTTTATTCCCAGGTAACTGGACTAGAAGCACTTTTAAAGGACGGATCTTATGTACGCTATGGCGGCAAGCTTACCAAAAACGCGGCCGGATATCCATTAATACACTTGTTGGCCGGATCCCGGGGAACTCTTGGACTGGTAACCCAACTGACTTTTAAAGTCTTTGCCCAAGCACAAAAAATACCCAAGCCACGAACTTTTACACCTGCTCAGGGTAATGAGTTGTGGGCTCGACTTATCTGTGCCTTCACGGAGGGAATCCATGCATAATAGACTAGGCACGCTGCATACCCCGTTAGGGATACGTGATTTGTATGATTCGGTTTGTTTTTGCAACCGTTGCGGTATGTGTGCTCCCGTTTGCCCTGCGTATGCGGCAGATCCGCAGGAAAGCAATTCTCCCCGAGCGCGTAATCAAGCGTTACGGCTGTTACTTGAAAACAAATTAAAAAACAATACCATCTCAAAAGAGCTAAATCAATTAATTACTTCCTGCACTTTATGCGGACGATGTACGCACGTTTGCCCCGGACAAATCCCTACGGCTGAACATATACTGGAACTGCGTCGGCTATTAAAGTTGCAACTATTGCCGCGTTCTTTGTTCAAGCTACTGCGTTTGCGGGAAACATCCCCGCGATTGTTTTATGCAATTATACGTATAGGACTCCTGTCTCGACGCATAGGTCTTTTACGGCTGACAGCATGTATGCCGGGTTTTGCATGGGTTAAACACCTGCTGCAAATTTTACCGACGCGCAGCATTAAACCCTTTGCGGCAAAAGACCAAAAACGGCCTACGCTGATTTATTTACCCTCCTTGGAAGCAGAATTTTTATTTCCCGATTTGGCCCAACATGTATATAACTCGGCGTTAAAAAAATACCGCGTAATTGTATGGCAAAACACAACCTGTGGGTTATTTGAATACCTCTACGGCGATGTCCGCTCGGCACGTAAAATATTGCGCCGATTGATCCTGCAACACCAACAAACAGCAAACACACAACTGCCCATACTGACAGACAGTATAGATGTCTATCATTTTTTAAAACGATCTGCGCAACTGTTCCACGGGTTTACGGCTTGGGAAGAAAAAGCACTCCATTTTGCCCAGTGTGTTCGGTTCGTTACGGATATTTTCCCGCAAAAACCGTCAAACCTGTCTGCCTGCAAAAAACCTGTTTTGTTTATGAACAGCGCCGTTTTTACCGAAGACAGTGCATTACAGACCAAGATAGAAAAAAAATTACAAACACTTTTTAAGAAAAATTTAGTACAGTGTGGGTATAAGGATGCTTGCATAGCACCTGCGGGATATGGATTTATAAAGGGATCTCGCGAGGCAGTGTATAATTTGCAAGCTGTGCGTACGGTCGCCACACATCAGGCACAGACCGTGATTGTGTTAAGCGGACTAGCACAATTGGAACTTAATTTTCAGTTGCGTCAGTTTTATCCGACAGCACATGCACAACATATTGCGAACTTAAACGGGTAATGTATGCAATACTTTCAACAAAGTAACAAACTGACGGCCGAACAAAAACTAAAACTCTTAGTTGAGTTTGGAACGCGTACGTCCGGAGAAATCCGTTTGGATAAACTGTTAGATATTATTGCCCAACAGATTTCTGCGATGTTGGATGTGGGACGTTGCACCATTTACCTCAAAGACGTGGAAAAAAACGAACTGTGGTCTAAAATTGCCCAGGGGCGCGGACTGGAACATACCGAAATCCGTATCCCGTTAAATGGCAACAATGCTGTTTCCATTGTAGCACGTACCGGTGAAATATTAAACTTCCCGAATGCCTATGAAGACCCGCGGTTTTCCATGGATGTGGATATGGTTACCGATTACCGTACACATACCATGTTGGCGGTCCCATTAAAAAATAATTCTGGGAAAGTATTGGGAGTATTCCAAGTTGTTAACAAAGCTGATGGTGCAGCGTTTGATAAAAACGATGAGGGGCTTTTGACACTGCTTGCCACTTTGGCCGGGAGTTCCATTGAGATTGCCAAACTCTATCAGGACGTGCATGTGGCCCAGTTGGAAACTATTTACCGTCTGGCTGTTACCGCCGAATACCGTGACCAACAGGATACGCGTTCTCATTTAAAGAATATCAGTATTATTTCTTACTTATTGGCACGTGCACTTGGCATGGGAACTAAAGATTCCGAACTGATCAAAAATGCCAGCCCACTCCATGATATTGGTAAAGTGGCATTGGCCGACAATATTTTATTAAAACCCGGCAAGTTGACCTCCGAAGAATTTGAGATCATGAAATCCCATACCGTTTACGGCGGACGCATTTTGGAAGGCGCACATTCTAAAGTATTAAAGATTGCCCACAAAATGAGTCTGTATCATCATGAAAAATGGAACGGTAAAGGATACCCCAGCGGGTTAAAAGGCGAAGAGATCCCTTTGGAAGCACGTATTATCACGGTAGCTGATGTATTTGATGCTTTGTGCCAGTTTCGCGTCTATAAACAGGCCTGGAAAACCGAAGAGGCTTATGAATATATTTTAAGTGAATCTGGACAATCCTTTGATCCGCGCATCGTGGCGGCATTTAAAAAGATTTACCCATCTATCCGCAAGCTATACTCACACATTTCTGTCAACAAGCCGGCCGGAACACGCTCCGGCACCGAAGAAACTCAAGCGGCCTTTGCCAGTACGGACAGCTCAACACATGATGAGACATTTCGTCGCATGCTTGAAAACGATAAAGAATAATAATTTTTTAAAACTTTCCAAATGACGCGCATATTGTAAAAGTATGCGCGTTTTTGCTATATTATAGGTACAATTTAATCTATTTTTGAACTGTATGAAGAATACAGGATACTTCGCAACAGAAGTAATCAGAAGGGTCAAAAATAGCCGATTAGGCACACAAGAGCGACGGCTTGCGTGTGTCAAGCGTTTCCTGCGTATGCGGGGAACCACGGCTGTTATATTAGACTTCCCTTCTGATGCCTAATATGGCAGCCGTCATTATTTATATATCGTTCAAGAATAGATTTAAAAATAGGAGATATGTATGACAAGAAACAAAAAAGCATTTACACTAATCGAATTGCTCGTTGTAGTACTGATTACAGGAATTTTAGCAGCCGTGGCGGTACCACAATACCAAAAAGCAGTGGAAAAAAGTAAAGCTAGCGAGGCTCTAATATTACTTAAAACATTGGCCACTGCTCAAGAAGTATATTATTTAGCGAACGGATCTTATGCAGAGTCCTATACCGAATTAGATATTGATATTCCCTGGACAGGAACAACAAAATTTAAACCCGATACTACCGACGCTGTATCCAATGCTGATTGGTCGGCGTCCCTACAGCAGAAGAGTGGTTATACGAACATTATGCTAGGCCGAATTACTGGTAAATATACAGGAGCTGGATTTATATGGGTACTTACAACAAAATCTGGCCTCAAAGAAAAACAAATCCTCTGCTTTGAACGGACCAATGGAACTTTTGTTTTTGATACCAACCTATCAAATGGGGCCTATTGCCAGCAAATCATAGGAGGAACTCCTGTTTCTGGCGGGGCCTCAGGCAGATATTACACCTTACCGTATTAATAATTCTGTGTAAACACATGCAAGTAGAAAGCTCTCTAGAAAAAATACTAAAATATAAGAGTCCTTTTGGCTTTCAACCTTAAGTACAAATCTATTATTTAACGAGGTTCTGATGGAAAAAGAGACCGTTCTAGTCGGCTTGTCCGGTGGGGTAGATTCTGCCGCTACAGCTGTACTTTTAAAAGAGCAGGGATACCATGTTATCGGTGCTACCATGCTGATTTGGGATCCGTCGCTCCCTGTCCCGAAAGAGGGACACCAAAAAAATGCCTGTTTGGCTCCGGAAAAAGAGGACTTACAAGAAGTAGAGTCTATTGTCAAAACATTGGGTATTGAGTTTTTGACGGTGGACTGCCGTGAACAATATAAACATACGGTGCTAGATAATTTCCGCTTGGAATATTCCTGCGGACGTACCCCCAATCCGTGTGTATTGTGTAACAGTTTAATCAAATTCGGTGTCCTTCCTAGCGCCGCTGCGAAACAGGGAATTAAGTTTGACAAATTTGCCACAGGACATTATGCCCGTGTGGAACAAGACCCTAAAACCGGGAAATACCTGCTTAAAAAAGCTGTGGATCTATCGCGTGACCAGAGCTACTTTTTACACCGTTTAAAACAGGAACAACTCTCCCATGTATTATTTCCGTTAGGTGAAAAAACAAAACCCGAAATCCGTGAAAAAGCACGTCAGGCCGGGTTGGTAGTCGCTGATAAAGAAGACAGTATGGATTTTTACTGCGGGGATTATAACGATTTATTAAACTTCCCCAATAAACCCGGTGAACTGGTTACCTCAGACGGCAAAGTATTGGGACAACATAACGGGATTTGGAACTATACCATCGGCAAACGCAAAGGCCTGGGTCTAAGCGGATTTGCCGAGCCAATGTATGTAGTTAAAATTGATGCCGAAAAGAACCAAGTCATTATCGGCCCCAAAAGTGCATTGTACTCAGATACACTGACTGCCACCAATGTCAGTTGGGTAGCTGGGGAACCGCCAGCCCAAACTTTTGACTGCGAAATCAAAATCCGCAATTTACATGTGCCGGCCAAAGCACAGGTAACGATAAACGAAGACGGTAGTTTTACAGCCAAGTTTACAGAGCCACAAATGTCTATTACTGCCGGACAAAGTGCCGTTATGTATAACGGGGACATTGTATTAGGCGGAGGAATTATCCAATAAAACTTGTTCCTTTATCCAAACAAAAAGTACGTGTATCAACCACGTACTTTTTGTTATATGTTTTCGAGATTCCCTGTTATTTGCAAAACAAGTCTTTAAAGAAACTCTTTTTGCCGCCAGTTTCTTCAGCAAGTGCTTCTAATAATTCCTTTTGTTTAGCAGTCGGTTTCTTGAGGACCTCAATCTGTACATTGATTAATAAATCTCCAAAACCTTTCTTGCCCAGTTTAGGCATACCGTTACCCTGTACTTTAAGTACCTCACCAAATTGAGTTCCTTTGGGAATGGTCACTTCCATTTCTTTCCCCTCAATAGTAGGGACCTTGATTGTACCGCCTAATACGGCCTGCGGGTAAGTAATCGGAGCATCAATAATTAAATTATCTCCTTCTCGGCGGAAAATCTTATGTTCTTTGACATGCACTTCTACGTACAAGTCTCCAAACCCGCCTCCGTTCTCACCAATGTCTCCGCCGTTGGATACGCGAAGCGTAACCCCGGTACGTACACCAGAGGGAACTTTGACTGTGATTTTTTCTTTGACGCGTTTGTGGCCCGTACCGCGGCATTCACCACACGGTTTTTCAACCACCGTACCTTTCCCCCCGCAATCAGGACAAACCTGCCGCATACTAAAAATCCCTTGCGAATACGTTACCTGTCCGGATCCGCCGCAGGAACGACACGTCTTTCGGGCACTTCCCTGCGAGGCTCCGCTGCCGTCACACACTGAGCAGTTATCCAAGCGTGTATAATCTACTGGGATCTCTTTGCCGGAAAACGCTTCTTCCAAAGTTAGGGTTACATCGAGTTTAAGGTCTTCTCCGCGGGTTACGCGCGGTCCGCGGGAACGTCCGCCAAAAGCCCCTCCAAACATATCCCCGAATACAGAACCGAAAATCTCATTAATATCCCCAAACCCGCTGGCATTAAAACCGCTAAAACCGCCAGCTCCGTTCACGCCTTCGTGGCCGTATTGGTCATACATGTGTTTTTTTTGCGGATCGGACAATACAGAAAAAGCTTCGTTTACTTTTTTAAATTGTTCCTCGGCATTTTTATCGCCGGGATTACGATCGGGATGGTACTTCATGGCCTGTTTACGGAAGGCCGATTTAATTTCAACCTCGGTAGCCGTACGCTCAATACCAAGGATAGTATAATAATCTTCTTTCATAGTAGTTGGCATAATAAATTCGTAGTTATATTTTAGCAAATCTAGCACTTATATAGCTAGTGTGCTACTTTAGATTTGGCATGCGCGTACGCTTTATGCTATAATATAAGAGCTAAAAAGCGCTTTTTATAAAGTGCGCTGCTAGCGAGTTAACTTATGTACGCAATTATTGAAACTGGTGGAAAACAGTACTGGGTAAAACCCGGTCAAGATCTGCAGGTTGAAAAGCTGGACGCGGAAGTAGGCGCCAACGTAGAACTCAAAGTTCTCTGGGCCGCTAACGAAGAAGGTACCTCAGCAGATACCAAAGCCGCTACTGCGGCCAAGGTCACCGCTCAAGTGGTCAAACACCTGAGAGGTCATAAAGTGATTGTCTATAAACGCCGCCCCAAAAAAGGGTATGAACGTACCCAGGGCCATAGACAAAACTTAACGCAAATTAAAATCACGGATATCCAGTTATAAATTGGGAGACTAAACTATGGCACATACAAAAGCTCAAGGTTCTTCCTCCAACGGAAGAGACAGCCACGGCCAACGTTTAGGGATTAAACGTTACGGCTCCCAGTTTGTAAACGCTGGGGAAATCATCGTACGTCAACGCGGTACCAAGTTCCTGCCTGGAACCAACGTATCTCGCGCCAGCGACGACAGTCTCTTTGCCCGCGTAAGCGGTATTGTTACCTTTGAATGGGTAAGAAGAGGCAAACAACAAATTTCCGTGTACCCCAAAGTTGCGGAAACCAAAGAAGCCAAAGCGCCTGCTAAAAAAACTGCAGCCCCTAAAGCTGCCGCTAAAAAGGCGCCCGCCAAGAAAGCTGCCAAACCGGCTGCTAAAAAAGCGGACAAATAAACATTTGGCAAATTAAGGCGGCGGGAATTTTTCCTGCCGCTTTTTTTGCCAGTAAAACCATGAAACAAGACGATTTACACGTAGTACAGGACGAATGGAGCTACACCGTTACTAAAACATCGGCCCGTAAAAAAGCCAAGCGTACTCGCCAAAAGGCGAAGCGGCAACTAAGCAAAAAGCTACTGGCACAAGACGACCCCGGTGAATCGTTGTTATAAGGATTTTTATGCAATCAGGCAGTTTTTTAGACCGTGTTAAAATTTACGTGACCGCTGGTAAAGGCGGAGACGGATGTTTGTCGTTTCGGCGCGAGAAATTCATTGAATTTGGCGGTCCGAACGGCGGTTGCGGCGGACGCGGGGGAGATGTGATCCTGCGTGCCGAACCAAATTTAACCACGCTCTTAGAACTAGCCTACCACCCGCATATTGACGCTCCTAACGGTGAAAAGGGAGGCTCTTACAATAAAACAGGCCGTGCCGGTGAAAACCGCTACGTATATGTACCCTGCGGTACCATTGTACGTACGTTGGAAGGAGAATTTTTAGTTGATATGACCAAACCTGGCCAAGAATTTACCGTGGCCAAGGGCGGTGCGGGTGGACGCGGGAACCAATCCTTTAAAACCCAGCAAAACACGGCTCCGCATATTGCCGAAAATGGACTCCCCGGAGAAGAAGTAACGTTGATTTTGGAGCTTAAAGTACTGGCCGATCTCGGACTCGTAGGATTCCCCAATGCAGGCAAAAGTACTTTCTTAAGCCGCATCTCGGCTGCCAGACCGCGTATCGCTAATTATGCGTTTACGACTTTGAACCCCAACTTAGGTATTACATTGCACCAAGGAGTTAGTTTTGCCACAGCTGATATCCCTGGTATCATTGAAGGGGCCAGTGAGGGGAAAGGACTGGGGATCCAATTTTTAAAACACATTGAACGCACCCGTGTATTACTACACTTAGTGGATCCAGAAGGATTTGACAGGCTAAGTGCAGAAGAGAGCGTTAAAGTTATTGAAAAAGAACTTAAAAACTTTAATAAAAAACTCTTTGAAAAACCACGTATTATAGCCGTAAATAAGGCCGATCTTCCTGCTGCCGAAAAAGTTTATAAAACTCTTAGTAAAAAGTTAAAAAAACATAAAGTAATGCTGATTTCAGCTGCTACGGGACTAGGTGTAAAAGAAGTACTTAACGAGGTGGTCCAAATCTTGTCATCCACCCCTGTTGAGCAACTCACTGTAGAAGAAGAAAAATCCGTAGTACATAAAGTAGAACCTATTTTTACCATTACGCGCGATGAAAACGATATTATCCATATCACAGGTAAAAAAGTAGAAGAGTTCATTGCCATGACTAATTTCACGCAACCCGAAGCCGTTACCCGATTAAAAGGTATTTTCAAAAAAATCGGACTTGAAAAAGCACTGCTTAAACAAGGCGTTCAGGATGGAGACCTGTTAGTCGTTGGCGGTAAAGAGTTTGAATGGAACGGCGATTTTGACGAAGAAGCTCCGCAAGCCCCTGAGCATGCCGGATACAAACGCCGGGAAACCAAGGCCGAACGTTTAGCTAAACGCAAAGCAAGACGGGAAGGGAAAAAATAATTTTCCTTTCCTCTCAATAATTCCATCCATATATATTTGAAGACGACCAGGATACATCTGCCTCAGAATGATTTGTTTCATTTTTACAAATTTGATAGGGAATTCCCGTTTTATTTGATCCATATGCATAACAAACGGTTTTTCCCGGCGTACGATTAGAATGATTTAAATGGATAAAATATCCTAATACACGATCATGGACATCATCTGTTACTCCTGTTTGGTATAAAGAGCAGGAAACAGAAGCTACAACATCTTTAAATACCTCTAATCCGCATTCTCCCCATTTATAGTAATATGTTCCATAACTTTCCACTTCTGAAGTTCTTTCTGGCGTAGGGATTTCTATATCCAAATTTTGGATTCGATCAGTATAAGAACCTGTTGCTAAATAATATACTTCTTCTGCCGCGGCTATTGTTTTGGCTATATGTTTAATAGTTGCAAAACGACTTTTCCACACCGCTTTTTGATATTGTGGCACCGCTACCGCTGCTAAAATTCCTATAATTAGCACTACTACCAAAAGCTCTATGAGCGTAAATGCTTGTTTATTTCCTTGCATAATTATCTCTCCCTATTAGGTATTCTATAGAGACAGAATATCAAAAAAAAAAAAACGCGTCAAGCGAAATTTTTGGTTCCACAGTTCAACCTGCTAGTGCAACTTTAGTTAGTTTTTATTGTTTGCCTTTTTTAACGATTTCTTGTTACAATGGATTTATGAAGTCCCTGAAAGCCATTTTCCTTCTCTTGTTGATGACGATCTTCTTGCCGTTACATGCCGGTGGAGGTATTCGTTTTTTACAAAAGGCAGGTAGAGCACTGTCTCCCCAAGAAGCACGCTTACAACGGGCTATTTCTTATCATATGGACCGTGCCGTACTAAATGCTTCGCATACAGCACAACTAGCAAACACAAACCGGTTGGCTTATTTTCAATCGTCTCGTACTATTCCTTTTCAACGTATGGCCACAGTCAGTGCCCCAGACCGATATTTGCCGGAGCCCGTAGACCCTTTGTTTATTTTGCGTAATGACAAAATGGCCTTTCAATGGTTTGAAACTATAGAAAAAGATCTACATTTTTTGCAAGACCAAAAAGACGCTATTTATAAGACGATAAACTGGCAACGCGTGTCCCCAGAACAAATGGATTACGCCGCTCTTATTCCAGCAACTGTTCGCAAAATCTTTGTAGGCGAGGAACACAACCAACCTGCCATTTATAAAGCATTTGAAAATATGGTATTTCAGTACCAAAAAAAATTTCCGGAACGAAAAATTATTGTTTTAACCGAATTTGTATCAGACCGATTATTACCTTGGCAAAAACCGGGAAAACCTGTAGGACGTTTGGAGATGCCACTTCGACGTAATTCAAATAAATTTACTTTTTTTAATAAATTTATCCGTGCAGGTATTCAGGTAATCGGTTTAGAAAATGTAGGATATATTAAAGACCATGAATCTTTGATTACTCCCTCGGAAAGCCAATACGAATCGGTTTACGGTATGCAGGAGCGTAATGCCCACTGGCGACATATTATCAGCTATGTGGCAGATAATAATCCGGACGCCGTACTTTTTATTTATGCAGGGAATATGCATACACATTACCGGGCACCTTTTACCTTGGCAAACTCTTCCCCGCAAAACTTTGTAATCCAACTGGAATCTGCTTCTTTGGGAGCAGATATGCCTTTTGGATTTATTATGAAACAAGAACCTTTTACACAGGCTTATGCCAATAAATTAACCGTACTAAGTTGGGGCGAAAAAGATCCTGTTTTTCGCACCCGCAGTGGTTTTGATGCTTGTATTATCTTCCCTACGGAGAACCCATGAAAAAGCTTTTTTTCTTACTTATTTGTTTCATGTCTATTTCGCTATATGCTGAGGTTAGCGTAATGACAGTAACAGATGAGAACAAACATACTACCAAAGAAGATTTTAACCATACCTTTGAATATTACATCGTGTCAAACGGACGAAGCTCTAAATGTCAGGCAACCCGTATTGCTCCGCGGTGGTTTGCCACTGCAGCCCACTGCGTCAAAGATATGTGCGCCCAGTCTTGTGAAATCCGCATGGATTTATTGGATTTACCTGTCTCTATCTTAGCAGAAACCCAACATACAGCCAAAAAGCCCAATATTTTTGTGCATCCCGGTTATAAAGAAGGAAAACTCGTCAAAGATGATTTTGCACTTATCCGTTTAGATATAAACCGGGCACCAAAAACCTATTATCGCCGAGCTACATCCAAAAACCCTAAAAATGTAGCGATGAGCGAGCAACAATTTATCGCTTGGATGTCCCGCAATCCGCGCTCCAACAGTAAATACCGACACGTATTAAGTCCGGATTTACCGCCCATAGCCATATTTGACAACGCAAATTATGTATTGGATAGAAAAATGTCAGTAATTTCTATTTTTAGCGGAAAAAGGGAAGTTAAACCGGACCCAAATCCTGTATATTACGTCAAAGATTTGGGGTATGCCTATACTAAGAACTTCGGCATCCGCAAAGGGATGAGCGGATCCGGCGTGATGACCAATACTGGGGAACTCATTGGAATTATTTCTGCCTATGTAGGAGCGGATCTCTATAAAGGCAAAGAAAAAATCAAACATGCAGATTTGTTTATGTTTCCAGTCTTTAATGAAAGTTTGGTCAGTTTTATGCGCGATACCCTAGGTAGTGATTGGGGACGCGTAGACCAAAAAGACGCTTATCCGTATTTAGTCAAAAAGACAAAAAAAGATTTTACGGAAGTGATGGTAATTATGAAAGACAGTAAATAAAGATTTTTGTTATAATAAAAGTGTAGCAAGAAGAAAATTTAATCTGTTTTTGGAAGCGTTTTAGAAACGCTGAGCTGTTATAAACTAACAGCACCAAGTAAGTCCAAAAACAGCTGTTTTAGGTACTATACCCATAAGCTGATCCCTTGTTGGTATAGTGCCGAGTGTTTGCCACATGGTGGCAAGCCACGGCTGTTATTGATGGGTTACTTACTTGGACTCGGATATAGCAGCCGTTTTTATTACGTATTTTCCAAAAACAAATTTTAGGAGAATATATGAAAAATAATAAACAAGCATTTACACTCATTGAGCTTTTAGTCGTTGTACTCATTATAGGAATTTTAGCATCAGTGGCCCTTCCTCAATACAGGAAAGCAGTTGATAAGGCTCATTTTACGGAATTACTAAATGCCATTCGACCTCTTAGAGATATGCAAGAAATTTACTACTTAGCAAATGGAGAATATGCTAAAGATTGCGAAGAATTAGGAGCCGAATTTCCTGGATATAATTTAAACTCAAAAAAACAATTAGTAAATAACAAAAACCATTTTGTACTAGATTGTCAACGCGGTATTACCGATGGAGATAATGGCTATGACCGAGTAGAAGGCCTTACCACCCCGATACAAATTACTTTTGGATTTATGTTATCACATGCAAAGTATGTAAATTCGCGTAATAAAATGTATTGTTATGCTGTAAATACAAGCACATATCATCAACAATTGTGCCAAAGTTTTTGTGGAGAGTTAGAACCTATTTTATTCCAGGGCAAAGGATGCTATATGAATTAGAAATAGCCCGCTCATTAGAGCGGGCTATTTGTGTTTGCAAAAGAGAGTTTGTTACTTATTGGTTACAAATACTCCGGGCCCCATGGTAGAGCTTACTGCAATGCTCTGCACATACACCCCTTTGGAGGTGCTGGGCTTTACACGGAGGATTGTTTCTAACACAGCTTTTGCGTTTTCTGCCAATTTGGTGGCGTCAAAAGACGCTTTACCGATAATGGCATGTACGATACCGTAAGCATCGGCCTTGAACTCAATACGACCGGCTTTTAAAGCTTTAATCGTATTGGCCAAGTCAAAGGTCACGGTGCCGGATTTCGGGTTAGGCATTAAACCGCGCGGGCCCAAGATTTTGGCGGCTTTGGCCAAATCTTTCATGGTATCCGGTGTAGCAACGAGCACATCAAAGTCAATTTTGCCTTTAAGTACTTCGTCTACAATGTCTTCGCATCCGACTTTATCGGCCCCGGCATTTTGCGCTTCTTGAGCGTGCTCGCCTTTGGCGATAACGGCGATGCGTTTGGTTTTACCTGTACCGTGCGGCAATGCTACCGTAGAGCGGACCTGTTGGTCGGCTTTTTTGGTATCAATGCCCAGCTTTACGTGCAGTTCCACCGTTTCATCGAATTTGGCTTTGGCATTATCTTTTACGATTTGCACGCCTTCTTCTACGGTGTACACTTTCTTTTTATCGTACGCTTTAGCTGCTGCTTCTAATCTTTTTCCCATCTAAATACTCCTTAGGTTCAAGCGGGCTTGCGCCCTCCCTGAGACTTAAATTATTTAACTACGTCTACACCCATGCTGCGGCAGGTACCTTTTACCATTTCCGCGGCTTGTTTGATGTCTTTGGTGTTCAAATCGGGCAATTTTTGGGCCGCGATTTTTTCACATTGGGCTTGCGTAATCTTGCCGACTTTATCTTTGTGTGGAGCTCCGGAACCTTTTGCCAGTTTAAGCTCTTTGATAATCAGCGTGGCCATAGGCGGCATCTTGGTAATAAAGGTGAAAGAGCGGTCTTCAAAAACAGTGATGATGACCGGGATCTTAATACCTTTCTCCATTTTAGCAGTCTTGGCGTTGAATTGTTTGCAAAATTCCATGATGTTTACACCGTGCTGACCCAAAGCCGGACCCACAGGCGGGGCCGGGTTGGCTGCACCGGCAGGAATTTGCAATTTAATGTATCCTTTAATTTTTTTCTCTTTTGCCATTTTTGTGTTACTCCATAATTTTTACTGCTTACGCGGTAAAATCAGTTCTTTTCTACTTGCAGGAAGTCCACTTCTACGGGGGTGGCACGGTCAAATACCGTTACCATGACTTTGAGTTTGTTCTTTTGTTCGTTAACTTCTTCTACAACCCCAATAAAGTGTTTAAACGGACCTTCGGTAATACGTACACTTTCGCCACGTTTAAATTCCACCAAATATTTCGGTTTGCCGCCAGGATTATTAATGCGGTCTAAAATTTCGGTGACATCCTCTTCCGACAGCGGCACAGGAGACGGATCACCTAAAAACCCGCTGACCCCCGTAATATTGCGAATAAACCAATAAGCTTCGCTGGTCATTTTCATTTCCACAAGCACATAGCTAGGGAAAAATTTACGTTGGTGACGGATTTCTTTATTTTGTTTTACTTCGCGCACTTCTTCCGTCGGAACAAGCGCTTGGAAGATTTGTTCACCCATCTGATGGGTTTCCACATCTAACAAAATTTTCTTTTTTACTCTTTCTTCGTAGCCGGTTTGTGTATGTACGACGTACCAAGCGGTAGGTGTTTCTTCAGCCATTAGTGCCCTCCTACTACGGCGCCCAAAATGCGCGTAAGGCCAAAGTCTATGATACCGACATAGGCCGATACCAATACTACCACGATGCCCACCAAGATGGTGGATTGAATTACTTCCTGTCTGGACAACCAGGTGGACTTTTTCAGTTCTGCTACAGAATCCTTTACGAATTGGATTGCCTTATTCATCATAGGGTGGTTTTCCTTGGTATAAAACCTGGCAGGAGCGGAAGGACTCGAACCTTCAGTCCCGGTTTTGGAGACCGGTGGTTTACCAGTTAACCGACGCTCCCACAAAAAACTTAAGAGGCTTTGCCTTCTTTATGTACAGTTTGTTTTCCGCAAGCTTTGCAGAATTTATTTAATTCTAACTTGTACTCTTTCTTTTTGCCGCGCACTTTATAATAGTTCTTGTTTTTGCATTCCGTGCAAATCAGCGCGATCGTCATTCTTTCAGTTGCCATCTTGTGTTTCCTTACAAAGGGATAATTTTGCCGTACGTTCACCTGCGCAGGGGCGGGATTTATCTCCCGCCCTGCGGCAGAGAACTAAACATGCAAAGTACTGCGTTTACTCAATAATTTTGGTTACTACACCAGCGCCTACGGTGTGGCCACCTTCGCGGATAGCGAAGCGTAAACCTTCTTCCATAGCTACCGGGGTAATAAGTTTTACTTCAATTTCGGCATTATCGCCAGGCATAATCATGTCTTGATCAAAAGACAATTCACCGGTTACGTCCGTGGTGCGGAGGTAAAATTGCGGTTTATAGCCTTTGGCGAGCGGAGTGTGGCGTCCGCCTTCTTCTTTTTTCAAGATGTAAACTTGGCCTTTGAAGTGTTTGTGCGGGGTTACCGTTTTCGGAGCAGCCAATACCTGACCGCGTTCTACTTGGTTCTTATCAATACCGCGCAACAAGATACCGACGTTATCACCGGCGATACCTTCGTCTAAGAGTTTGCGGAACATTTCGATACCGGTGGCTACCGTATTCATGGTATCGCGGAAGCCGATGATTTCCAACGGATCACCGACGTGTACCTTACCGCGTTCAATTCTACCGGTGGCTACCGTACCACGACCGGTGATGGAGAATACGTCTTCCACAGCCATCAAGAACGGTTTATCGGTTTCGCGTTTAGGTTCAGGAATCCAGCTGTCCAAGGCTTCCATTAAGCGTTTAATGCAGGGTTCGCCCAGTTCGCTCTGATCGCCTTCAATGGCTTTCAAAGCAGAACCGCGTACGATCGGTGTATTATCACGATCAAATTCATATTTGCCCAGTAAGTCGCGGATTTCTTCTTCAACGAGGTCTAACAAATCTTTGTCATCAACCAAGTCTACTTTGTTCAAAAATACAACGAGTTTCGGTACGTTTACCTGTTTGGCAAGCAGTACGTGTTCGCGGGTTTGGGGCATCGGACCGTCCACGGCGGATACTACCAAGATAGCACCGTCCATTTGGGCAGCGCCGGTAATCATGTTTTTAATATAGTCGGCGTGTCCGGGGCAGTCAATGTGCGCATAATGGCGGTTGTCGGATTCATATTCTACGTGAGATACAGCTACCGTTACGATTTTGGAAGCGTCACGTACTACACCGCCTTTGGCGATATCGGTATAAGCCATAGCTTTGGCTTTACCCTCTTTCGCTAATACTTTGGTAATAGCGGTAGTGAGCGTGGTCTTACCGTGGTCTACGTGTCCAATGGTACCGACGTTCACGTGCGGTTTGCTGCGAGAAAATTTCTCTTTAGCCATTTGTTTAGTTCTCCTTAATTTATTTCTTAGTTTTCAGTAAGCTGGGAGTGGGAATCGAACCCACGACCTTTTCCTTACCATGGAAATGCTCTACCTACTGAGCTACCCCAGCGCTACTTTGATTACTTCAAATTTATCAGCTGGGAGTGGGAATCGAACCCACGACCTTTTCCTTACCATGGAAATGCTCTACCTACTGAGCTACCCCAGCGACTCAAATTCTTAGCGGGCGAAGGGAATCGAACCCTCGTCACAAGCTTGGAAGGCTAGTGTTCTACCATTGAACCACGCCCGCAAAACAATACCCTAATATTATACAAAAAATTATTGCAGCTTCCAAATATTTTTCTGCGTGGGTACCGTCAAAAAGGACCCCCGTAGGGGTCTATATATTTTTATTATAACAAATTACATAAAAGAGTGCAACAAAATTGTTTATAAAAATATTTTTAAATTAGGCCTTGAAATTTTTTTGTTTTCCATTATAGTACTAGTAAGGGAGTGCCACTTAGGCCCGTTTTAAGGGTATGCCTCTTGTAGGGGAATCGGCCTCCCTGCTAGATTTGAACTCCGGCATTATGGGTGCCGGAGTTCTTGTGATATTTGCCAAAAGAGTTTGTTCGCCGTCGTTTTCTAATATAAGCACCTTCAAACTCAGACAAATAAATAGATATTTCTCTAAATAATAATGAGGATTTTCTTAATAGATTCTCACTTCAAGTTCGTATTTCAATCTTTACAGAAAGCAGCGCCCAACTCAGAATTATTATAACTAAAATATAGCGGCTTAATATGCAACTTATGCACAAAATATAAAAAGAAGAAAGGTGCGGGTGGGAATCGAACCCACGAATAAGAGTTTTGCAGACTCTCGCCTTACCACTTGGCCACCGCACCATTACATCTTAAATTTTTTATATTATAACAAAAAACATCCTTCTTTGTAAAACAAAACACACATGTCCGTTATACCAACAACACCAAAAACCAAATAAAGAAAACACCCAACAGCGTGACAAATGCACATACGGGAATAAATCCAAACAGCCATCCGCCAATCGCTTCAGCCGCGTCTACCTGCCAGGCATATTGCAAACCACGCACCAAATAAATCAGTTGCAAAACAAATACACCGAGTAGTGCTATCGGAGCCAACCAACCCAAATGCGCCTGAGGGCAGGCAGCTGAAATAAGCGCAAAAGCAATCAGCAGTGCTTTCATAAACCCGGCACTTCCCACCAGTACAAAGAGTTGCGCAGAAGATACTTTCACGCGACGTAAATCCAAAAATAATCCGCACAGGGCCGCAATAAAATAACCGGCCGTAAGTTCCGCAGCAAATACCAGAATTAACTTGATCAACAAAACCGGTAAACTTAGCCCGTCACCGATATTAAAAAACAATACCCATCCCAACGTGGCTACAAAATAGCCCAAACAGGCTTGTCGAAATGAACGACGATCTAATAGTCTTCGTACAGCCGCGGCCGAATCCTGGGTATACATAAAATAAGTCGTAAGTAAGTGTTTCATTAGTTTATCCACAAATAAGATACGCTAGGAGTGGCCAATGATTCAAGTTGTTTTACCAGAGAGTTCCCTTCCATGGAAGAACCAAACGAAAAAATAAAATCACGCAGATTATCAGACCTGGAAGAAATAATCTTGGGATCTTTTACCCCTGCCAATTCTCCGGCTAATTGCAACGCTTCCTCTTCGCCGCCCAATTTATCAATAAATCCTAAATTATAGGCACGCTGCCCGGTAAACACACGTCCGTCCGTATATTCACGTAAAGTGTCTTCGGATACTTCGGGACGCCCTGCCTTTACAGCGGCAAAAAATTGGGAATACGTATCATCTACCATATCCTGCAAAAGTGCCCGTTCGGCATCCGTCATCGGACGATACGCAGAACCCATATCCTTATATTTGCCGGATGTAATCGGTACCATTTTGACGCCAATTTTATTAAATAGTCCTTCTACGTTACTGGTCTGCATAATTACCCCCACAGAACCCGTAATCGTACCCGGTTCAGCCACAATTTTATCAGCTGCCATGGCCACATAAAACCCGCCGCTAGCCGCCACATCGCGAAATAAGGCTACGACTTTCTTGCCGTTTTGCTTGGCTCTTAAAATTTCACTGTAAATATTTTGCACAGCAGCTACCGTACCCCCGGGAGAATTAATATCCAAAACAATAGCTTTAACATCTTTGTCTTCGCCGGCTTCTCGTATTTTTTTGGCAATGGCACCAGCTCCCTGCGGACGGGAAAACGGAGAGGAAGAATTATCCGTGGCAATTACACCGCGCACCTTAATCCAGGCCACATTGGCCTTATCATCCTTAGACGAAAGTGAAGAAGAAATGACTGAAGACACGCTGCTGTCTTTGGTCCCTTTTTGGGGACATTGCAGTCCCGGTTTAACTGTTAAATACAGGCCGCACAACGAAGAAACCAAAAATAAAGCAAGCAATAACCCGGCCCAAAATCGGCCGCCGGAAACTACTTTTTCAGAACCCATCGGAGGTTGCGGTGTTTGCATATTCGCCTCATTTTTGGCAGACTGCGTAGTTGGATTAGCTGCCATTTTTTCCCAGGCCTGTTCGGGTAAACTAGTTGTAAAAGTAGCAACATTTTCTTTTTGATCATTTAATTCTTGCGGCGTAGGCTGCTGTGACATAAAACAAAATCCTCTGTAAAATAAGTTACTTTATTATACCAATTAAATTGCTACAATATGAACAAAGAACCTTTAGGAGAATCTTATGTTACAGGGTGTATTTACGGCATTAGCCACACCATTTTTACAAAACGGAAATTTAGACAAAGAAAATTTACTGAAATTATTACGTGCTCAACTTAAAGCTGGCGTACAGGGAATCGTACTTTTAGGTACCACGGCAGAAACTCCCACTCTTACCTCGCAGGAGAAAAAAGAAATTCTGGATATCTGTATACCCGAAATTAAGAACGCAGGCGTACAATTGATTATCGGGGTAGGCACCAATAATACGGTTTCTACGGTAGAAAACATACAATTAGCCGCGCTCTATCAACCAGACGCCGTGCTTGTCGTTACTCCGTATTACAACAAACCCAATCCAGCAGGGATGATTGTGTATTTCAAAGCAGCTGCCGCGCAGGGACTGCCTATTGTGCTGTATCATATTCCGGGACGTACCGGACAAAAGTTATCCGCACAAATGCTTGATACATTACTCAAGGAAGTCCCGCAAATCATCGCAGTCAAAGAATCCGATTACGACATGACTCACATAACTGATACGGCGGTATATCATAAAAATCGTATCAGTTATTTATGTGGTAATGACGATCTGTTTCCACAATTTTTAGCACTTCAGGCGTCCGGTATCATCAGTGCCGCTGCTTGCGTATGTGCTCCAACTTTTGTAAAAATTTATCAGTTATTTCATGCCAATAAACCTCAAGAAGCGTTTGAAATATTTACGCAAGTGTATCCGCTTATTAAAGCGTGTTATCTGGAAACCAATCCGACCTGCATCAAATATATGCTTTCCAAGTTGGGATTTGGCTCACAAACAGCACGAGCACCGTTGGGTGAAATTTCCGCTGAAAACAAAGCAAAGATTGACACGCTATTATCCCAAACAAATAAGGAGTTTTTAATTTAATATGACAACTGTAGGTATTATCGGAATTAATGGTATGGTCGGGCGTAATGTACAAGCCCAGTTGCAAAAAATAAAACACCCGTTTGAATTAAAAACTTTTGGTCGAAATGACGAAATCCCTGCACTAGATATCGCGGTTCTCTGTACGGATAACCCGGTCAGCGCGGCCTTGGTTCCCCAATTAAAAGATCGTGTTCGATTCATGGTAGATATGTCTTCGCAGTTTCGCATGACACCGAGAATCCCGTTAGTCATTCCAGAAATTAATCCGCAAACAATTACAGGGGACACACATCTTATCGCCAGTCCTAACTGTACGACCACCGGACTGGTTATGAGTTTGGCACCGTTGCGAGATTTTTACCATATTCAAGAAATCTTTTTCTGCTCATATCAGGCCATTAGCGGTGGGGGCAAAAAGTTACTAGATGATTTCCATACTCTGGGCAGCTTATACGCTGAGAACTGCGTACCGCTAATCGGTAGTATACAAGACAATGGGCACACATCAGAAGAACTCAAAGGCTTGTATGAAACCCGAAAAATTATGGATTGGCCACAGGTAAAAGTATATTGTCATACAGTACGTGTAGGGGTGGAAAATTCACACTCCCTGGGTATCACGATTAAGGCACAAGAAAACTTTGATTTAGAGCAAGTCAAAAAGCTATGGAATTCATTTCCCCATCTTGCATACAGCGACGACATAATTACTCCCAAACAGGCCAGTGGCAAAGAAGAAACATTTATTTGTCGTTTGCGCGTAGACGTGGAAGATCCGAAAATTATTCACTATTTCGTCACGTTTGACAATCTGTTAAAAGGAGCTGCCATGAACGGTCGACAAATTGTAGAATTATTGTTGGAGCGGTTTTTCAAATGAAAAGAAATAAAATCATTCGCGTATTACTAAACGGTGCCAACGGTAAAATGGGACAGGCCATTGCACGGCTTATTCAAGAAAATCCCCAAAAGAATTTAATGGTTTGCGTCAAACGAGAATTCGGTCAAACGGATATCCAAGAACCGTTTGATATGGTAATTGATTTTTCTACGCCGGTGGGCGCACAAGAAGCTTTTTGGCTAGCCAAAAAACACAAAAAACCATTTTTAACGGGTACCACCAATTTGCCGGAAGTATTTTTATTTCAACTCCAATCTGAAGAAAAAATCCCTGTTTTCTATGCTCCCAATGTCAGTTTAAGCGTATACTTTTTTACAGAACTTATTAAACAGGCCTGTAAAATGTATAAAAGTTATGAAAAAGCACTGCATGAAATCCACCATGTGCACAAAAAGGATGCTCCCAGCGGTACGGCCAAACGAATCGCGGATATAATGGATTTGCCTGTTTCACAGGTAACCTATGAACGCATCGGAGAAACTGTCGGGACTCATAGTGTTCAGTTATCCTCAGATTTAGATGAAATTACTTTAACACATAAAGCAACCAACCGAGACTTATTTGCAGCTTCTGTACTTGATATAGCAGCATGGCTTGTAAAAAGACCCGGCGGTTTTTATACGATGAGCGATTTTGCAAAATTTAAATTAAAGGAAAAGAAAAAATGAAAATTCACTTTGTAGGTATAGGCGGCGTTGGTATGAGTGCCTTGGCACAACTACACGCCATGGGCCGTGACGAGGTTACCGGCTCAGACCGGTTAATCAGCAAAGGCTATACGAATATGGCCTTGTGGGATTATTTAAAAAAATTAAATATTAAATTATTTCCGCAAGACGGCAGCGGTATTGATGAAAATACCGAATTGGTGATTTTGTCTTCTGCAATCGAAGGAGATAATCCGGAATTGTTAAAAGCGAAACAACTCGGCATACCGACTATGCACCGAAGTGAACTGCTTGCGAAACATGTAGCACAGCACCGCACCATTGCCGTATCGGGTACAAGCGGTAAAAGTACTACTACCGCTATGGTCTATGATATTTTAGCCTTTGCCGGATTATCACCGTCTGTCATTACGGGAGCATCTATTTTATCTCTGCAAAAAGAACAAGGAGTCTTTGGGAATGTCTATAAGGGGAACAGTGATATTTTAGTCATTGAAGCCGACGAAAGTGACGGATCCATTGTGAAGTACCAACCCTATTTAGGTTTATGTTTAAACCTACAGAAAGACCATAAAGAAATAGATATTTTGCAAGGCTACTTTAAGCAGTTTATTTCACATTGTAAAACTGCGATTATCAATGCCGAAGAAGAAAATCTTTGTGTTTTGGGTGGGGATAAATCCTTTGGTCTGTCCTTGGGAGACATACATCCCAGTGATATCAAAGTAGACGGATTTGGATCGGACTTCACTATTAACGGACAATCTTTCCGTTTACAAATCCCGGGGGTACACAACGTAGCCAACGCCACCGCGGCCGTGGCTGCCGCTGTGCACATGGGCGTTGATTTACAAACCTGCGCGCAGGCTCTGAGCAAGTTTACGGGGATTGCTAGACGTTTTGCTTCTATCGGCAGTTATAATAAAATTGAGGTAGTAGACGATTTTGCTCACAACCCGCATAAACTAGCAGCTACAATTGCCGCAGCACATTTACGCGGAAAACGCGTGCTTGCATTTTATCAACCGCATGCGTTTACTTCTATTAAACTTTTATCGCATGAATTTGTGGACAGTTTTGCCAAAAGCATCGGGCCAGAGGATCACTTATGGCTGACGGAAGTATATTATCCGGGAGGTACCATCCCGGAAGGGATTACCTGCAAAACGATCTATAATGAGCTAAAAAAACGTTGTGTTAATGTGTCTTACGAAGAATGCCGCGAACGCATCTTAGCTCAAATGGCCGCTGCTGCCCAACCGGGAGATATCCTGTTAGTACTGGGTGCCCGCGACCCGACCTTAACAGACTTTGCCAGGAAATTATTGGCTGCTTTGAAAGTAGCCCAAGAAATGTGTAATTGCGGCAAATGTATGCTCGGTAATTGCTGTATGAATTATACTACAAAATAAGTTCTAAACAACCTAAACAAGGGGCTTACAAGCCCCTTGTTTTTCGTTACAATGCTTTTCTTCTTGGTATTCTAAGAATCTGTAAAAGAATTCACCATATGAATGTACATTGTGCAATGTTTTACTAACGGATTTATCCTTGGATTAGTTATACTTCCACTCTGTATACCCTGCTGATTTTGGAGTATGTGTCGGGACTATAAGACCTGTTTCTAATTTACACAATCTATTGGACAAATGATCTAAATCCGTAGTATAGGCTATACATTGCTCCCATTTAGACCTTGATAAATTTCCCTTCTCATAATACTGTTTATAAAAAACATCAATACCACCTACTTCCGTTCTACAAGCAATAGCCGTACCATAACTCCGACACTCCCACCCATCAAACAAATAAATAATCTTGGTTACCTCGTCATTTTCACCCCTATCCTTTTCTTCTTCATATCCGGCAGGGAGATCTACATCTAAAACCGCTAAATCTATTGCATATTTTCCGTTGGCTAGGAAATATACTTCCTGCGCTTGAACTATACTTTTCACTAAAAGTTTTAATCTAGCAAATCTACTTTTTGCCACAGATATTTGGTATTGTGGCACAGCTACTGCTGCCAAAATCCCTATTATTAATACTACAACGACTAATTCAATTAGCGTAAACGCTTGTTTATTTAGTTTCATAATATTTCTCCTTATATGCTTCAATTCTCTGTTATGAAACCCAATAAAAAACGGCTGTCTCTTTTGAGCTCATAGGAGTGACCCAATCAAAACAGCCGTGGTCTACCGCAAGACGGTAAACGCTCGGCACAACATAATGGGATTATAAGTTCCATCATGCTGTACCTAAAACAGCTGCTTTTGGACTCCTATGATGCCTTTAATATTTAAAAGCTCTCCGTTTCTTAAACGGTTCCAAAAACAGATCAAATTATATGTATAGTATAAGAAGTTTTTTGCTTTTTAGCAAGAAAAATATTTCAAAAAAATGGCTTAATTAAACTGGTTCATGGCCTTTTCCAGACCATCTTTAAAATAACTTTCTAGCGCGCAGACCGCGCGCTCTAAGGCAGGTTCTAATTGGGTTTCTTCGTTCCGGGTAAATTTACCCAGTACAAAATCCACTAAAGTATAAGGAGAAGGCTTGGGGCCAATCCCCAGGCGCAGACGGGCAATTTTGTCCGTTCCCAACTGCTCAATGATGTTTTTCATTCCTTTTTGACCACCGGCAGAACCGCTGCCGCGCAGGCGCAGTTTCCCGACTTCCAAAGAAACATCATCAAAACACACGAGTACTCGCTCCGGTGTAATTTTGTAAAACCGGGCCAGGCTGCTTACAGCCTGACCCGATAAATTCATATACGTGTGGGGTTTTAACAAAAAGATGTCATGCCCCTCCACGGATACCTTGCTATATTCTCCCAACTTTTGCCAAGACTGCCACTGTGCCCCCCATTTATGAGCCGCGGCATCCACGATGCGAAACCCCACATTGTGTCGCGTACGCTCGTATTCAGGGCCAGGATTGCCCAGGCCAGCCAGGAGATATTGCATAAACTATTTTTTGGCAGCGTCGGTACCTTTGGTAAGGTTACCTTCTTCGTCTTTTTTACCCTTGGTAGAAGAGCTTTCCGGTTGAGCAGCCGCATCGGCAGGAGCAGCAGCGGAAGCATCATCTTTCGGGATAGACAAGGCCACCACAGGGGCTTGTACATCGGTTTTAAGTTCTACGCCTTCAGGCAATTTAATATCGCCGGCGACAATGCCTTTATTGATGGTCATCGAAGTAATATCTACTACGATTTCGTGCGGGATGGCACTTACCAAAGCGCGTACTTCGATTTCACGCATAATGTGTTCCACGATAGCACCGTATTGGGCAATATCGGCAGGAGTACCTTCCAAACGAATCGGGACCACTACGTCCATTTTATCTTTCATGCTTACACGTTGAAAATCAGCATGAATCGGTCTGTCGGTTACAGCATGATATTGTACTTCTTTTACCAGGGCCAATTCTTGGGCACCGTTTAAGTTGATTTCTACTAACGTATTTTTACCGGCTTTAATGATTTTATCCAAATCTTTTACGCTTACGGTTACGCTAACAGGTTCTTTATGTCCGCCGTATACAACAGCCGGCACATTTTTTTCCGCTCTAATTTTAGAAAGAGCTCCTTTGACGCCAATACCTTCACGGGCGGCGGCAGAGATAGTTACTTTTTCCATCTTATATTTCCTCCAAGTATTAAAAATTAATTAAACATGCCACTGATGGATTGTCCATCGTGGTTACGTTGAATAGCATCTGCTAAAATATGGGAAACAGACAAAGTTTCCACTTTCGGACCTAAATCACGCACAGGCAAGGAATCAGTAATAATCAATTTTTTAATGTCACTGTTATTAATACGTTCCAATGCATTGCGTGATAATAATCCGTGGGCACATACCGCGTAAATATCGCGAGCGCCTTGTTCTTTAATTTTATTGGCTACAGTGGTTAATGTTCCCGCCGTATCCACAATATCATCAAAAATAATACATACTTTATCCCGCACATCCCCAATGACGTTATACACGACTGCTTCATTGGGTTTGGGACGGCGTTTATCAATAATGACCAGTCCGGCGTCCATTTTGGCGGCAAATTTACGGGCACGTTCCACGCCGCCCACATCCGGCGAAATTACCACTAAATCCTCGCGTTTAAAATCTTGGAAATAATCCAAAAATACTTTGCGAGCGCGCAAATGGTCTACCGGGATATCAAAGAACCCCTGGATCTGTCCTGCATGCAAATCAATTGACATAATACGGTCTGCCCCAGCCTCTGTAATTAAATTACTGGCCAACTTTGCCGTAATCGGCACACGAGGGGAGGACTTTCGATCTGCACGGGCATATCCAAAATAGGGAATAACCGCCGTAATTTTACCGGCACTGGCGCGCTTAAAAGCATCAATCATAATCAAGAGTTCCATCAGATTTTCGTTGACGGGCGGGCAGGTAGGCTGAATAATATAGCAATCGTGTGCACGCACAGACTCTAAAATCTGTACATCAATTTCACCATCGGCAAAACGTTCTACACGCAGTTTGCCAAGTTCCATATTCAAGTGTTCGCAAATCTTTTGTGCCAACGGAAGATTGGCATTACCGGAAAAAATACGTAAGTCGCCATTTACACTTTTAGTCATGTTCTTTTTTCACACCTTTTTTTTCTAAAACGACCTGACGCGAACGGGCAATCGCTAAACCTTGTGATGCTACTTCTTTGGTAATGGTTGACCCCGCGCCGATTTTTGCATATTCGTGCACCGTGACTGGTGCCACAAAATTCACGTTAGACCCTACAAACACATGATCTTCAATAATGGTTTGGTATTTGTTTTTACCGTCATAATTACATGTAATGGTTCCGGCCCCTACATTAACCCCGGCTCCCATTTGGGTATCCCCGATGTAACTGAGGTGATTGACCTTGGAACCTTCTCCGATGACGGCCTTTTTAATTTCAGAAAAATTCCCTACTTTTGCACCTTTCTTTAAAATAGACTGCGGGCGCAAATGCGCATACGGTCCTAATTGGCAGGTCTCAGCTACTTCCGATTTTTCAATATATGTGCCCTGTTTAAGGGTTACATCATCATGGATAATAGAATCCACAATATACACACTGCTTTCCAAGGTACAATTGGAGCCGATTTGGGTATTCCCCAGTAAATAGCAACCCGAAGCTATGAGCGTATCCGGTCCGATTTGTACGCCTGCATCAATATATGTGTCCTGCGGGTTAATCAACGTGACCCCGTTATCCATATGATATTGGTTAATACGAGTCCGCATAATTTGGGCGGCTTGTGCCAGCTGCGCGCGGCTGTTTACGCCAAGGGCCTGCTCATAGTCTTCGCTGGTAAATACCACTGCCGGCAGTCCCGCTTGTTTGATGAATCCCAGTGTATCGGTTAAATAGAACTCATGTTTGGAACCCTGCGGTTTTAACTGGGCGAGAGCCTCACATAGGGCTTTACTGTTAAAAACATACATGCCGCTGTTAATTTCGCAGATCTTTTTGGTTGCTGCGTCGGCATCAGTATCTTCTACAATCGCTTCAAAATTATTTTGGCTGTCACGTACAATACGTCCGTAACCATCCGGATTAGGGACTTTAACAGCCAGTACAAGTGCCCCTGCATGAGACTCATTAAAGACAGACTGCATGGCTTGAAGCGTATCAGCTTGCAGCAAAGGAGTATCCCCGTTTAGGATCATCACATCTTCTTGTTTTTGTAAAAACGGCAAAGCGGCTTTTACGGCAGATCCTGAACCCGTTAGTTCGGTTTGGACAAAAAATTCCACCGGGACAGTAATACCCCAAGCGGCTAAATTGGCTAATACGGTATCTTTAACTTGCTGAGCTCCATGCCCGATAACAATACCAACTGCGGCAGGATTTAATGCCTGTGCTGTTTTTAAAATATGAGCTAGGATCGGATACCCGCAGACCGCATGTAACGGTTTGGGGAGACTAGATTTCATGCGCGTGCCTTTACCGGCCGCAAGGATAAGGATACTTCTATTTTTGGCTACCATTTTGTTTAACTCTTGCCTAAAATAAGATAAATTGGATAGATATATTATACAAAAATACACAAAATATTACAAAAGTACACAAATTCGCCATCCCAGGCGGGCTTTCCACCAAGTCCCTCACAAACAGCACGGTGCAGTCCATAATAAGAAGCCGTCTTAATCGTCGTGGCAATGCAAGCTCCCTGATGTGCCAGAGGATCATCTTCTTCCCTGGTTGCATCTACACGCGCATTGACCCATAAACTAAGTGTATCCTGCCCCTCCTGATTGATACTCAGCCCTATCAAACGACAGGAACTCGGCTCTATTTGTCTGCCGTCTTTATCTGTATCTCCGGCCGAAGTACACCAAATACTCATATCACCTTTTTTATAAAGGCTTTCATCTACCTCTTGATAACATTCCCATGCAAAACCGGCAGGTAAAAACTCTGCTAATTCAGGTTCAACAGGGCAATGACCCTCCAGTGAGCGTACCTCTACTAAATTAGAGATTCGTCGTCCCAAAGATAATAATTTGGCAACGGGTTTTCCAAACTGCTTTTTGATATTGAGGCACAGCAATGACCGTTAATACCCCTATAATGATAACAACGACCAAAAGTTCCAATAATGTAAATCCATGACTACGCATACTATACCTCATTACTGATAGTGTACATGGTATTACTTTAAAACATGGGTCAAAAGACCTACGTAATTTTAAGGCCTATCCCTGGAATTTATGTTATAATAAAAGTGTAGTAATAAAATTTAATCTGTTTTTGAAACCGTCTAAGAAGCGGGTTGCTTTAGCAAAACTAAAGTTTCAGTGAGTTCAAAAGCAGTCGATTAGGTACAACGCCAACGGAATTGCAAACCTGTTACGTTGTGCTAAATGTTTATCGCATTCGTGTGATAAACTACGGCTGTTATATATTGGGTAACTCACTGAGCTCAAAAAATAGCAGCCGTTTTATTGGGTTTCATAACAGATCGCTGACTACGATTAAGGAGATAAGTTATGAAATCAAATATACAAGCATTTACATTAATTGAGCTACTCGTTGTTGTGCTGATTATAGGCATGCTAGTGGCTGTAGCCATACCACAGTATAAGAAAGCTGTTCTTAAAAGTCGTTTAGCCGCTATTAAACCTATTTTATCGGCCATTAAAACAGCTGAAGAATCCTATTATTTGGCTAATGGAGAATATACTTATAATATGGATTTATTGGATATTGGGAGTAGTTGTTCTAGAGAAGCAGATGTAAGTTTGGTCCGATGTGATCCCTATTTTTTAATAGATATTATGGGAGATAGCGGAACCAATTTGAACTGGCGATATATAGAAGCTGCCTATTGTTTAGGCAAAAAAGTCACATGGAGCGAGTGCGAACCAGCCGATTTTTATTATAGGAGATGGTACAACTACTCAACCTATCCCAATAAGGAAGAATGTATAGGTGTAACCGACATAGGCAAAGAAATGTGCAAAAGTATAAACTAAATAATTATGGGCATCACAATAAGACTTGTGATGCCCTATATAACCAATTAAACAATTAGATATGTTTCTTTTTCTTGACTTTCATGCGGGCTATGGCTTGCTTGATTTCCATCTCCGCCAGTTCAAAGTCAATATCTGCATCTTTGTTGGAGAGCGATTCTTTTAGCGCTTTAATGCGCTGTTTTTCTTTTTCCTCGTCAATTTCTCCGGCCAAAGCAGCGTTTTCGGCAAACACATTAACCACATCGTCTAACACTTCTACAAAACCACCCAATGCGGCGAACTCCTCTTCCTGCCCGTCTGCTTTATACCGAAGAGACCCCATGCCCAGTTGCACCACGGTTTTTACATGACCGGGCAAAATCCCCATTTCGCCCAAGAGAGCTGGTAAAATAACCATATCTACCGGCTTATCTTGGATAAGCTGTTTTTCGGGCGTAACTAAATTCAGTGTTAGTTTTTTGCCGGACATTATTCTTTATCCTTTACCTTCTCATAGGAGGCTAACACGTCTTCTATGCCACCGCACATGTAAAAACATGATTCCGGGATATGGTCATATTCACCGGCTACAATACCCTTAAATGCTTTAATGGTATCGGCCAATTTCACGTATTTGCCGGGATGTCCCGTAAATTGTTCTGCCACCGAGAACGGTTGCGAGAGAAACTTCTGGATACGGCGGGCACGAGCCACTGTCTTTTTATCTTCATCGGACAGTTCATCCATACCCAAAATCGCAATAATATCTTGTAAATCTTTATATTTTTGAAGTACTTGGCGTACACTCTGGGCCACGTTATAGTGTTCTTCACCCAAAATACGCGGATCCAAAATACGCGACGTAGATGCGAGCGGATCAACAGCCGGGTAAATCCCTAAACTGGCAATCTGACGATCTAATACCGACGTAGAATCTAAGTGCGTAAAAGTGGCCGCTACACCAGGGTCTGTTAAATCATCGGCCGGTACATATACCGCTTGAATGGATGTAATAGCCCCTTTCTTGGTAGACGTAATACGTTCTTGCAGTTTACCGATCTCTGTATTAAGCGTGGGCTGGTAACCTACTGCAGAAGGCATACGGCCTAGCAGTGCAGATACCTCACTATTCGCCAGTACAAAGCGAAAAATATTATCCAAAAACAATAATACATCCTGCCCTTTGACATCCCGGAAATACTCTGCCTGCGTAAGCGCGGTCAAAGCTACTTTAGCGCGAGCTCCTGGTGGTTCGTTCATTTGTCCGTACACCAGTACAGTTTTATCTAGTACCGAGCTGCCGTCGGATAATTTGCTTTCGCTCATTTCCAGCATCAAATCGTTACCTTCGCGGCTACGTTCTCCCACCCCGCCAAAGACGGAGCTTCCGTGGTGTTCGCGTGCCACGTTGTTAATAAGCTCCATAATTAAAACCGTTTTACCTACACCGGCTCCGCCGAAGAGTCCGACTTTCCCCCCTTTCATATATGGGGCAATTAGGTCGATGACTTTAATACCTGTTTCAAAAATCTCTGGGGTAGGGTTCTGATCTTCCAAACTGGGTGCTGCCCGGTGAATGGGCATATGCATAGCAGCCGGAATTTCTCCTTTGTGATCTTGAGGTTTACCAAGTACATTTAGCAAACGTCCTAAACATTTTTCGCCGACCGGTACAGTTAACGGAGCTCCCGTGTCTACTGCCTTGGCTCCGCGTTGCAATCCATCGGTGCTTTCCAAGGATACACAACGTACAATCCCGTCTCCCATCTGTTGGGCCACTTCGGCTACAATCTTTGTGCCGTCTTCCATTTCAATTTCAATGGCGTTTTCAATAGAGGGCAAATGGTCTTGGGCAAATTCAATATCCACTGCCGCACCGATAATTTGAATAACTTTTCCAGTCTGCATAGTGTTTTCCTTTTAACTGTTAAGAGCTTCTGCTCCGTTGACAATATCTAAAATTTCATTGGTAATACCGGACTGACGTACTTTATTTAGTTTAACACCCAACGCGGTGACCAGTTCTCCGGCGTTCTTACTGGCTGCATCCATGGCATTCATGGTGGCTGCCAAGTTCGCAGCTTGAGATTCCAAAAGCACGCGGTATAAATTCGCCTTTATAAGCCGCGGAACCAATAATTTAAAAATTTCCAAAAGTCCGGGCTCAAACTCAAAATCACGGACCTCTTTTTCTTTTTTTACCTGCTCAAAATCAAAAGGCAACCATTGACGTTCTACTAACGTTTGGCTGGCCAGCGATTTAAAATCATTGTAAATCAATGTGACAGAAGCCAGTTTCTCATCCAAAAAAGTCTTGAGTACCGCATCCCCCAAAAGCTCGGCATGTGCATAAGACACTTTGGGGAATATCCCCACGCTCTCATAGGTTAAATGCAAGTTACGCATTTTAAGGCGGTTCAAAAAGTCACGTCCCTTTTTGCCGATCGCAAAAATAAAAATCTCTTTGTCTTTATTTCGACGTAAAAACGCCAGGGCACTTCGTAAAATTACTGCGTTAAAAGAGCCAGTTAAGCCTTTGTCCCCTGTAATAACAATAAGTCCTATTTTATGTGGATCTCCGCTACGGTTTACAAAAATACGACCGGCCCAGTTTTCACTGCCGTCCTCGGGTTGCGGCAACGCCAAAATATCCTGTTTTAAATCGTCTACCATTTCAAGCATTTTTTTAGCAAACGGACGAGCGGCTATCATGGAGTCCTGCGCTTTGCGGATGCGTGCATTGGAGATCATCTTCATCGTCTGCATGATCTGTTGAGTGGACTTGATAGCTTTAATATTTTGGCGTATGTCGCGTAACGATTCCATTTATCTGTTTTCCGCTTTTAAGATTTTTACGTAATCGGCAATCCCCGTCTCCAAGGTATAATCCGGGGTATATCCCAGTTTTTCTTTGGATTTGGTAATATCTGCCTGCGTTTTTACTTGGAAAAACGCCGCATACGGGTTGTCAATATATTCAGGTTCCAAGTGGGTCCCCATCTCTTTGTTTAAGCACGCAATCATTTCATTATAATCGCGCGGGATACCCGTAGCCGCGTTATAGACACCGGATTCTTTACCGTTATTTAACGCACACAAATTGATTTTCACGATATCTTTTACATAGACAAAATCACGTTGTTGTTCGCCCATTTTGAAAACACGAGGGCGTTTGCCTTCTTTCATTTGCAAATACAACTGATAGACCATACTGGCCATTTTGCCCTTATAATATTCGCCGGGACCATATACGTTAAAATAACGCAATCCAATCACTGTCATATCATGGTTTTCTTCTACAAATTGGCGAGCGACGTTATCCATAACCGCCTTGGAAAACCCATAAATATTTTCCGGATGGGTGGGTTGTGTTTCCACATTGGGAACCGGACCGTTGCCATATGTGGCGGCCGAAGAAGCATAAACCACTTTTTTGATCCCATTTTCCGCAGCAAAATTAAGCAAATTTTTAAACGCTTCTACGTTTTGCTCCATCATGGCCTTTTGGTCCATGACTGTTGTATCGGTAATAGCCGCTTCGTGAAAGATAGTATCAAAATACATATCTCCCAATAAAGTTTGGAATAAATCTGCAGCAATCACATCCCCTTTAAAACCAATCAGGTTTTTAAAGTGTCCGTTTTTAGAAAAGTCATCCAATACGGTTACTTCATGTCCCTGGGCTTCCAACGTTTTGGCAATATTGCTGCCGATAAAACCGGCTCCGCCTGTTACTAAATATTTTTTTCTGTTTTTAGCGTCCATAAATTCTCCTTACGCCGGTTTAAATACCGTTTTAAAAGCGTTTAATGCATTTGTAATTTTCGTTTCTACTTCCTGCGATAGCTCTGTAGCAGCGTTTAGTACATCGAGTATATCCTGCTTTTGAGTATGCATATAAGCCAAAAGCTCTTTCTCATAGCGAAGCACATCATGTACTTCCAACTCGTCCAAATATCCGTGTGTACCTGCATATAACACAAGTACCTCTTCGCCGACTTTGAGCGGAGCGTATTGGTTCTGTTTTAACAGTTCCGTCATACGTTTACCGCGTGCAATCTGGCGTTGCGACTCTTTATCCAGCTCAGAACCAAACTGGGCAAACCCCGCCAGTTCCTGATACTGCGATAAATCAATACGCAGCGTACCGGCTACTTTGCGCATGGTTTTTCGTTGGGCAGAGCCGCCTACACGGGATACAGAAAGGCCTACGTTTACTGCCGGTTTAATACCGCTTAAAAATAAGCTGCTTTCCAAATAAATCTGTCCATCCGTAATAGAAATCACGTTGGTGGGAATATACGCAGACACGTCATTGGCCTGTGTTTCAATGATCGGCAATGCCGTTAAAGAACCACCGCCGTTTTCTTTGGAAAGTTTACAGGCTCGTTCCAACAACCGGGAGTGCAAATAAAATACGTCTCCGGGATATGCCTCACGTCCCGGCGGACGGCGCAGTAGTAGCGACATCTGACGATACGCCTGGGCATGTTTGGACAAATCGTCATAAACAATCAGTACATCCTTACCCTGCCACATGAAGTATTCCCCAATGGCACAGCCCGCATACGGAGCAATATAAAGCATGGAAGCCGGATCAGACGCTGTGGCTGACACCACTACCGTGTAATCCATGGCTCCGAAATCGGTTAACGTTTTTACTACCTGGGCGACTGTGCTTTGTTTTTGCCCGACTGCAACGTAAATACAAATACAACGCTCTTCATCCGGAATATTTTTTTGATTGATAATCGCGTCAATGGCAATTGCCGTTTTACCCGTTTGACGATCTCCGATAATCAGTTCGCGCTGCCCCTTGCCTATCGGTACCATGGCGTCAATGGCCTTAATACCGGTCTGCAAGGGTTGCTTGACCGGTTGGCGGTCAATAATACCCGGAGCCACAATATCTAGGGGCATGGTTTTTCCCTGCTTAATGGACCCTTTACCATCTAACGGTTTACCCAAAGGATCCACAACACGACCAATCACTTCCTGGCTGACTGGGATGCTGATAACTTTACCGGTACGTTTGACGGTGTCTCCTTCATGGACTAAATTATCGGCGCCCATAAGCACGCAACCTACGTTGTCGTATTCTAGATTTAACGCCATCCCTTTGACGCCGTGTCCAAAATCCACAAGCTCAGAAGCTTTGACGTTACTCAGGCCGTGTACGCGGGCAATCCCGTCTCCCACTTGGATCACGGTTCCCACTTCACTCACATCCATGGAAGTATCAAATTTTTCAATCTTCTCTTTAATGATATTGGTTATTTCTTCGGGTCTGATAGCCATACTGTTACCCTTTTATTTCTTCCTGTAATTTGTCTAAGCGCATTTTAATGCTGCCGTCTAATAACTCTCCGTTACATTCTAATTTTAGTCCTCCGAGCAAAGAAGGATCCGTATGGAACACTGCTTCTATTGTTTTGTCGTAACGGGTCGACAATGCCTGCGTGGCAGCTTTTTGTTGTGCCTCGCTTAATACTTTGGCTGAGGTAATAATTGCGCGGGAAATTCCTTTGCGGTCATCTAAAAGCGTATGCACTTGTGCACAAATTTCTCTTAATAGTCCCAAACGCTTGGCATCAATTAACACATTAATAAAAGCTGCCGCACGCGGTAACTCTTTAAGCGCTTCGTTTAGCACTAACTTTTTATGTGCATTCGATAGCCGCGGGCTTTGTAACTGCACCGATACGCCCGATAAAATTTGGGCAGCCGTATCTAACTCTTGTGCATTTTGCTCAGCCTGCGCAACAGAAGTACTTAAACTGTCATAGGCACCGGCATAACGGGCTGCGGCTATACGCTCTTGACTGTTCATATTATTTCCCTTTAACTTCCTCTAAAACTTGTGCCACAATCTGATCAGCCGCGTTGTCAGTAACCTGACGCCCCACTACGCGCGAAGCCGCTAACAAGCTGATAGAGGCAATCTCGCCGCGCACATCAGACAGAGCTTTGTTTTTTTCCGCCTCAATTTGTACTTTGGCCTGCTCTATCAGTTTTTCGGCTTGTACTTTGGCTTGCGCTAAGAGATGATCCCGTTGAGCTTCACCCAGTTTAACGGCCTGTGCCATTTTTTTGGCGGCCTCATCCGATATTTGCGCTAAACGTGCGTCCAGTTCTTGTTTAAGTTGTTCGGCACTTTGGCGTGCATCGGCAGCCGTTTGCTTGTCTGCGGCAATTTGTGTTTCGCGTTTCTCCAGAGCTTCAATAATTGGTCCCCACGCAAATTTTTTAAGCAAATACACCAAAAGCAAAAAGTTACAAACCGTTAGCGCCAATACGCCGTAATCCGGCTTTAACAAATCTTCCATAAATTATTTCATGACCATCGTCAGTAAGCAGATCACCAAGCCTAACATCGCAGCCCCTTCTAACAAAGCGGCAATAATGATCATCGTGGTACGCAGATCAGAAGCGGCTTCCGGTTGGCGGGCAGAACCTTCCAGAGCAGCAGCGCCGATTTTACCAAGTCCAAACCCGGCACCCAATACTACCAATCCTGCACCGATACCGGCGGCGATATATTTAAGTGCTACTAGTTCCATACTTTTCTCCTTAGCGGATACGTCCGCTGTTATAAAATTTAATGCGTATGTATAACCGATCCTGCAAAAATAGCAGTCAGCAGGGTAAACACATACGCTTGTAAAAACGCGACTAACAACTCTAAACACGTCATAAAAATTTCTAATACCATGGCGGGCAATAAGGCTCCTACTCCGGCAGCTTTACTCATACCACCCACAATAAAGATAATCAGTAAAAGACAAATCAGTACCATGTGCCCCGAGAGCATATTGGCAAATAAACGAATAGCCAGCACACAGACTTTAATAATAAGACTCACTACTTCCAACGGGAAAATAAGCGGCACCAGCCACTTCGGCGTACCCGACGGTACAAACCCTTTTAAAAAACCAATGAAGCCATGATACTTAAGACCGCTAAACACAATCAGTGCTCCCGAACACAACGCAAGCGCTGCCGTTACAGAAATATTAGACGTAGCGGTCTTCATTTCTGGGATCATACCTACTAAATTTACCGATAAAATAAACAAAAAAAGTGTACAAAAATACGGCAACATTCCACGTCCTTCTTGTCCCATATTAGGAAGTACCATCCCGTCGCGGATAAACGAAACATATTCTTCTAAAAGCGTAGTAACTAAACGCCCGGCGCGACTGGTGTGTTTGCGCGTGGCCCATGCAAGCGTTAAAATAAGAAGTATACTAACGGTAAAAATAGTAACCGAATGGGTAGTAACCGGGAGACGAAATCCGTTGAATACCACTCCCCAATCGTGGTCTAAAATATGGTGAGATATTGTTTCAGCTACGTCCATGTTTATCAACCTTTTTCAAATCTATATTTGCTTGACGAGCAACACTGATAATGCGCCACAACCCGAAAGCAAATCCTACTAAAACTCCCCCTACCAAACACCAGGGCAAAGAGCCCAGTTTCCCATCTAACCAATAGCCCGTTACGGCCCCAATAATTTCTGTTAGTGCAAACTCAGTACCTAAAGAAGTAATCTCTAAATGGTCTTTAGCACTAAACGGACCTAGTGGCATGGAATAAATTCTCCTCTAGCAGGGGATACTTACATTATAAAAAATTAGAGAAGAAAATTCACAAGAAATTTTGTTATAATGAAAGTGATGTAAACTAAAATTTAATCTATTTTTGAGCCGCATATAGATGCGGGTTTGCTTAATAAGCATCCATCGAAGTCAAAAATAGCCGATTAGGTACAATGGGACCGTACATCCTGTTGTACCAAATGCTTATCGTTTATCACGATAAGCTACGGCTGTTGTATTGAGCTTCTTCGATGGGGATTAATACAGCAGCCGTTTTCTGTGAATGTGTCTAAAAATAGATAGGAGAAATTATGAAAACAAATAAACAAGCATTCACACTCATTGAACTTTTGGTTGTCGTGTTAATTATAGGGATACTGGCAGCTGTAGCTTTGCCACAATATCAAATAGCTGTTTTTAAATCTCGTATTACACAAGCAATACCGTTTGTAAAAACTCTTAAAGAAGCACAAGAAATATATTATTTAGCGAACGGAGAATATACAAATCATATTGAAAATCTAGATATTGATACAGGAATATGTCCCATAGGCTGGAAATGTTCGGTAAATACAACAGCTGTTAGAGCACAATGGTATGAGAATGATAAGTATATCTTGGCTTTAGTATATAGCCTAAACCATAGAAAAGACTCCCTCTCTAGAAGAGCAGGGAAATTATACTGTTATACCAAAACAACTAGTCAAATAGGAATGCGCGTCTGTAAAACTATGGGAGAAGAATTTTCACGTTCAGATAGTGAAATCCTATATGTCTTAAATTAAAAACAATATTTGTTAAATACTAAACGTAAATATCTTACACTCATAAGGTTTTAACACCATCTCCATACCCTGAGATGCCAATTCTCTAGTGAGCGTAATTTCCTTCCCCTCAATTTCTTCACGTACCTTTAAATCTATAATTCCCTTAAACGGAACGCGACATTGGGACGGGAAATCACTGTAATTGATAAAAACGAGTTTACCGGTGTGACGTTGTTTCCATTGCCAAGATAAGATATTATGGCACGAGGTTTCACCCGAATACACGGCTACCGTGTCATGCAACGACCATTGTCCGCCATGGAAAGCCGGGTCTGAGGCAATCCGTAAAATCTTGCCATAATAATGTGTAACTGCCGCATCTACTTGAAAATCATCGTTAATATACTGGATCGGCAAACGAGCCGGTCTTCCTAAAATTTGGAACAAGTGAAATAACCGCGCGCCGGGAAGCGTTGCCATAATAGTAGCAGCCGCTAAGGATTTTTCCCGACCAAAGGCTTTGAGGCTTTCCTCTTCGTCGTGGTTGGAGGTAAACCGAATGGAGCGCATTTGGAACAAATGCTCGGCGCGTAAGTGCCCGCGAATGCTGTCTGCATTGGCAAACCGTAAACGGTCATACAACACTTTATCGTAGGTATAATCAAAGCCCAGTTCCTGAATATCCCATTCCAGTCCCCAGTATACTTCGGCAATGAATATAAACTCGGGATAATCGGCTCTGACAGCACTTAAGGCCTTTGTCCAAAACTCTTCTCGAGGCAAATCTCCGCCGATAAATTCCCACCAAGTATCACGCTGTACTTTGTTAAGCGACAACATGGCCATATCGCAGCGTACACCGTCACACATGGTTGCCACGTGCAACAGCTGTTCCAACATAAATTCCCGGGTCTGTGGATTAAAATAGTTGAGTTGTGCCGTATCGGTCCACGGCGCAAAATATGGATCGCGCCCATGGGCAATATAGTGTCCGTTTTTATTCTTAAAAAACCAATCTTTGTGGATATGCGGCTCTTGGGTCCCCGTCGTTACAAATAAATCAGGCCGTTGCGTTACAGCAGGGGAATCAATGGCCGTGTGGTTGCCTACAAAATCCAAGAATAATAAAATACCGCGTTCGTTTAGGTTTTGGCGAAAAACAGCCAACGCTTCATCGCCACCCAAGCTATCATCTACTGTGTATTCATACACCGCATACGGGGAGGCAGTAATATCTTCCACTTTAAAATCGGGTTTAATCGTACGTACTTGGTGTTGGATGTCCGTGCTTTCACGGGCAATCTGCTGAGCCATGGGACTGGTTTTCCACACCCCCATCAACCATACGGCATCAAAACCGTTTTGTTGGATTTTATCCCAAACTTCTGACGGAATATCGACTAACGTAACCAGACGGTTATATTTTATTGATAAGCGTTTGAGCCAAGAACGTGCATTGATTTCTAAAATATGCGGATTATTGCGCATAGATTTCATCCCCCCATTTGTTTTATACCAATTTTTGCACGGTATTGTAAAGTATTTTTCAAACCAATGCTTCCTTTCAAACTGGGTTCTTTGGATGGCAAAACAAGACCCAAAATAAATTATTTTGGGTCTTGTATGTAAAACATCCTGTTATGAGAATCAATTACTTAGCTTCTTCAGCAGAATTCTCTTCTTCCGTTTTCACAACCGGGGCAATACGTGCAATCTTATCGCCTTCTTCCATTTTGGCGAGCGTTACACCTTGCGCGTTGCGTCCTACGGAACGGATATCTGCACAACGTAAACGAATGGTCATCCCTTTTTCGGTAATAATCATCAGATCCTTACTTTCGTCTACGAGCTTAATACCTACTACCTTACCGTTACGGGCAGAAGTCTTAATGGTAATGACTCCCATCCCGCCGCGGTGTTGGCGTTTGTATTCACTAAATTCGGTACGTTTACCAAATCCGTTCTCACAGACAGACAATACATCGGGCTGTACGGAACCGTCATTGGGAGCCTGTTCCATACCAACCACTACGTCACCGTCTTCCAAACTGATAGCACGTACCCCGCGGGCTTGTCGACCCATGGCACGTACTTCGTTTTCGTCAAATCGGATAGATTTACCGTTTTGGGTAGCGACTAAGATATCGCTCTTACCAAACGTCATTTGAGCGCTAATAAGAACATCGCCCTCATCAAGTCCGATGGCAATAATACCTGAACGGCGAATATGGTCAAACTCTCTTAACGCCACACGTTTAATAGTACCCAAACGTGTACAGAGTGTTAAGAAAGCTTGTTCTTGTTCGCTGTGTTTTTCCGGGTTGAAATCCTCAATAGCTAAGGTAGAAGTTACTTTTTCCTCACCGGTTAACTGCAACAGGTTCACAAGCGCTTTTCCTTTGGACAAACGGTTTCCTTCTGGGATTTCAAAAGCCCGAAGCGGGAACGCACGTCCGCGGTTGGTAAACATCAAAATGGTAGCATGTGAAGAGGTAATAAAGAGGTTCTCCATAAAATCTTCTTCTTTGGTTTTGCTGCCAATAATACCTTTACCGCCACGGTTTTGGCTGCGGTATGTGGAAAGCGGAATTCGCTTGGCGTAGCCGTCATTGGAAATCGTGATGACCACGTCTTCTTTTTCAATAAAGTCTTCCATGGAAAAATCTTCCATATCCGGACCGATTTTGGTGCGACGCGGATCATCAAAATCTTTTTTAAGCTGTGCCAGTTCGTCCACAATGATATCCAAAATTTTCTGCGGGGAGGCCAAGATAGCCTGTAAGTCCGCAATCAATTTTAAGAGGTCTTTACGTTCGTTTTCAATAGCTAAGCTAGACAGTTGCGTTAACTGGTGTAAACGCATATCCAAAATAGCTTGTGCCTGTACTTCGGTTAACGTAAAGCGTTTCATAAGCGTAAATTTGGCTTCAGTCGGATCTTTAGCATTGCGGATAATGGCTACAACTTCGTCCATATTGGCAATGGCAATGAGTAACCCGTTTAAGATATGTTCACGTTTTTGAGCTTTATTGAGGTCAAACTTTGTACGGTTGGTTACAATCTCTTGGCGGTGTTTAACATACGCTTTCATGACTTCTTTAAGCGATAACACACGCGGCCGACCGTCTACAATGGCCAACATATTGACCGGGAAGGTAGTTTGCAGTTGGGTGTGTTTAAAGAGATGGTTTAAAACGACTTGAGCGTTGCCATCACGTTTTACTTCAATCACCAAACGCATTCCGCGGCGGTCCGACTCATCACGGATATCGGAAATATCCGTCACTTTTTTATCACGCACCAGTCCTACAATGCTTTCAATCAAAGAAGTTTTATTTACCTGATACGGAATGGCCGTGACAATAATGGCCTGGCGACCGCCTTTGCGATCCTCGATTTCTGTATCGGCCTGTACTTTAACGCTGCCGTGTCCGGTTTCAAAATATTCGTAAATGGCTTTGGTACCGCGAATCGTAGCACCCGTCGGGAAATCCGGTCCTTTGATGATTTTCATCATCTCTTTTGTCGTAATATCCGGGTTTTTAATATAGGCAATAATCCCGTCACATACTTCGCCCAAGTTATGGGTGGGGATATTGGTTGCCATACCTACGGCAATACCTGCCGAACCGTTTACCAATAAGGCCGGCAATTTCGCAGGCAATACGGACGGTTCCAACAAAGATCCGTCATAGTTCGGGATCATTTTGACGGTATCTTTATCCAAATCGTCTAACATCGTATCTGAGATTTTTTCCAAGCGGCATTCCGTATAACGCATGGCGGCTGCCGAATCTCCATCAATAGAACCGAAGTTTCCCTGGCCATCTACTAGAGGTTTACGAATGGAAAAATCTTGTGCCAAACGAACCAATGTATCATATACGGCGGTGTCTCCGTGCGGGTGATATTTACCAAGCACATCTCCGACTACACGCGCTGATTTCTTATAGGGACGGTTATATTTAAGTCCCATTTCGTTCATGGAATACAATACACGGCGGTGTACGGGTTTTAAACCATCACGCACATCCGGCAAAGCGCGTCCGACAATAACGCTCATGGCATAATCAATATAGTATGAACGCATTTCGGTGGCAATATCACGTTGCTGAATATCACCGAACAAATCCACGTTTACATTTACTTCTTGAGACGAATTATTTAATTCTTCACTCATTGTCAAAATCTCCCTAAATATCCAAGTTCTTTACTTCCAAGGCGTGCGAGTAAATAAAATCGCGACGCGGTTCTACACGATCCCCCATGAGCATAGTAAAAGCTTGCTCGGTATCGGCGGCATCGTTAATTTTTACTTGGATAAGCTTACGTTTAGACGGGTCCATAGTAGTTTCCCACAACTGTTCGGGGTTCATTTCCCCTAACCCTTTGTAGCGTTGAATAGTAGCACCAGAAGTGGCTGCCTCTTTCACGGCTTTTAAGAGCTCAGCTAAACTGTAAACCAGTACATCGGTCTTTCCGTTGTTAACTTTGAAGAGCGGGTTCACGCGTTCTTTTTCGTTCTCAATTAGCGGATATTGTGCAAAACTAAAGCCAAAGGTTTCCATCTTTTTTTCCGCTGCTAGTAATTTGCCAAATTCAAACAAGCTTTGGTGTTCCGGTACCAAAGTAGATTCCACAACAGCCTCGGCATCTACACCGTCCGCAATCAGTTCTTCGCGTTTTTCGGCAATATATTGTTCTTCATAAGCACGGTATTCCTGATCCGTATAGAAGTATTTAAAACCACCGCTCTTTAGAGGAATGCGGTATACCGGCACGCGGCCTTCTTGCAAGAAAGCCATAAAATCGGCCAGTGTAATGTTTTTAACTTCCAGTTTAGTCAGTGTATCTTCTACATCACGCAGTACTTTAAGTAAATCACGTAACTGATCACCCGTAAAAACTTTTTCTTTTTTCGTATCGGTTACCGTTACCGTGGCTAATCCTTCTTTCATAAGCCACTGTTGCATTTGATCTTCGGTTTGCAGGTATTGTTCTACTTTACCTTTTTTGACTTTATAGAGCGGCGGTTGTGCCAAATAGATGTGACCCGCATCAATAAGCGGCTTTAATTGACGGTAGAAGAACGTTAAAAGTAATGTGGAAATATGTTGTCCGTCTACGTCAGCATCAGCCATCAAAATGATTTTGTGGTAACGAAGTTTATTAATGTCAAATCCGCCTTCTCCTTCACCAACACCCGTTCCCACAGCCGCAATTAAATCACGTACCGTATCAGAAGACAAAATGCGAACTAGCGGTGCTTTTTCTACGTTAAGGATTTTGCCTCGAAGCGGTAAAATAGCCTGGAACACACGGTCACGTCCCTGTTTGGCCGAACCACCGGCAGAGTCACCTTCTACCAAGAATAATTCGCATTTAGCGGCTTCACGTTCCTGACAATCTGCCAGTTTACCAGGAAGTCCCCCGCCCTCTAAAGCTCCTTTACGACGCGTTAAATCACGAGCTTTGCGGGCCGCTTCACGAGCCACGGCAGCGCCCATACATTTTTCACAAATAGCACGAGCTGTTTTGGGATTTTCTTCAAAGAAAGTAGCCAGTGTGTCGCTTACTACAGAACGAACGATACCTTCTACTTCACTGTTACCCAGTTTGGTTTTGGTCTGTCCTTCAAATTGAGGATGCGGGATTTTCACAGATAATACAGCCGCTAACCCCTCTTTAATATCATCCCCGGAGACAGACACATCTTTGTGTTGTTTGGCCAGGTTATTATTCTTAATATACTCATTAACCAAGCGGGTTAAAGAGCTTCTAAATCCTGTTAAGTGAGTTCCCCCCTCAATAGTATGAATATTATTAACGAAAGAGAACACATTTTCGGAATATCCTTCGTTATATTGAATAGCAAACGAAATATAATTATCGCCAATCTCTTTAGTTAAATAAATTGGTTCCGGATTTAATACATTTTTGTTGGTATTTAAGTATTTAACAAACTGGGCAATTCCACCCTCGTAGTGAAACGTTACGGTTTGATTGTCTTCTTTGCGCTCATCGGTATAAATAATTTTAACACCGGCATTTAAAAATGCCAGTTCGCGCAACCTATTACCAATCGTTTCATAAGAAAATGACAATTCTCCGAAAATCTCTTTATCAGCGTGGAAAGTTACTTTGGTACCGTGCTCATTGGTTTTACCGATTACTTCCACCGGACCTTGCGGTTTACCACGTTTATAGGTTTGATGGTGTACTTTACCGTCTCTGCGTACTTCAACTTCCATTTCTTCAGATAATGCGTTTACGCAGGATACACCGACCCCGTGCAAACCACCAGACACTTTATAAGCACCTGAATCAAATTTACCACCTGCGTGTAACACAGTCATTACTACTTCCAACGCAGATTTATTACGCAGTTTGGCATCTTTGGCATTTTTCATTAAATCTACCGGGATACCACGTCCATCATCACTGATAGAACAAGTCATATCCCCTTTAATGGTTACAGTGATAGTGGTAGCTCCACCGGCTAAAATTTCGTCTACAGAATTATCTACTACTTCGTATACCAGGTGATGCAACCCCGGCAGTCCGGTAGATCCAATATACATGGCCGGACGTTTGCGTACGGCTTCCAATCCTTCTAATACGGTAATTTTGGAAGAATCGTACTCTTTTTCTTTTTGTTCGTCTGTCATCTAGAACTCCTTAAATAATTTCAATATGTTTAATCCACGGTGTTTCAAAATGTTTATTTAATTCACTAATCAGTTGTCTTCTTCGACCTGTTAGTTCATTTTTAGCTACCGATACTTTTACCTGTACATATAACGTATCTTTTTGAACAGCGTGTAAGACCCAAAAACGGCCTTTCGGACCCACCAACTGGCTCCAGATATAATCAAGTACCATCAGTCTATTTAAATTGCGACTTAACGCGTTTTGAGCACCTGATAATTCCTGACTAGAACGCCACTGCTTCTTGACAGGTTGGCCAAACTTCATTAAGCCCTCATCGGCATAATGACATACTTAAAGGTTTTATCTTCTACTGGCTCAATCAGTACCGGTAAAGAAGCATTTACAAACGAAAAAGATACTTTTTCGGCAGAAATATTTTTAAGTACATCAATGATATATTGAGGTTTAAAATTAGCTTCAAATATTTCACCGTTATATTCAACGGGCAATTCATCAGTAAAATCCATATTTTGAGAATTAGACGATACCGTAAGTTTATTATTCTCAACTTTATACTTTACAATACTTCCAAACTCACCTGCACACAAAGCAGCGCGCCGAGTAGAAGCTAATAATTCTTTTACAAAAGACTCAAATTTAATGGTGGTTTTAGTAGGAATAACCTGTTTATAGTTCGGGAAATTTCCTTCAATTAACCGAGAAATAAATGTAGTTTCATTCATAATAAAACTAACCTGATTGGTTGCTACGTTTACTTCAATTTTCGTATCTTTATCCGGTTTAGCAATAGATACAAAACGACATAGTTCATTTAAAATCTTAGTAGGGATAATAATCTTAAATTCGTTGCTTCCCGCTAAGGCAGGTTGCGTAGCAACGGCTAAGCGACCTCCATCAGTAGCTACCACTTCAAAACTCTCGGCACTGCTGCTCCATAATAAACCATTTAAGATATAGCGCGTTTCTTGTGTAGAAGCGGAAAAAGCGGTCTTTTCAACCATTTGTTGCAGTAAAATCGGATCTAACTGCACAGAACCGGAACGCTCAATTTCGGGAATAGCCGGGTATTCGCTTTTCGGAGTACCTATAACCCAAAACTTACTTTTACCAGATTTAATATGCAACTTGTTATTTTCGTCACCTGTTAAGGTAATTTCTTTATCATCCGGTAAATTTTTTATAATATCCGAAAATTCTTTTAAAGGAACCGTAATACTACCTTCTTCTACTATTTCTGCCTGTACAAAGTGTACAGTAGCCATTTCCATATCAGTACGAACCATTTTTAGTTTTCCTTGCTGCGTTTCCATTAAAAAGTTATGCAGGATTGGCAGGGTAGTACGGGAAGATACTCCAGAAGAGATAATTTGGATACCTTCCAACAGGGTTGCTTTAGTAATATTTATTTTCATATTTATCCTTACTAATGTATACTGTTGATAGTGTGTATACTGTTACTTACACAATACAACCGAACTTTTAATTTTTGTGCATAAAGGTGTATGTTTATCCACAATATGCACTGTTTAAATCATTTATCCAACCAAGGGGAGCTTATTTCACAGTTTATCCCCTACTTATTTACAACTTTTCCACAGCTTTAATATCGGTAATAATTTGGTTAATTTCAGCAGTGAAAAAGGGGTCTGTATTAATTTTTTCTTTAATTAAATCACGCGCATGTACCACCGTACTGTGATCTCGGTTAAACTCACGACCAATTTCCGGTAAAGAAAGATCAGTCAGTTCTGTGGACAGATACATCGCGATTTGTCTGGGCCAAGCAATAGACTGCGTTTTACGCTTGGCACTAAAATCTTCCATACGAATATTAAAGTGTTTACCGACTACTTTTTTTATAATATTTACAGATACAGTTTTATCTTGCTCACTGACCAATAAATCTCCGAGCAATTCCCGTGCAATCGGGATGGTGGGAGTTACGCCGTGTGTGGTACAATATGCACGCAAACGGATTAAGGCTCCTTCAAGTTCCCGAATATTAGTTTGTACCCCTTCTGCCAAGAATGTAACTACATCATCGCCGATGATAAAGTTCATAGAATCTCTTTTTTGGCGTAGAATCGCAATACGTGCTTCTACATTCGGGCGTTTAATTTCTGTACTAATCCCGGAAAGTAATCGGGAAGAAAGTCGTTCATCCCATTCTAATTGTTGAGGGGAACGATCGGAAGATAATACAATTTGCTTTCCGCTCTCAAAGAGTGTATTAAATGTATAAAAGAAGGCTTCGGAGCTGTATTGTTTACCAACGACAAATTGAATATCGTCTACCAAAAAACAATCCAAAAAACGGTATTTTTTTCGAAATGCGTCACCGGTTTTCTGGTGCATGGATTCGATGTATTCATTGACAAATTCTTCCCCGGACATATACATTACTTTAGATTGGGGTTTTTCTTTTAGGATTTGGTTTCCGATAGCTTGTAATAAGTGAGTTTTTCCTAATCCTGGAGCTGAATAAATTACCAACGGATTATTTTCCCGTGCTCCTAGTTTATGAACGACAGCCTGTGCTGCTTTATAGGCAAACCGGTTGGAGGGGGATTCAATAAAATTATCAAAGGTATAATTCGGATTAAAACGCGCAGAAAAAGGATTAACAGCCGGGATAAATGTTTCAGTTGGTACAGATGATAGTACATCTTGAGCCGATGAAATAGAAGGAGTGACTGCAGCTGGAGTAGTATCTACATTATAAATAACCTGAATAGTCATGCCGGTATGCTTTAAAAACGCATCCGTAATAATCTGTTCATAGCGTGATTTAAGGGTTTGTCCCCATGTAACGTTAGGAATCGTTACCGTCAATGTATTAACATTTAAAGTAAATCCGGCTGTTTTAAACCACAAATCGTATGTTTCTTTACCAATAATTTGTTCTACTTCTTGAAAAATAGGAAGAAGAGATGCATCTAACTGAAAATTATCCACCGTATTTCGTCCTTACTACAATCTTTTTCTTTATATTACTACTTATTGAGAGTTTGGTCAATGGGTAAAAATCTTTAAAACGCAAATAAACGCATAAAATAGGGGTTTTTAGACATTTTTATAAAAAATAGCAGTCAGGGTATTAAATAATCTATTTTAATGTTGTATAAGCGGTTTTGGCAAACTAACCCTTTTTTGGACTTGTCAAATATATCCTAAGCTATGTTATAATAAGAGTAATCAAGTTTTATATGAAGAGGTATCTATGCGTCAATTAACCATGGGGGGAACTCCGATTACGGTTACAGGAGCTGATTTAAAAATTGGTCAGCAGGCACCGGATTTTAAGTTGTTAGGTCTTAATTTTAATGAAGTAAAACTGAGTGACTTTAAGGGGAAAATTTTGGTGATTTCGTGTGTTCCATCAATAGATACACCGGTATGTGATTTGCAAACGCGTCGTTTTAATCAGGAAGCCGCTCTTTTACCGGAAGAACTGTGTATTTTGACGGTCAGTAAAGATTTGCCTTTTGCGCAGGCACGTTGGTGCGGAGCTCATGGAATTAATAAGGTAATGATGGCTTCGGATTTTCGTGATTTTGGGTTTGCTAAGGATTATGGTGTATTGTTGGAAGAAATGGGACTGTTGGCCCGTGCTGTTTTTGTTATTGATAAACAGGGTATCATTCGTGCGATCGAATTTGTACCCGAAGTAGGACAAGAACCCGATTATGAGAAAGTGCTTATTGCTATTAAACAATTAATTTAGGAGGAATCTATGACGAACTTAAATGAAATTTATAAATGTACGGTATGTGGAAACATGGTAGAAGTCGTATACGCGTCAACAGGCGAATTAACCTGTTGCGGAAAACCCATGCATAAGCTGGTAGCCGGAGAGACGGACGGTGCGGCTGAAAAACATGTTCCTGTTTTGGAAAAAATTGAGGACGGATATAAGGTAAAAGTAGGATCTGTTCCGCATCCAGCCACCGAAGAGCATCACATTGAGTTTATTGAACTGATTTGTAATACGTGTCATCAAGTACAGCGTGCTTATATTAAGCCTGGTAATCCGGCAGAAGCAGTATTTAAAGCATGTTCCGACGATGTGACTGCCCGCGAATATTGTAATTTGCACGGACTGTGGCAAAGCAAAAAATAACAGAGGAGAAGAATAGATTATGAAAGCAGTACAAATTTCTCCCAAAGTATATTGGGTAGGTGCTATTGATTGGAATTTACGAGATTTTCACGGGTATGCCACGGATCGTGGTACTACGTATAATGCGTATTTGATTTTGGGTGAAAAACCGACCTTGATTGATACGGTCAAAAAAGCTTTTTATCCCGAAATGTTGACCCGCATTCAAAGCGTAATTGATCCTCAGAAAATTGAAATTATTATTTCCAATCACGCGGAAATGGATCATTCGGGAGCTTTATGCCAGGCCGTAGCGGATATGAACCCCAAAGAGGTATATGCTTCGGCGATGGGGGTTAAAAATTTAACGGCTCAGTTACATCCCGCGTTTGAAATTAAAACTGTCAAAACCGGCGATAAAATTGACATCGGAGGGGACACTTTATCCTTTGTAGAAGCACGCATGCTTCATTGGCCGGACAGCATGCTAGCGTATCTGGAGAAAGAAGATATTTTGTTTACCAACGACGTATTTGGCATGCATTTGGCAACATCTAAATTGTTTGATGATGAGAATGATGAACAGATTTGGATCCAGGAAGCAAAAAAATATTATGCCAATATTGTACTGCCGTATTCAGATATTGTTACACGGTTTTTAGGTCAGGTACAACAAATGGGGTTATCTCCGAAGGTAATTGCCCCGGACCACGGTTTTATTTGGCGTAAGGATCCATCTAAAATTGTCGGATTATATGCTCAATTTGCGGCTCAAAAACCGACGAATAAAGCTGTTCTTGTGTATGATACAATGTGGGGAAGCACGGAAAAAATGGCTTTTGCCATTGCCGACGGACTGCGACAGGGGGGAACAACTGTTCAACTCATGTCTATGCATACTTGCCACCGAAGTGATGTGGTTACGCAGCTGTTGGATGCCGGTGCAATTTTGGTGGGAACTCCCGTGCTAAATAGTAATATTTTCCCGGCGATGGCCGACGTACTGTGTTATTTGAAAGGGCTTAAAAAGAAAAATCTCATTGGGGCGGCTTTCGGGTCTTATGGATGGAACGGAGCACCCATCGACAGCGTTACCAAAATACTAGAAGAGATGGGTATAGAAATAGTGTCCCCGTCGGTGAAATCTCTTTTTGTGCCGGATCAACCCAAGTTACAAGAATGTGAAGATCTAGGCAAGTTGGTCAATCAAAAACTCACGGAAAAGGTAAAATAATGGACTCCTGCGTGTGCCAAAGTTTAAATTGTATTTCGTACGGCCTTTATATTGTCACGACGGCCGATGAAGCGCAAAAAAACGGACTGATTGTAAATACGGCATTTCAGGTATCTGCAGATCCGGCTCAAATAGCGGTATGTGTTTGTAAAAACAGTTTTACACACCAACTGATAGAAAAAAGCCGTGTGTTTGCTGTGATGCCGTTAGAACAACAGACCCCTATGGTATTTATCGGTAATTTTGGGTTTCGTACGGGACGGACCTATGATAAATTTGCCAAAGTAACTTTTACAAGGGGGCAAACAGGAGTTCCGATCGTTACCGAGCATACCCTGGCAAGTATAGAGTCACGAGTATTGCAAATGGTGGACGTAGGAACACATACCTTATTTATCGGAGATGTAGTATCCGGACAAATTTTAAAGCCGCAAGGCATCCCTTTAACGTATGAATATTACCATACGGTCATTAAAGGAAAAACCCCTCCAGGGGCAACTCATTTATAGGAGAAAATTATGGTGAAATATGTATGTGAAGTGTGTGGTTATGTATACGATCCTGCCGTCGGAGATACGGATAATGGAGTTCCGGCCGGAACGGCTTGGGAAAATGTAAAAGAAGATTGGGTATGCCCGGTCTGCGGAGTAGGAAAGGATCAATTCAAAGCTGCTTAATAAGAAAACAGTTACATGCTATAAAAAGCTCGTCTCTTTTTGGAAAGGGACGAGCTTTTTAATAAGCTTGTTAACAGAGTACTAATTATCCGTATTAATATCCGTATGCGTTTTGACAACTGTTTGCATAGGTAAAACGGTAATCATATGTTGAATCTAACCACACAATATGATGTAGATTTTGTTGTTGCATGGCTTCAAACAACGTATCAGGCGTTTTGTGTTTATGCCACGGCCAGGGAATGAAACCCAATATTAAGAAAGAACACGAAGAGGCCTTTTTAAGCTGATCAATGTGTGATAAATCAGCTTGTTGGGCGTTTAAGTCTACATTGTACTTTGTGGTACCGTATAAACCGCAACCCGCAAACAGAAGACTACATATAGCTAGAATAAATAACTTTTTCATATTTTTAAGTTACCAAATTATGTTCATACCGTCAACGATAAAACTTGCTATAATAATCGTATGAAGATTTTATATGTAATTACATCCTCAGATGTGGGAGGAGCTGAGCGAGCTTTGACGAATTTGGTACGTTTTTTGCCAAAATATTATCAAATTAAAGTAGTTTGCCTCAAACCGTTAGGGGAACAAGGTAAGATTTTGCGAGAGTTGGGAGCCGATATTACGTCGCTAAACATGCAGGGAGCCGGTTTAGGTATTGTATCTAAATTGGTGCACGAAATAGAGTCTTTTAAGCCAGATATTGTACATGCCATGTTGTTTCGGGCCATTGAGTTTACACGTTTGGCGTGTGCGGGTAGGAATATCAACCTAATAACTACTCCTCATTTTGATTTATCAAAAAAACCATTATGGATGCGCTGGCTGGACCGTTCTTTAAAAAGCATAGATACAATCAGTACGGCCGAATCCGTATCCACTTATAACTATTTAGTGGATATCCAAGGTTACCCCAACAAAAAAACGTTGCTTATAGGTAATTCTGTTGAAAAATCTTTATTTTTTAAGGATAATTATTTAAAAAGCCACATGCGAGAAAAATATCACTTTGCAAAGGATGATGTAATCTTTATAAGTGTGGCGCGTTTAGCCGCTGTTAAGAATCCTCTATTTGCGGCAAAAGTTTTTTTAAAAATTTTATCCACTTGTCCAAAAGCTAAATTTGTTTTTGTAGGAGAGGGTATGGAGCGTACCGTTCTAGAAAAATTTATTCAAGAAAATAAATTAGAAAAACAAATTATTTTGGCAGGAGAACAAAAAAATATTAATGAGTGGTTAAATCTGGCAGACGTATTTGTTTTGGTATCTAAAGAGGAATCCTTGCCGTTAGCATTGTTAGAGGCTCGACAGATCGGACTTCCATGTATTGTCAGCAACGTTGGAGATATGCCTAAGCTGGTGGAACATGGAAAAAATGGATTTGTGGGGCGTCCTAAAGATGAAATATTAATGAGTTGCTTTTTTGCTGAACTGTATGAAAATAAACAGCTTCGCCAGCAAATGGGCGAAAAATCGCTCTGTATGGCTGGTCAGGTAAAAGATAGTTCTCAACAATATCAACAACTTTATCAACAAATTTTAAATCAGTAAAAGTTTTCACGTGAAAACTTTTTGGAGGAATATGGAAGCAAGATTATTTATTGCCGCGTGTATTATGTATGCCTTTATGCTGTTGACGCGCTGGTTAAAGAAACAAAAAAAATTAACATTGTCAGCAGTTTTTAATAAGTGGCATGGTGTGTTTTTATTTTTAATTTTGACTTGTGCGCTATATATCTTTTTATTTGTAATGAACGGGGGTGCCGGGGAGCCTTATCCTATCACAAAGTTCCTTATAGGAGAGCTATTTGTTTTAGGCGTTTCTGTTTATGGTTATATAATAGCTGGAAAAGCCACATCAAAAGAGCAGGAGAAAATAATTAAGACGGATGTAGATTGGTGTAATACGGTTTATTTTGCTGGATTTGTGGCTTCCATTGTAATGTTCTTTTTTATCCAGGCTTTTAAAATCCCTTCTGCTTCTATGCATAATACACTGGTAGAGGGAGATCATTTATTTGTCAACAAAGCCGTTTATGGATTTCGTATTCCGTTGACAAATATTCGTTTTGGACAATTTAAGAATATTGAAAAAGGAGATATTATTGTCTTTGAATTTCCAGCCAAAGATAGAACTCAATTAAACTGCGGAGGACAAGCACAATACGGACGAGATTTTGTAAAACGCGTGGTGGCCCTTCCAGGGGATAAAGTAGAAGTAAAGAAAGGGCGTCTTTGGGTAAATGATAAAGAAGTTACCAATGAACCCTACGCTGTCTATGAAAATGTAGAACGTGTTCCTGAACTGGAAAATAATGATCCCCAATTATACCAGCAGATTTGGCAAGAACATCTTTTGGATAATTATTTAGGGCTGGAATTGCGGGATAGTTTTGGACCAGTCACGGTACCCGCAGATACTTATTTTGCCATGGGAGATAATCGTGATAACTCATGCGATTCTCGGTTCTGGGGCCCTGTACCGCGAGAAAATATTAAAGGCAAGGCTTGGTTTATTCATTGGCCGCTTAGCAAAATAGGCTTAATTAAATAAAAAGCATTTAAAAGTTTTCACGTGAAAACTTTTAAATATGTCATAATTTAATACAAGGAGTTTTCACGTGAAAACTCCTTGCAATTTTATCTTATTTATGGTTTAATGTATGTAGGAGGAGTTATGGCAGAAATTGTAGTAGTAGCGAACCAAAAAGGGGGTGTGGGGAAAACAACCACATCTATTAATTTAGCATACGCACTGGCCTGCCTAAATCAGGAAGTGCTCTTAGTAGATTTTGATCCGCAGGGAAATGCCGGGTCGGGATTAGGGGCAGCTGTAAATGATGGAGAAAAATCAGTATATCATTTGCTTACCAAGGTATCTCCATTTGACCAAGTAGTACGGCAAACCTCTAATGAATTTTTAGATGTACTGCCAGCTTGTAAAGATTTGGCTGGAGCAGAAGTAGAGTTAGTCAATGTCCGTGGTCGGGAAAATATGTTAAAGGACGCATTGGGCCCCATTCGCGATATGTATAAGTTTATCATCATAGACTGTCCCCCGTCTTTGGGTCTTTTGACGCTTAATGCCATGATGGCTGCAGATAGTGTCATTACTCCAGTGCAGTGTGAATATTATGCGATGGAAGGATTAGCGCATTTTATGGGAACTGTAAATAAGATTAAACAATTTTTACATCCAAAATTAAAAATGGATGGTGGTGTACTAACAATGTATGACGGACATTTAAATTTGGCCAAGCAGGTGCGAGAAGAAGTCAGTCGTTTCTTCGGAGACAAAATTTATAAAACACCGATCCCGAGAAATATTCGTTTGGCTGAGGCTCCCAGTTTTGGTCAATCCATTTTTGATTATGAACCTGCCTGTCGCGGAGCCGAGTCCTATATTAAATTAGCAGTCGAATTTTTGACACGCCGCGGTGCAAAATTAGAGGATTACCGGGATTTCAAGCTTGCCGGTGATACTCCTTTAAACTACGATTTTGGAGGATAAGATGTCCAGACAAGCATTGGGAAAAGGGTTAGATGCCCTTATTAAACAAACACAGGAAGTAGCCAATTTAGATGTACAAGAGGCTGCGGAAGTAGTACAGAATACTCCCGGTATGAGTGTACAAAAAATTGATGTTAAAAAAATTGTTCCGAACCGATTTCAGCCGCGACGCGTGTTTGATGAAGAAAAACTCCAGGAATTAGCCTCCTCCATTAAAGAGCACGGTCTTACACAGCCTATTGTTGTTGTGTATGATGCCAGCCTAGATAAATATGAAATTGTAGTGGGGGAACGTCGTTTCAGAGCTACGCAACTGGCCGGACTTACCGAAATTAATGCCATTGTACATAGCCATTTAGATGATCAACAAATGTGCGCCTTGGCTCTTATTGAAAATATTCAACGCGAAGACCTAAACCCTATAGAAACAGCTCTAGGATACCGTAACCTGATGAATAAGTTCTTTATCAAACAGGTAGATTTGGCTGCTTATTGCGGAAAATCCAAGGGGGCGATTTCCAATACATTGCGTTTATTGGAATTGGAGCCGGAAATCCAGCAGGCTTTGCAAGACGGACAGCTTACAGAGGGACATGCTCGCGCACTTTTAATGGTGGGTACGGGGCCTGTTCGTATGGATTTGTTTAACCGTATTTTGAAAAATAAACTCTCGGTGCGCCAAGCAGAAACAGTGGCCCAGTCGTTGTTATCACCAGCTAAAAAAGCAGAGAAAGCAGGTAAACCCGTAGAAGTGACTGCCTTTGAAAATGATCTGCAAAATGCCCTGGGGACGAAAGTAGAAGTAAAGTATGGTAAAAACATGAAAAAAGGTACTTTGGTGATACATTATCATTCTCTGGAAGAATTAGATAATATAGCTGGACGTTTAAAACACAAAATGTTATAAGATATGCTTATTTGTATAATATCCCTACTATTATAGTAGGGATATTATGAATTATCATTAAAAAATAAAGAATTTTTATTTTTGATATGTAAATATTACAGAACCATAATAAGTAGATACGGTTCCATTGGTGGAAGTTTCTGCCCGACAAATTTGGCTAGTGATAGCATCCAGATCCGTGGTTTGTGCAGCTACACAAATACGGAGGGAAGGGTCAAGTATTGAGTGAGCATATCTTTGTTGATAATTCATCTGAATATTATCATTGTAACAATTAATTTGATCCAAAAGATTTTCAATGTGACCGAGACTACAATTTCCCCAGTCATAATAATATCTATTATCTGTGCTTTCCTCTGTTTTCCCGCTAGGCATATCTATATCTAATTCCTCAAATTTGGTAGCATAATTACCGTTAGCTAAGTAATATACTTCTTGTGCTTCTGCAATACTGGCTGCTAGTGTTTTTAATTTAGCGTATTGACTTTTATAGACAGCTTTTTTGTATTGTGGCAGGGCCACTGCTGCCAATATCCCTATTATCAGTACAACGACGAGCAATTCTATCAGCGTAAATGCTTTTATTGTTTTCATATATATTCTCCTTAAATTCTATTTTTTGGAAAATACATAGAAAAACGGCTGCTTTGTCGGGGACAGTTCATCGCTACCCTAACATAACAGCCGTGCTCTATCGTTATAAACGATAAAGACTTGACACAAAATACTCGGGTAATTAGTCCGCGTATTTTATGTCTAAAACGACTGTTTCTGGCGATGAACTGCTTCTAGTTTTCTAGAAAAGCACTGTATTCTATATACAGTTCCAAAAACAGATTAAATTTTGGTTACTACACTTTTATTCTATATTATTTCTTTTCCTTTTGACAAGATAAAAAACTTGCGTTTTGGCTATCGGTATTGCTATGATAGACATATGACCACTGAAATGATTATTAAAATTTTTTTAGCACTTGTACTAGGCGGGGCGTTGGGAATGGAACGCCAATACCACGATAAACCTGCCGGATTCGCCACCAATTGTTTGATTTGTTTGGGGGCTATGTTGTTTACCGTACTTTCTGAAATTATGGGTTTTGCCGGTGGAGATCCAGGTCGTATTGCCGCACAGATTGTAACGGGTGTAGGTTTTATCGGGGCCGGTTCTATTTTACGAGACGGCAATAAAATTTCCGGATTAACAACGGCTGCAGGCGTATGGTTGGTGGCCGCTATTGGGATGGCCATCGGATATGGTGAGTATATTTGGGCGTCCGCTTGTGCAGCGTCTATTTTGCTTATCCAATTAGTGTTACGGCGTACCTTAAAATTGGTAGAACGTATTCGTCATTATGATACATTTTTTGTTACCTGTGAACCGCGTTGGTCGGTTGTGGATAAGATTACCAAGCAAATTGAAAAACATCACATCCAACTACTTCGAAGTGAAGTGACAAAACAGAAAGATTTATTTCATGTGAGTTTGGTAGCTACGTTTACCGGACCGGAGTTTCAGGATATTACAAAAGAATTATTAGAAATGCCTGAAGTACATAGTTTGTATAAATAAATCTAGAAGTGCTAAGAAAAACCACTCGTTAAAACGAGTGGTTTTTCTTACATTGTATTTATTATAAGGGTGGTAAAGGTCCAACCCCGTCTGCAGGTACTTGATAAGGTGTTTTCAATAGACTTTTGGCGAGTTCATCAAACCCCCATTTATCTTTAAAGGTTAGTACATACTTATATTGTTCTTTGGCCTTTTCTCGCTTGCCCAAAACGTCATATACCTGTCCTAGACGCAGTTCATTCCAAACACCCCAACGACTGGGTTCCTGCCCCTGCAGCTTTTGTTTTCCCTCTTCAAAAAGATCGCGTGCGTTTTCAAAATTTCCCAGTGCCATGTGAGTAGTTCCCAGTGCCGTATATGCCCGGGAAATATAGATATCTTTATAAAATTTATCTGTACCGATAAGTTTTAAAAATTCACGGGCCTGAGCTGTTACCTCATCGTAATTTTTGGTTTCATATAAGCAGATAATTTCTACATAATGCATGAGCGGGTTTTTAGGAAATTTAGCGCGTAGTTGACGGATAAATTCTAAGGATTTTTCCGGTGCGTAAAATTTACTGCCGCGTGTATTTTGTACTTCAATCAAAATAAGTTTGGCACTGTCTGAAGTAAAATGTGCTTTTTGACGTGCCGTATTTAAAAACTTTACACCCTCATCGGGGTCTCCCTTAATCGCTACAATGCGGGCCAATGCTTTGATGACGGAAGGCAAGGTCCCTGCAAAGTATTCGTAAATGCCTAATCCAAAATAGGCATCGTAATAGGTAGGATCCAATTTCAGCGATTTTTCCAAATTACTGATTGCTTTGCGTCCGGCAAAATAAGAGGTAACCCAATTGCGGTTGCGCATATTAAACAGGGCACGCAATCCGTATAATGCGCCGATACCCATATATCCGTTGGAATCCTGCGGATGCTGTTTGATCCAACGTTTAATGCCCGTAATAGAGTCATCTAATATTTTTTCAAAAACCTTGCGTTGCTGGTCATCACTGGTTTCAAATTCGTATTCATAGCGACTCCAGGCAATCATCGCATTACCAAAATGAGCAAAAGGATGATCTGGGTATAGTGCGAATACTTTTTGAATGTTTTCCTGGGCCGTATCAAAGTCCAAACTGTACACTCCGTTGATGCCTACAGTGGCATACTCCATTACATCGGGCGGAAGTGTAAGCTCGGCACGCACGGGGAAAAGGGCGGCAGTAAAAAACAGACAAACAGCCGTCATAATATGTAACCATTTACGCATTATTTGGCCTCTATTTTATCTTTGCCAAAATACGGGCGCAGTGCTTTGGGGATAATCACAGATCCGTCTTTTTGTTGGAAGTTTTCCAAGATGGCGGCAAACGTACGCCCGACGGCCAAACCACTTCCGTTTAACGTGTGAACGTATTCTAATTTGCCCTGTGTGTTTTTAAAGCGAAGTCCCATGCGGCGGGCCTGGAAATCCAAACAGTTGGAACAGGAAGAGATTTCGCGGAATTTGTTTTCGCTAGGCATCCATACCTCAATATCGTATGTTTTAGCCGAGGAAAATCCGATATCTCCGCTGCACAGTTCTACTACGTGATAAGGGATTTCCAATTGTTTGAGTACTTCCTGTGCATCCAGTACCATTTGTTCCAACATTTCATACGAGTGTTCCGGCTTAGAAAGCATGACTAACTCTACTTTATCAAATTGGTGGTTGCGTATCAGACCGCGTGTGTCTTTGCCGTAGGTGCCGGATTCTTTTCGAAAACAGGGAGTATAGGCTGTTAATTTGATGGGTAATTCTGCTTCGGATAGAGTGCGGACGCGGTTTAAGTTGGTAAGCGGGATTTCGGCCGTGGAAACCAAAAATTGTTTGGGTTCTCCCACGAGTTCATACATATCTTCTCGAAATTTAGGAAGCTGCCCTGTACCGAGTAAAATATTTTCATTTACAATAACCGGGGGCATGATTTCCTGATACCCTTTTTTTACGTGTAAATCAAGCATAAACGAAATAATCGCGCGTTCCAATCGGGCCCCGTCTCCTTTAAAAAGTGCAAACCGGCTGCCGGATAAAGCCGCGGCAGCTTCAAAATCTAAAATACCTAATTTCTCACCAATGGCCTGATGATCTAGCGGAGTAAAGTCAAATTGCGGCAGGGGAATCGTGCAAGGGACTACTTCCGGGTTATCTGCGTCAGATAACCCGACGGGGATCTTTTCATTGGGTAAATTGGGGATACTTAATAACAAATTATCAATTTCTGCTTTTTGGGGTTCTAACTCGGCTTCCCGTAAGGCCATTTCTTCTTTTAATTGGCCTACTTCTTTCATAACTTCTTGGGCGGCGTCGTCGCCTTGTTCTTTTTTAATTTTGCCAATAGATTTAGACATTTCGTTGCGTTTGGCGCGTAGTTCTTCTACACGAGCCAAGATTTTTTTGTAGGCTTCATATTTGGTAAGTACTTCGTCAATTTGTCCGGCTAGGGCAGGTTTACGAAGCGACAAGCGTTTTTTAATTTCTTCAGGGTTTGCAACAATTTGTTTAATATCTAACATAATTCCTCTTTAGTTGGTTTCAATGTGAATTAAATAGGGTTCCGGGAAATATCCGCGGTACGGCTTAAGCAGGTTGGTGGCACTTTCCATGACTAACGTAGTTAGTAAATTGACCCCTACGGGAGCTACTTGGCTTTGTCCGGCAATCAGTACGATTACCATGAGCAGTAAAGCAATAAAACACGCTTTTACGAGCGCAAAAAACGTACGAAGAGCGATGGAGGCGGACTGCTCGGCTAAGGTAGGTTTATAGACAATCATTTTGTTTTTTCCCGCTTGGCCAGTTCCTTGGAAAAGCTTTTGACTAATTTACGGGCCATATAATCTGCGGCGTCCAATGCACGGGAGCTTTCTTCACTGTCCGATCCGATCCAAACGATTTCTGCTGTTTCCACATCGACCAGTTTGGCAATTAACGCCACTTTGGCATTAATTGTGTATTCTGTAGGGCGCACATCCACGGAATTGGATATTTGGTTACCTATAGGCCGTTGATAACCCACATAACTGCCGTCCGGCATACGCATGACATCCTGCCGTACAATAGGTCTTGATTCACTGCGACGCGACGATGTCATGGCCAGTTCTGTACGTGCAGGTGAATAAGAACTCACTTCGCCGATTAATAAAACGTCCACTCCCAAAATACGACCGATTTCCCGGGTCGTTTCGGGAGCCAAGTAACCGGATACAGAAATATTGTGTTCCTGTAAAATGCTTTCCAATTTGGCGCGTTCCACAACTTTAAAACCGTTGTGAATTAAGTATTTGGCAAATAGATTTTCTACGCCGTTTAAGTCTGTCCAAGCGTTAGAAAATGCCATAATTCCAATGCGGTTTATTTGGCTAAAATCATAACTAGGGCTCAGTACCGTTTTAGGTGCACAGGCCGTTAGTAATAATCCCGCAAATAATGCGACCCATTTCTTCATATTATAATTATATAATTTTTATAATGCCGCGCGCTTTGGTTATGTCCTATTGTCAAAACAAAAGAAAAAATTTACAATATAATTATCTTATTTACAAAAAAAGGAGACGTATGAAAAAACTGTTTTTGTTAGGAACGCTGTTATTTGCTTTTTCTGCCGTGTCTGCCCAAAACTATTATCCGGTCAATGATTACGGTTTACGTGCGGGTACCAGCCGCTTTGAATTACATGGAGGAATGGTACTTCCTCAGAGCTCTTGGAACCACAATGGACAAACCGTGGACTTGGGAAATACCGGGTGGACGGCCGGTTTAGGTTTTTACCGCAGTCTTACTAGTGTACTTACATTAGGGATTGACGGGAACTATGCCCAATTCGGGGATGGCGATAAAATGAACGAAGGTACGTCCAACGAATCTTATTACCGCACAGGTGCGGCCACCGGTTTAGTAGTGGGTCGCATTAATTTCTTCCCGCGTCATTCTACTCGCTTGTATATCCCGGTCGGAGTTGGTGTCGGACATATTTTCGTTCGTGAGAATAAAGATGACGGCTCTCATCAAACTTTTAACAGCACCGATTTAGCCGGTATGGCCGGTTTAGGATTAGAGTTTGATATGGACGAATCCTGGCTTTTAGGTGTAGAAGGACGTTACTATTACATGAGAACCAGAAGCGATGTCAAAGATGCTTTCGGTAAAGGTCATATGCATTATACCGAAATCTTGCTTAAAATCGGATTTCGCTTTTAATTAATTTTTAGCAAAAAAGGGCTCCGTAAAAGGAGCCCTTTTTTTGTGGAATATTTTTTGGTAATTAGGCCTATTTTTTTATTTTTGTTCTGTGGACATGGTTAAATTACCGTCAGACAAACATACCGTATATCCGTAATAGGAGTAATATTCAACAATTTCATTTTTCGGGACTTCTACTTTCGGATTACGTTTATGACGAGATTGCATCACATAGTAATAGGGCACGGTTTTGAGCGGATCGTTATCCGTGGTGCGTACAAAATAGCGGTAATGTTTTTGTCCCAGGGGGAAATAATAGACTCCCAAATTATTTTTAAGGGTATCTTCGGAACATAAGGTTTGTGTTTCTAGCATTTTTAATTCTGAGCGGGAAATTTCCGTGTATCCCTTTTGGGTAATCGCTTTAACGCGTGCGTTTACTTTTTGTTGCTGTGCCTGCGTGAGCGGAACGGCTTGTCCTGGCAGTAAATATTCTTTTTTCCCGGCTAAGGCTTGCGTGTAAACGGTAAATCCTTCTTCGGTTAATGTGGTATCTTTAGTAAAGACGGGATTACCCTGCTTATCACGAAGTTCAAAGACTTGCTGTACGGGTACGTTTAACCGGCGAAAGACCGCGACGGCATCTTGTCCCATACTTTTTTCCAGTGTATTATATCCTTTGAGGGTTAATAATTCCCGCGCGAAGTCGGTTCCTTTGTTTAGCGTGACGATATAATCTTGTGTGTTTTTCCCGTATTTATTTTTTATGTAATCCACGCCGCGGCGTTGTTCGGCACGGTGTATTTTAGTAAAGAGCTCGCGATTGGATTCTGTTAACTCGGTTTGTTCGGGTTTTACAGCGTAGCGTTGTTTTAATGCTGTTAAAATTTCCTCATCCGTTAAGTATTCCGGTTCCAAGTTAATTAAGCGTTGCCGTGCAATTACGTTAAGCGGTTCTACGGCCAAGGCCGAAGTATAAGATTCGGCTGCACCTTGTTGGTTACCCTGTATTTCCAAGATAACCCCTTTTCCGATTAACGAATTCACATTTGCTGTATTGTATTCCAAGGATTTGGTATACATGTTTAAGGCCTTTTTATTTTCTCGGTGTTTTAAGGCAATATCTCCCAACATGGAGTACGTGTAAGACCAGTACGGGCTGGACCGTTTCATGTTTTTAAGAGCAGCCTCAAAATGGGTTTGAGCACCCGTCAAATTCTCTTGTGTCAGTAAGGCTCCTGCTAACGATAAATGGGCATCTACATTATCAGGGTCCAGAGCTAAACAACGCTGAAAGGTCTGGGACGCTTGTTTGTATTGATTATTGGAATACTGCAGTTTCCCCTCATCCAGACAAGTAGCCAGGGTCTGTGTGTTGGGTGCCGCGCATAATAAGGCTGCCGATAATACCATTATGCCGGACAATGAATATTTAAAAAAGTGTTTTGATAATTGCATAACCTACCATTTGCAGTTTTTCAGATTTGTTTAGTTTGATACTCTGTGTAAACGAAAAACCGCTTTTCTTTATTTTAGCAAGATTTTTTTGATAAACATACCCCATGATTCGGCACGGCAGCATAGTAACCGGCCAGAACTCGTCCATGAGTTGAAACGCACGTCTGTAATTTTCTTCTGCGCGCGCCGTCGTTTGTGAAAGTAGAGCGTATAACGAATCAGACTGCGGATTTTGTAAAATTTCCAAGGCAGTTAATGAGCCGGGCAAATATACGCGTCCTGTTTTGGCGTCTTCATATACGTCGCGCACGATATTGGTTAGCTGAACGGCCGTTCCCAACGCAAGGGCCAGTTTGTCTGCTTGAGGACCTCGTACGCCCAAAATATCCAGGGTGGCTTTCCCGACGATGACCGCTACGCGGTATAAGTACCAATCCAATTCTTCAAAAGTGGAGTAACTCTTTTTGGATAAATCGGCCTGCATTCCCTCCAGTAATAGAGTAAAACGGTCTTTTGAAATATCAAATTGTTGAATATCTTTTAATAAATCCTCTCCCCATGGAGTTTGGGGGGCATTAATGTAGATATATTGTATTTCCTGGGCAAGTGCGTTTAATTGTGCCTCGGGATTAGGTTGGTTGGGTTCATCGGCAATATCATCAGCCAAACGGCAAAACGCATAATAATCTGCTAGTGCCCGGCGTTGCCTGCGTTTTAAAAAGAAAAACGCCGGACCGAAACTGGATTTTTTATACGCTGGCGTAGAGATCATTTACGTTTACCCATTTGATGTAAATATGAAAGTGCTGCTCCGGTTGCCGTAGCATACAAAGCGTTTTTTGGAATAATAAAATTGATGCCGTGCATGGTATGCAGCATTTGAAATACTTTTTTGGCAGAGGGTACCTGAGAAAGCGTCCCGGTTAATACAACGTCTTTCATGTCTTCATTGCGACAAGCAAAAACAGCCATCATCCCAATCGTCTGAAATACCATATTCAGTACGCCTACCGCCAAATCTTCGGGCATTAATCCGTCTTCCATTTTACCGAAGTTGGACGCTGTAATTTCTTTGGATAACGTGGAAATAGTTTTGCGGGAAATATCACCAATATTTAGGTCCACTTTGCTTAGTTTGCCCTGTTCGGCCAATTTGACAATAGTGCGAAATGATTTGATCCCGCAGAGCTTATTGCAAAGTCCTACAACAGTACCGCCTCCTACACCAGATCCGCCGATGTGGGAAATTCCTTTCTTCCCGGCACGTACAAACGCTGTTCCCGTGCCCATACTGACAATGAGTCCCTCTTTTTTATTGGAAAGTGCTAGTCCTCCCAGACCGATTGCTTCAAACTCATCTACCGTGGCGGTAGGGATTCCGTAAACGGTTTTTTTAAAAAGAGCAGCTCCAACGCCGGTGAGGATAATTTGCCGAATATCTGTGAGCGCTAAATTATTTTCATTAATAAATTTTCCTAAGGCACCATAGGCAGAGGTCTGCGGATCGGCTGCTTCTACTTTAAGCATACCGACCGGCTTGGCCTGATCGGTGTATCCGACGATTTTGGTAGTAGATCCTCCTACATCAATACCGATAATAACGCTCATTTGGCCTCCAGTCCGATAGCCTTTAAGAAAGGTCCGTTTTGAGCGGGACGGCCCAAGAATTTTTCTACGAGTTTTTCTTCATCTTCGCTGCCGCCTTTTTCCAAAATTTCACGGCGAAACTTAAGACCGGTTTGCGGATTAAAAATACCGTTTTTCTCAAACTCGCTAAAGAAGTCCTCGGCAATGACTTCCGACCATAAATAACCGTAATACCCCGCATCATAGCCGCCCATAATGTGTCCGAAAGAGGCCTGCGGATAGGTGTTTTTAGTTAGAGGCAGGGCACGGATTTTTTTAGTTAGGTCAAAATACAATTTCGTAGAGTTGGGGGTTTTATCTGCAGTATGCAGGGTCATATCATACTGTGCAAAAAAGTTTTGACGCAGGTAAGTACCGCCGTTACCAAAGTTTTTGGCAGCGAGCATGCGTTTAATTAAATCATCCGGTAACGGTTTCCCTGTCTTATAGTGTTTACTGATTTTTTTAAGTACGGTAGGATCCCAGGCCCAACGTTCAAGCATTTGGCTGGGTGCTTCTACAAAATCCCAACTGACAGAAGTGCCAGAAAAAGCTTTATATTTGGCCTTGGTTAATGCGTTATGCAGGACGTGGCCAAACTCATGGAAAAGGGTTTCCACTTCTCCGTGTTTTAACAGAGAGGGAGTATCTTTAGAGGGTTTATTGAGGTTGGCTACAATGGCGACAAACGGCATTTGATAGGAACCGTCTTCTTTTTCTTCGCCTTCCACTAAACCGAAACAAGCGGCGTGTTTGTATTTACCTTCGCGCGGATATAAGTCCATGTAAAAATAAGCGATCGGGTCTTTAGAGACTGTGTCTTTTATTAAGAATGCTTTGACATCAGGGTGCCAGACGGGGATGTTAACGGGTTCAAACGTAATGCCAAATACGCCGCCGAATAAATCCAACATTCCGTCAATAACTACCTGAGAGGGGAAATACTCTTTGATTTTTTCACTGTCTAATTGTAAGTTTTCTTTACGGTATTTATTGGCCCAGTATCCTGTTTCATACGGATAAATGGTGCGTGCTTTTTTGCCTGTTTTTTTATTTTTATAGGCAATTAAAAACTTGTCTTCGTCCTTGCCCATGGGCTTTAATTTCTTTTGTAAATCTTTTAAGAAATTCATTACATTGGTTGGGTTTTTGGCCATACGGTTTTCCAGTTTTAAATCTGCATGGGTTTTGTACCCTAACAGTTGAGCAATTTGACGGCGTAAAGTAAGCGTTTTTTCCAAAAGCTCTACATTTTTTTCACCGCCGCGCCGGTTATACTTATATTCAAGTTCTTTACGTGCCTGCTCGTCATCGGCATTAAGCATAAAGGGTACATAATCGGGGTAATCCAAGGTAACGAGGTACTTGCCGTCATCAGTCTTTTCCAATTTTCCGATGTAGTCTTCTCCTAAACCTTGTAACTGCTCTTTAGTTACGGTTAAAGGGTCTTTGTATTCTTGAATATTTTTGTCAAATTCAATGACGTATTGGGCTTCTTCTTTATTGAATGCTTTAAATTTTTCCAAGTCTTCGTCATTTAAATCCATTCCGCTATGTTTAAACCCGATCAGCATTTCTTTTACAAGTTTTGATTCCACAGGGCCCAATTTCGGGTTTGTATCTGTATACTCTCGAATGGCTTGATAGACGTCGCGTCGGGTGGCCACATCTACCATATATTGGCTGATTTGCATTTGCAGATCACGTGCCGTGTCACGGAACTTTTTATCGGTGGAAACGTAAGATAAAAATCCGCTCATCCCTAGCGAATCCCCGTATGTATCAAACGCTTTTTCATAGCCTAAAATCGTGTTTTCAAAAGTACGTTTGTCAGCGGGAATCGCGATTAAATCTGCTAAGTCTTTTTCTAATTGAGCGCGGGCTGCTTTTTCGGCAGGAGCCAAATCCTCGGCTTTGTAATTAAAGTGTAAGACTCCGTCCTTTGTAAACATACTTGGCATAGCAAAAACCCCCGTGGAAAGAAATAGAAAAAAAGAGATCAATATCGTCTTGAAGTTCGTCATACTCATATCATAGCATTTTAAGACCCAAAATTATTATTTACAAAACTTCATATTTGTTATAATATATACATACTTATCTTAAAACACAAGGAGCGTTGGAAACAACCATGTACGAACCGTTTGTACCCAAAGAACTGTTCCTTACCAAAGGAATCGGCAGACATAAAGAAAAACTCGCGAGCTTTGAAGAAGCGTTACGCGATGCCAAAATTGCCAGCTTTAACTTAGTACCTGTTTCCAGTATTTTCCCTCCCGGCTGCAAAACTGTGCCGGTAGAAAAAGGGCTTAAAAAATTACACCCGGGTCAAATCCTGCATTGCGTAATCAGCCGCAATACCAGCAACGAATATCGTCGTTTGATTTCTGCATCTGTCGGAGTAGCTATTCCCAAAGACAGAACTCACCACGGTTATTTGTCTGAACACCACAGCTTTGGTGAAACCGACAAACAAGCCGGTGATTATGCTGAAGATTTGGCTGCACTTATGTTATCTACCACGTTAGGCTTGGATTTTGATAATGATACGACGTGGGATCAAAAAGAAGAAATTTGGAAAATGAGCGGCAAAATTGTCCGCACCTCCAATATTACTCAATCCGCTGTTTGTGCCAACGGTGTATGGACTACGGTCATTGCCGCGGCGGTATTTGTAAGCTAATTAACACGGAAGTCTTTTTGTGAGCGATAACGTACAAATTGATAAGTTTATGGGGCTAGAGAGCAAAAAAAGCTCTCTAGCTTCTTGTAAATTCGTAGTTGTGCCCGTTCCGTTTGAAAAAACGGTATGTTACGGACATGGAACTGCTAAAGGACCGGCGGCTGTGATTGAAGCTTCCACCCAAATTGAACTTTGGGATGAAGAAACCAAAACCGAGACCTGGGAATTAGGCATCAATACCCAACCGGCCATTAACTGCAAAGGTTCTACAAATACGGTTTTTAAAAATATTGATAAAACCGTACGCAATCTGATGCAATATAAGGCGATCCCTTTTTATATCGGTGGGGAACACACCGTTACCCAAGCTTTGGCGCAACCGTATATTGATAAATACAAAAACCTGAGCATTTTGCATTTTGATGCGCATGCCGATTTACGGGAAACCTTTGAAGGCACTCCTAAGTCGCATGCTTGCGCTTTGTATCCGGCTTCCCGGCAGGTGCCGGTGGTACAGGTGGGGATTCGCAGTGTTGCCAGTGAAGAAAAACAATATTGTAATGCCGGTAAGGTGACTACTTATTTAATGCATGAGAACCGCGATGTAAAAAAACTCATCCCACAGGTGCTTAAAAAATTAACCGATACCGTGTATATTACAATTGACGTAGACGGGTTTGATCCGTCGGTCATCCCGGCTACGGGGACTCCGCAACCCGGTGGTTTTATGTGGTATGAAGCGCTGGATTTATTCCGCGAGGTTATTAAGCATAAAAAAATTGTGGCAGTGGATGTTGTAGAAGCCTGTCAACGTAAAGCAGATACTATTACGGAGTTTAATGTGTCTAAATTAATCTACCGTTTAATGGGGTATTTAGCGCTTAAGAAGTAACGCTCTTCTTTGGTACACGTCATAAACACACACGTTGAAAAATGTGTGTGTTTTTTATTATACTGTAAGTACAATTTATCTGTTTTTGGAACCGTTTGAGAAACGGATAACTTTTGAAAATCAAGAGTTGTATTCGAGTCCAAAAATAGCCGATTTAGGTACAAGTAGGCCTGCAGTCTTACTTGTGCCGAGTGTTTGCCGCTCATTGGAGCGGCAGGCCACGGCTGTTGTATTGGGCATTCGAATACGCTTGATACGACAGCCGTTTTTATTGGGTTTCGTAACAGAGAATTAAACCATATAAGGAGAAAAGTTATGAAACTAAATAAACAAGCCTTTACACTAATTGAACTTTTAGTAGTGGTACTCATTATAGGAATTTTAGCAGGTGTGGCTGTGCCACAGTACCAAAAAGCAGTTGTTAAATCCCGAGCTGGGAGTATGCTTGCTTTGGCAGCCAGTATTGCTGCAGCTAATGAAGTATATTATTTGGCAAACGGACAATATGCGGGACAAATACGTGAACTAGATATAAATGTACCGAATCAGTGTATATCTCTTGACAGTGATGGATATGAATCGGACACAGAAGGAGAATCTTTCTCGTGTGGTAAGTATTGGTATTTAGACAACTGTGCTAGATGTAACACTGTGAATCTTAGTTATTGTCCTGATAAAAATACTTCATGGGAAGAGTGTTCTAGAAATCGTGAATTTCGTTTGTCGTGGGGGTTGAAAAAATCTCCTAATCCTGGGACTTGGTGTTTTTTCTATCACAATTCAAAATTAGGAAAGGAAATATGTTCCACTTTCTCTGGATTTGAGATTAGGAACTGATAAGTTAAAAGATAGTGAGAAATTAGTACACAAAGGAAGAGAGAAATTGCTATTTTCCGATCATTTTTAAAAATTCTTCTTCGGAAATAACAGGTATGTCCAGTTCATTGGCCTTACGCAGTTTACTGCCGGCATTTTCACCGGCCACTACAAAAGAAGTCTTTTTAGAAACACTTCCGCTTGCGTAGCCTCCGTATTGTTTGGCTAACAGCTCGGCTTCCGTGCGTTTGAGAGTTTGTAATTCTCCGGTAAATACAATGGTTTTTCCGTCTAATACATTGCCGGAGAGTTCTTTCTTGGGTTGTGTGAAATTAAGACCTGCCTGACGTAAAAGTTCTATTTGTTCACAGACTTTCGGATCCCGGAAAAAATCGTATACGCTTTTGGATACAATTTCTCCGATCTCTCTAATACTTTGCAGTTCTTCTAGAGAAGCAGCCTTTAATGCATCCAACGTTCGAAATTTATCCGCCAAAATTTCTGCCGTTTTTTCTCCTACAAAACTAATGCCCAGTGCAAATAATAATTTGGACAGGGGTTTGTTTTTACTTTCTTCAATGGCGTCTAATAAATTCTGTGCTTTTTTATCTTTAAAGTTTTCCAAATTAAGTACATGGAAAAAAGTTAAATTATAGATATCGGCAAAATCTGTTAAAAACTGGCGATCTAGTAATTGATCCATGACAGCGTCACCCAGCCCTTCAATATCCATGGCATCACGTGAGGCAAAATGTAAAAGTCGGGCTCGTAATTGAGCAGGACAAGACGGATTGACACAATAGTATCCTACCTCATCAGATTCTTTATATACTTTTCCACCGCAGATGGGACAAATAATGGGGGGAAGGATGTCCTGCATCCCTTTTTGTTCCACGACTTTTATAATTTTAGGGATCACTTCTCCAGCACGTTCTACAATAACGCTGTCACCCACACGGACATTTAAACGTTTGATTTCATCAAAGTTATGTAGTGTGGCGTTGGAAATCGTTACGCCTCCAATGCCTACGGGTTTCAGTTCCGCTACGGGTGTAATGATTCCCGTACGGCCTACAGAAAACGTTACATTTGTAAGTGTAGTTGTGGCCTGCGGGGCGGGGTATTTAAACGCAATGGCCCAGCGCGGACTTTTAGCCGTAACACCTAAGATTTGTTGTTCTTGAAATGAGTTTACTTTAACAACCAGTCCGTCTACATCAAAAGAGAGTTGATGTCGCGATTCATTAAATTTATTATAAAACGCAATAATATCTTCAATATGGGTCGTTTTTGTACGAACGGGACCAACTGTAAATCCCCATGATTTACATAAATCTATAAATGCACTAAACGAATCTGCCGGAACATTACCCGTCCCAAACGAGTGAGCAAAAAATTTTAAAGGTCGAGCTGCTACAATTTCGGCATTTTTATGACGTAAAAATCCGGCTGCTGCATTACGGGTATTGGCAAATGTGTTTTCGTTTTTTTCTTGCTGGATTTTATTGAGGGCGTCCAAATCGTTTTTATCTATATATACTTCGCCCCGAATTTCCAAGCGGCCTTGCGGACTTTGCCCGGCTAATGTGTGGGGGATGCTTTTAATGGTGCGTACGTTGGCGGTAATATCTTCGCCTATTTTCCCGTCCCCGCGACTGGCGGCTTGTACCAGTTGTCCGTTTTCATAAGTAAGAGAACACGAAACCCCGTCGATTTTGGCCTCCAATACCATTTCAAAATTGTGTTTTTGTAAAATTTTGGCAGCACGTTCGTGCCAGGCACGAATATCGTCTGCGTTGTAGGAGTTGTCCAACGACATCATGGGAACGGCGTGTGTAATTTGGTCAAATGTTTTGCTAGCCTTGCCACCGATGCGTTGAGTAGGTGAATTTTTTGTACGGAACTGCGGGTAGGCGTCTTCTAAGTCTTTAAGTTTGCGGTATAGTTCGTCGTACTGCGTATCCGACAAGATAGGAGCATCTAGGTTATAGTACAAATTATTATGATAATTAATTTGCTTTTTAAGAGCGTCGATCTCTTCTTTCGGATGCATAAAAGCCTTTTATTTTTTACGTTCTTTTTTAAGTTGGTCTAACAGTCCATTAATAAACTTACTGGAATTTTCGGTGGAAAATTTTTTTGCTAGTTCAATGGCTTCATCAATAATGGCCGGAATCGGCGTTTTTTCGGCACTAAATACCATCTCATATGTAGCCATACGTAAAATAGAACGATCTACCGCACTCATGCGAGCGACGGTCCAGTTTTTAGCATAAGCAGAAACAAGTTCATCAATTTTCGGCAAGTTGGTAGTGGTACCATGCACCAGTTCTTCGCAAAACGGAAAACATTCGGACAGTTCCCCTTTAAATTGGGACATGTAAGCGGCGGTATCCTCGGGCGACAGGACGGCGCTGTCAGCGTAATAAAGTGATTGCAGCGCACATTCGCGCGCTTGTCTGCGGTTGCTCATTTAGCCCCCTTGAAATTGGAAAAGAAGTTATTTCTATTTTATCAAATTTAGGAATAAGCTGCACTGTCATTTTGGATACAAAGTTTTCTAATTAATTTTTGGGCTTTCAAAAAGAAAAGTTCTATGTTATGATGATAATACACAAGGAGGAAGCATATGATGAAAAAACTAATGATACTCGTAGCTTTTGCGGCCTTAGGTGTTTTGTGTGCCGCTGTTGCACAGGCCGAAACTGTCCGCGGAGAAGGACGCTATGTAGAACAAACCCTTACGAATCTTACTCCGTTTAATGCTATTGAAGTGCGCGGAGATGTACAGGTAGATATTTGGCAGCGCGTCGATCAGAGTGTTACTGTAAACGGAAAACAAAATTTAGTAGCTTTAGCAGATATTCGTGTAGAAAATAATACACTCATTGTCGATTTTAAACGACCGGTTCATATTAAAGGGTCTCATGCATTACATGTAACAATTACAACACCGCAATTAACGGCTCTTGCCGTACACAGCAACGGACGTGCCCGTGTGCGTGGTACCTTTGAAACTTCCAAGTTAACATTAACAGCTGCAGACCGGGCGTATATTACAGGGGATTCGATCAAAACAGATGCTTTGCGTGTGCAGGCTATGAATCAAACAGATACGGATTTGGAACGGTTAAACGTAAAAAATTTAGAAGTAGTTACGTTTGATAAAGCGGAAGTAGAACTTTCTGGATATGCGCAAACAGGACGTTTGACAAATAACGGGCAAGAGGATATTGATGCCAGTGATTTGCGAATAGAACAAGCACAGGTTGCCGTAAACGGGAAAGGAGATATTGAAGTATTTGCCTCTCATACACTGAAAGCACATGTCAATGGCAGCGGCAAAATTGAATACCATGGGCAACCCACATTAACCTCAGGCGGGAATGTAAAAAAGATACAACCGGCATTTGATGATTAAAAGTAATAATCGAAAAAAGACTCCCGAAAGGGAGTCTTTTCTTGTTATAATAAGAGTATGAAGAAATTATTATTACTGATAGTTGCGTTAGTATTACTGGGCGTACTCATTGTAGTATACATACCGTTTACGCCTTCTCAGACCACTGTGGGTTCTGACCGAGATACACACAACTGTATTGCCTCTGCCGGCTATACGTTTAGTGTCGTGCGCAATGACTGTATTCGCGTATGGGAAGAAGGAACGGCGTTAATGCCTACGGTGCAAATTGAAGAACCTGTATTGGCTGCTTATGTGGTACGTTCCGCCAATTGGAAAGAAGCGGAAATATTCTTGCCTGGGCAGGAAAACAGCATCATATTGACTTTGCAAGATAATACACCCGTTACCACTTGGACAGGTCCGCAAGGCAATTGGGTTTTGACGTATGATAAAGAACAGGGTTGGAAACTGTCTTTAGACGGGGAACTGCTCTACACTGGTAATGAACAGTAAAAGCGCGTAAACAAATTGACACTTGTATTGTGAAATTGATATAATAAAATTGTCCCACTAAGGGGCAATTTTTTTCACAGAATAACTAAATGGCTAGATACGATAACAGAAGAGAATATAAAAAAGATCTCTATCGCAGAAACCACAATATCCGCGTGCCGGAAGTACGTGTCATTGACAACGATGGCACTATGTTAGGTGTGATGCCTGTCATGCAGGCTGTTGACTTGGCAAAAGAACGAGAATTGGATTTGGTGGAGATTTCCCCCAATGCTAATCCACCCGTGTGTAAGATTTTAGACTATAACAAATATGTCTATGAACAGGGCAAAAAAGCCAGTGAGGCCAAAAAGAAACAGTCCAAGGTAACCCTGAAAGAATTGCGCATTAAATCGCATATTGCCGAGCACGACTTGGAAGTGCGTATGCGCCAAATTGAAGAGTTTTTGCGCAAGAAAAATCAGGTACGTTTTGTGGTGGTTTTCCATGGACGTGAAAACCAACATAAGGATATTGGAATTGAAATTTTAAACAATACGGCCAAACGGATGTCCGAAATTGCCACCGTGGATGGAAATTTACAGTCCATGGGGAACCGGATGTTTTTAACGTTGGTACCGAAAAACTAGATTTTTAGGCTCTTTTTGCAGTGACTGCGTTCGGGGCGGACCGGCTCCTGCCGCAGGTAGGATAAATAAGAGCTAATTAAACAAGAGGTATATGAAAAAATGCCAAAATTAAAAAACCATAGTGGCGGCAAAAAGCGTTTCCGCAAAACCGCTACGGGTAAATTCACCCACAGAAAAGCCGGCAGAAAACACTTGCTAACGCCAGTTTCTGCCTCCCGCAAGCATGATATGCGCCATACCGGTGTGATCACGCCCGAATCCAACAAAGGCAAAGTATTAGCCAAGTATTTGCCGATGGCGAAATAAGAGGTTGAAACATGAGAATTAAATTCAGCGTTCCTAGACACGCAAGAAAGAAAAAAGTATTGAAAGCCGCCAGCGGCTATTATGGAGATAAATCCCGTCGTTTACGTATGGCTACCCAGCAATTGGGTAAATCCGGCGTACACGCGTATGTAGACCGCAAAGACAAAAAGACCACCTACCGCCAAATGTGGATTACCCGCATTAACGCGGCTGTTCGTGAAGAAGGCTTGTCTTACTCTAAGTTTATTAACGGCTTAACCAAAGCGAACATCACGCTTAACCGCAAGATGCTTAGCGAAATGGCGATTAAAGACCCGGCTTCTTTCAAAGCCTTGGTAGAAACTGCCAAAAAAGCCGCATAAGCGTTTCTGAGCAAGTAAAAACCCCGCTTTTAGCGGGGTTTTTTGTGCTTAAATTGGGTTTATTATTAACCGCGTATACGACGGTTTAACTTATACGCGTTTTGCTTCATTAATTGATTGAGCTGCTGTTCTTGTTCTTGTAAAATTTTGCGTTGTGCGTTCAAATAAGTGGGATAACTCATGCTGACATTGGCTGCGCGCAGTAAAATTTTTTCTGACTTGGACACAATGGCGAACGCCTGTGCTTGCGTATCTCCGTCAAACATAGTACCGATATCTTGTAAGGTTTGTTGATTAGATTGTTTGACGTTTTCAATAGCACGCTGCATGGCCTGACGTTCTTTAAAAGGAGCGTTGCTTTTAAATTTGTTTACGCGGGAAGAATCTTCCATGGTAATTTCCATAAACTGACTTTGGGGTCTGCGTGCAGGAGTACGTGCGGTAGTCGTTTTATTGACTGCTTTGGCTTGTAACGACTGCGAATCGGTAGCCGGTTGTAAGGGCGTGGCCGGAATTTCTGTTTCGACTTGTGAAGGGATCTCCGATTGCACGTTGGGCAAAGGCGGCACCATAGCGTGAGCCGCTGCCTGCGGCATTAATTGCATCAGTTGTTGTGCCCAAAAAAGTTGAATTTGTTCGTTCTGCTCTTGTGTGGTGCAAGCAGCAGCTGTTCCGACAGCTAGTAATAAAAATAAATATTTTCTCATAAAAACCTCTTTGTCACACTATAACAAATTTTAAGGAAGTCCGTACAATAATTTTGTTTGAGTAACCGTTTTTCGGGCTAATTCTTCTGTCGAAATATTTAAGTAATCTGCTACATATTGGGCAATGAGCGGAATATTGGAGGGGTCGTTGCGCGTTCCGCGTTTGCCCTGCGGAGATAAATACGGACAATCCGTTTCCAAAATGATTTTGTCAGGCCCTACTTTTTTAATAGCTTCACGAATATATTCGTTTTTCTTGTAGGTAAAGCAACCGTTGATACCTAATAGAAGTCCCATGTCTAACGCTTTTTTTGCTTCTTCATAGCGTGCGCAGAAACAATGCAGTACTCCGCTGTAAGAGCGAGTCGCATGTTGTTTCCATTGTGTTTGTAACAGGTGAAAAGTTTCTGTGTATGCACTGTAATCTTCTGCTTGACGGCGTACATGCAATACAAGCGGTAAAGAGGCCTTGTCTGCAAACTCAATCATTTGGGAAAACAGTTGATATTGCATGTCTTTGTTTGCCATTTCCAAACAGGTATAGTCCAACCCTATTTCTCCAACGGCCACGACCCGCGGATCCTTTAAGAATTGTTGGTAAGGAACTGTTTGCTCCGATGTAAATTTAGCAGCATATTCGGGGTGTACGCCCAGCACGGGAGCAATCATCCCCGGATATTTTTGGGTTAAATCCAAGGCGGCCTGCCATTCATCCGGCGCGCAACCGATTTCTATACTCTTTATAATATGCGCATTAGGTAATATTTGGGTAATTAATACGTCACGGTCCATATCAAAGGCCGGATCGGTTAAATGTGCATGAGAATCTATAAAATTCATATTTATATTATAGTTTTTTAAGAGAAATTTATGTTACAATGAAAGTGTAGTATTAAGAATCTAATCTGTTTTTGGGATTCGTATTCAAATACGACCAACTTTGGAAAACCAACAGTGTAACACACTCCCAAAAATAGTCGTTTTAGGCATACAAGGGCGGCCACCCGAGTGTGCCGAGAGTTTGTCTCTTTTTTTAAAGAGGCAGACCACGGCTGTTTTAGTTGTGTGGGTGTGTTACCTCGACTAGAATGGCCGTTTTGCATATACTCAGAGACAGACATTATAAAAATTGTATGGAGTAAGGATATGCAACAGTTACACAAAGTTGGTGGATTTACCTTAATGGAGTTAATGATAGCAATGCTGATAGTAGGGATACTGACAGGGATAGCTATTCCAAAGTATCTGCAAGCAGTAGATAAGAGTAAGTTTAGCAGCTTACAACCGATTACCCGTAAGATACAAAATGTACAGGAACAGTATTACTTAAGTAATAATAAATATGCAGAAGAACTGGAAGATCTGGATATAGCGGTAGCAGGCGAGATGAACGGGGCAACCGGGAAAAGAGGAGATGGACTAGTTGTACAAATAGGAAATGAAGAAGATTATAAATATGTGTCCGGGGAAAAAGAAAACTTTAATAACCGGTATATAGCGTATCAGGTGCATAGTGAGAACTTTGGGGGAGATACGCATTGTGAAGCGAAACAGGGGGACAATAGAGCAGATAAGCTGTGTAAGGCGGTAGGTGGAGAGTATATTGGTGAACACGGGGAGTGGCTGGCATATAGATTAACAGGAACTGGAACAGGAAGTTTTAACAGAGGGTGCACGGGCACGCCGGAAACGGAAGGGAGTTGTAGTTGTGGAACGAGAACAAGGGAAGTGAGTTGTAATGAGAAGAGTGGGGAATATGAGTATGGGGAGTGGAGCGAATGTCCAACACAACCAACGACAGAGCAGAGGTGTAGTACAGGCACAGGGAGACAGACGCGGGAAGTGACGTGTAAAGATAATAGTTGGGTAACGGGAGACTGGGATAGTAGTAATTGTAAGAAGGAATGTGACACCAATAACAAGCCGGCAGAAACACAAACGTGCAGTAGTGGGTGTGGGAAACAGAGCAGAGAAGTAAGCTGTGATACGAGTACAGGGAAATGGCAAACGGGAGAGTGGAGCAGTTGCCCTGATAAGCCGAAGAGTGAACAAGCCTGTACAAGTGGGGAAGGGAGACAGACGCGAGAAGTGATGTGTAAGGATAATAGTTGGGTAACGGGGGAATGGGATACATCCAAATGCAAGATAGATTGTAAAGAAGATGAGAAGCCCGAAGAAACCCAAACATGCAGTAGTGGGTGTGGGAGACAGACAAGGGAAGTGAGTTGTGATACAAGTACGGGAGAGTGGGTGACAAGCGATTGGAGCGGAAGTTGTCCTGATAAGCCATCAAGCAGTGAAAAATGTGGAAGTGGATATTCAAATAGTAGTGCCAATAAAACCCGCAGTGTGACATGCAATGCAGCGGGGACGGCATGGAC
>JAFVFN010000009.1 GCA_017475405.1 Elusimicrobiaceae bacterium
CTTGCCGCCTTTGCGTCCGGCTGCTTTATTTTCTTGTACGCCTTCGGCTTGGTCTTTTTCCGCAATTTGACGGGTGGATAACTCGGCCAACGCCGTAAAAAGCAGTTCGGCCTCACTCATGTGTTCGCGTAGGTTTTCATGCTCTAACCCTTTTAGTTTTTTATGCTGGGCAACTGATAAATCGCTCCACTCTTGGTGGATAATGTTTGTCAGCATGGCAAAATCGTCCGATTTGGTAACTCCGTGCGCTTGCCAGTAATCGGTCAGTTTATTGCGAGTTTCCTGCCCCATCATGCGCTGTTGTATCCACTTTTGGCTACGCCCTTGGGCTTTCCAATGGGTGCGCGCACGATCCAGCGCCTTGGATGGGTCCGCGGTTTCCTGGATGCGCTCATAGCCCACCTTGGCTAGCCACAATTTAAACGGTTCGGCCTTGGGGCTGGGGATGGATTGAATAAGGCGCAAAAGTTGTTCCGGATCAGCCACATCCGTCAGGCGCATTTTGCCATCTGCGGCCACCATTTTCAAAGCGTGACAATTTGTCACGGTTTGGTTTCCTTCTTCTTTAAGACGTTGTTTTAATTTGCGCCAATAAGCCGTAGCATCCTTACTTTGCGTAAGTGCATAAATCACGTCCACAATAGAAAAATACCACGTTTCGGCCTTTTCGTCATAGTGGTGGCGGATTTTAAAATCTTCAAAAATGGCAAGTGCGGATTTAGTCATATAATCTCCTTAATTCATGCGTACCAGTTTGGCTAAAATTTGGACGGATTCGTCCGCCGGGAACGGCTCGTACTTGGCCTTATTGTCCGATACCAACCGGTAAGCGGGGCCGTTTTCGGTGTTGTATTGGCCAAGCCGCTTGATTTTAAGCCCATCCTCGCGTCGGCATAATACCACGCTCCCCACCGGTGGCAAAGCGTCAATCTTGCGGAACATGAGCATATCCCCGTCACTAATAGACGGCTCCATGGAATTGCCCTTGGCCTTGATAAAAAACAGATCCTGCGTGGGAGTAGGCAAAAACTTGGTGGGCATATTCACATAGTCCACAATGTTTTCCTCGGCAAAAATGTCCGTATCCCCGCATTGCGCGAATCCGTAAAATGGGATGGGGGTAAACTCATCCACAGATCTATGCGTGGCAATCAGTGCGTGTCCGTTGCGTTCTAAAAAGTTCTCTTTAATCAGTTTGCGGATATGCACGTGTACGGTGCTGACCGATTTCAAGCCAACCGCTTTAGCCAGTTCTGCCAAAGTGATTTGCGGATTTTGCTGGACGAGTTCTAAAATTTGTTTTTGTTTTGCCGAAAGCATAGTGTTCTCCAATACAAACAGTATAACTATTTTTGCGCGATTAGTCAATTTCTATTAAAAATAGAAAAACTTGACATAAAATAGAAAATATGTTTTAATGTAGCGTGGGTTTTGCCGTCATCGGCAAGGGAAAATTATAAGTTCGAGAGGGATAACTATGGAAACAAATAAAACATAAAACAAGGAGCCGTAATATGAACGAAACTGATGTAAAAGAAGTAACCGCGCAGGCGGAAGAACCTACTGCCACACCCAAACAATACGAAGTGGGGTACGGTAAGCCACCTAAAAGCACGCAATTCAAACCCGGCCAAAGCGGTAACCCCAAAGGCCGCACCAAGGGCAGTAAAAATGGTATATACACTTATATCCAACGCGAATTAAACTCGTCCATTACACTTACGGACGGCTCTAAAATTACCAAAGAACAGGGTTTTGCCCGCCAATTAACCAATAAAGCACTACGTGGCGATATCCAAAGCCAAAAGCTATTATTTAATATACATCAAAAGGGCCAGCGCAAGGATAAAGCAGAACTGTTTATGGGGCGACTTATCAAAGAGGGCTACGTAACGGAAGAGATGATAGATAATTTTTTGTACCACAACAAAATCCTATTCTCGGCCAAGCCATGCGACCCGATGAAGTGCGATCTTAACCTAAACGCCATGTTTAAGCAGATTGGGAGCCGGAAAGCGTTTGGCGGCGCGCTTATTCTGTCGGACTTATTATGCACGTATGCGTGCCTTGCCATTTTGGAAAACCTTTGGGAAGAAATCTCCCAAGAGTATGCCTATTGGCAAGGGGTAGATGATGCAACCGCTAACCTTGCTGAGGAACAAAAAAATACACTTTACCAAGCCCTAGCCGCAAACCGCCCCATAGCGCGAATTACAGACGAAGAGTACGAACAAATCCAAAAGGTAATAGAGTTGGTAAGAGTTGGGTTTATGCGGCAATTCAAAGAATATATGGATTATATGGCAGAGCGGAGCGAATATGCCAACGTGGAATGGGAGTTTAAGCGTGGAGATATGTTAACCGAAGCTCTCAAGAAAACGCATTTCCCAAGTGAAATGGAAAGTTTGAACGAGAGCTTTGAGCAGTTCAAGAATGTATATGAAACCGCACAAGCTTTGCCGAGTGCCGCACAATGCGAAAAATACATTAAAGAACTCAATATTAGCGAAGATGATGCTATGAAAACGATTAAAGAACTTATTCTACCATTCGTAACAGCATCTTTGTATCGTAGGCAAACGGAGGAGAAGATATAATTTATGGAACACCCGAATTTTTGGCAAACCATACTTGCTGGAGCAATAATTTTTATTAAGAATACGAATGACGAGGAGTATCAGACGATTAAAAATAGTCCTTATATACCAGAAATCTATAAGCAGAAACTCCTTTTTGAGAAATATATGCAGAAAGGTTTGCACGATATCAAAACTATGGAAGATTTGCATGGCCTAATAGAAAGTACCAAGCATAAATAGAATTATAAAACACTTGACTTATTTCTCGTATTTTGGCTAATATAAAGTTATACTTTATTTTAGTCAGGAGTGCGTATGGCATACATCAAAAGAACATTAGAGGAAAGTATTTTACAAATGAGTCAGTTTTTCCCTGCGGTATTGGTAACCGGCCCGCGACAAGTAGGAAAAACGACTATTTTGAAAAATTGTGAGTCCAATTCCCGTACCTATGTGTCCTTGGATTCTTTAGATAATCGGGAGTTAGCGCAAAACGATCCCGCTATGTTCTTACAGAACTATCCGGCTCCTGTACTTATTGATGAAATACAATATGCTCCCCAGCTACTGCCCTATATCAAAATACAAATTGACAAACAGCAAAAACCCGGGATGTTTTGGTTGACCGGTTCCCAACAGTTCCATTTGATGAAGAATGTAACAGAGAGTTTGGCGGGTAGAGTGGGTATTTTGCAATTACAAGGGTTTTCGCAGACCGAAAAGGATGGTAACCGCTCCGCTTTACCTTTCTTGCCGACGGAACAATACATTAAGGCACAATCTGTCAATGCCCCCGAAACGGACATCCTTAAAGTATATGAGCGCATTTGGAAAGGGTCTTACCCTAAATTATATTCGGCTGATAATATGCACTGGGAAAGTTTTTATGAGTCCTATTTGCAAACCTATATAGAGCGTGATATTCGGACCTTAAGCGCAATTCATAAAGAGTTGGATTTCTTAAAATTTATGCGCTCTTTAGCGGCGCGTACAGGGCAAATGCTCAACTATAAGGCCATGGCTGATGATGTGGATGTTTCGGCCCCCACGTTAAAAGAGTGGCTGTCCATTTTGCAGGCATCCAATTTAGTTTATGTTTTACGTCCGTATTCTAACAATATTGGGAAACGTTTTGTTAAAACTCCGAAAGTTTATTTTTTGGATACGGGTCTTGCAAGTTATCTAACAGGCTGGAAAACGCCGGAAACATTGCGTGATGGAGCCATGAGCGGGGCTATGTTTGAGACTTACGCAGTGAGTGAAATATTGAAAAGTTATTGGCATAACGGCAAACAGCCCAACATCTATTATTATCGGGATAAAGAAGGCCAAGAGATAGATGTATTACTGGAAGAAAACGGTACTTTTTACCCGGTAGAAATAAAAAAGAAAACCAACCCCAACAAAGAAGATATCCGGCATTTCTCTATTTTGGAAAAATTGAAACTCAAACAAGGGGAGGGGGCGGTGCTTTGTATGGCATCAAACCCGATGTCTATTGCCCAAAATATCCGAAGGATCCCAATCACATATTTATAAGGGATTAGACGGAGTAATATTATAGTTTTACAACATTATTCAATCGGCACACAGTCGCCTTTGACTACTTTCGCGTGGTCCGATAGATTGTATCCGTCGACGTTCCAACAGCGTATGGTTTTGCGGTTGCAGTCAATCTCGTACCAGTAATCTAGGTCCGTGTGAACTTGGTAGGCGATTTCATACTCGTCATTGATATCTTTTACAAGATTATTGATGATGATGTTTCCGTCCCAAGTATTAAGTTCCTTTTGGCGGCGAATCAGATCGGCCCCGACTCCTTCCGGATATCCATCCCAATGGCGGTACAGAAGAACTTCCCGGGGTAGGTAACTTATTTTTATTTGGCTTCTAGTGCTCATAGTTTTTCTCCTTTTTCGAAGTGTTTTACGGCCTTTGCCGTATACACATTCACACTTCTTCTAGGCCTAGAAGTCAAGTTATATTTGCTATTTAGGGAGGGGTTTTAGAATTGAACAAAGCGGTATTTGCCTTTGCCCTTTCCTTTGACAGGTTCTAATAGTTGGTTTGCCAACAACATTTGTAGTACGCGCGAGGCCATAGCAGGTTTTAGTCCGAGCACTAGGGCTGCGTCGCTTCTTCCAAAATAGGAAGCTGTTTTATAGGTCGCATAGAGTTTGGCGATATGTGCTTTTGTTTTAGTGGTGGCAGTAGGTAATTTTTCTTTGATAAGCTGTTCAATGTCTACTTTTTGACTTTGAATGTCTACTTTTGAGGGAGCAATGTCTACTTTTTCGAACACATGGCTAATATGCATCATCCGGTTAGAAAGCTGATTTTGTTCTTTCAGCAGTAGATTTCTTAAAAACAATTCCAAAAATTCGGTAGTGGCATGTATTCCGTGTTTTAAATCATTATAATTGGCCCGAACTAGAGCATTTCTGAAATACCACGCATGTTTGGCAAAAATGTCATTGGTCACATCATAACCCAAGGTCCTTAAATATTTAATGAAAAAAACGGCGGTTGTACGCGTATTTCCTTCGGCAAAAGCGTGGATCTGCCATAAACCTGCTACAAATACGGCTAAGTGATGCAAAATATCGGGGGTTGATAATCCCTGATAAGAAAACTTCTTTTCTTCCGCTAAATCGTAGGTAATTGTATCTTTCAGTTCAGATGCAGTACCATATACTACGCTGTCGCCATTTAATACCCACTCTTTTTTGGTGATGTTATAGGTGCGAATTTGTCCGGCATGCTCATAGATATCTGTAAAAAGCTGCTTGTGGATAGATATATATTCACTCGTTGTAAAACTGAACGCTTGTTCAGATAGGAGTTTGGCAATACGGGCAGATACCTTGTCTGCTTCCTCGGTTCTGTCTTGTGTGGATTTAACAGGATTTTCTTGGTAGTAGCTATTGAGTAAGGCTTGGGCCTCATCAATGCTGATTTCCCCTTCAATATTGCGCTTGGCGGTATCCAATAAATAGGACGAAGGCTTAAGCCCATCTACGTTTTGCAGTCCGATAGCTGTGTACCAAGCATAACCTTTTTCGCGTTTGCTCGGTTCGGATTGCTTAAGATATTCTTTGAAAGGGTCTTTGTCCATATTACTATCCTTCTCTTTTATTATATTATATCTTGACTGTAAAAAGATGGTGGCTATGTGATTGAAAATTTGTTTCCTCTTGTAAAAACAATACTTCCGCCATTCATGCGGTATTTTTGCCAGTTTTCTCACTTTGGAGATTTTTCCGTACACACATTCACGCTTCTTCTAGACCTAGAAGTCAAGTTAATTATTTTAAATTAAAGTAACTGTTTAATTGGTATAATTCTCGTATGTACATTATGTTTTAACGGAGTTAACTAATATGGGTATTGTGATAGTATTTTTTGTTGTCCTGCTAATTGTTCTTTTATGCAAAATGAGTAGCAAAGATTCTACAATTAACGATTTGAGGAATGAGATTAAACAACTTAACGTGAATAATCATATATTGGAGCAGAGTTCATTAAAGTTGCTAGAAATGCTCCGCCCAATTACCAAAGAGCCCCAGGTATTCTTAGATCGCTTGTATAATAAATGTCTTAATGAATTAAACGGAGAAAATTATTCTTTTTTGAAGGCGAAAGAAGAACACATACGGCTTTGGGAAGATTTACAGGCTCCCAAACTGCCAAAGACGTTTGTTAATTATGTCCACAAATACAATAGCATCCATCATCAAGAACAAGCAATTAAGGAAATCGATGCCTACCTCCTAGAAAACCCCGAGAAAAAGTACAAGGAACCAAATTCTTACACAAAAAAGGATGAGTTCGTCATCCAAGAGTTCAATACAATATATGAAATTTATTTTCATTTTTACCAACGGTTATTGAGAATGTATCAAAAGACGTATGATTTAAATGTAGAAAATACCAAACAAGCCAAACTAATAGAGAGAAACCTAGCGAAAATCGATTCTCAAAAAGGTAAAAATGAATTAGAACTCCAACGAAAAGAAACTATGCTTGAGAAAAAAATAGAAGTTGAAAAAGCCAAAATCAACAAACAGCGAGAAGAACTGGAGCAAGAGTGTATCTCTAAACGTCAAGAACTTAAGAAAAAGCTTGAGATTGAAAAAATAAAGCAAGAACAAGAATTTTCATCAAAGTCTCATGAACTCAAGGAATATGAAGCCAAGATTAACGAAATTATAGACGAAAAGTATGCCAAATTAGAGCAAGATAAACAAACCCTACTAAATACTTTAAAACAAAAATTAAAAGAAACTGGAGAATCATATGGTGGTCTGTCCGCGGAGACAGATACGGATTACCTTGATAGATTCGTTCAGTATTTTAAAGATAAAAAGCATTCGGCTATTACTTCCAGCCAAATAGTGGCGGATCTCAAACGAGAGCAAAAAGCCAAAATTAAAGATTTACGCAAATATGAATACATTATAGATGCTTATGAAAAGATGTTTCCGTGGTTATCCGATTTTAAAGAATACCCGATGGAGGCTGTATTAAAAGCCAATGCGGATGACCAAGAGGAAGAGGAAGTGCTCACGCACTATCTGTCACAGGAAGAGAGAGAATCTTTAACCAAAACTGAGAAATTCCAACGTGTGTTAGACAGGTATGAAGATTCCTATGATAAAACAAACTGGCAAATTGGACTATTTTACGAGCGTTACATAGGATACACATACGATATCAAGCAGTGGAAAGTGATCATGAATGGTGCAAAAAAGCGTTGGCAAGATATGGGGATTGATATCATTGCGTCAAAAGATGGAAAAACTGAACTGATCCAATGTAAATATTGGGCAGCGAGCAAAACCATATACGAAAACTATATATTTCAGTTATTTGGTACCACAATGGATTATATTATGGAGCATTTTCCGGAAGAAGATCCTTGGCAAATTCTGAAAAAAGGGATAGTGACTCCAGTATTTGTTACTTCGACTCAGGTGTCCGATACCGCTCGAAGGGTTGCCAATATTTTAAACATAGATTTACGAGAAAATGTAAAGCTGGATAAGAAATATCCCAAGATTAAGTGTAATCCCGATTCGCCTGAAGGAAAAATATTCCACTTGCCCTTTGATCAGCAATATGACAACTTTCAACTTGGGAATAACCCGAATGCTTTTTATGCAAAAACTGTAGCCGAAGCCGAGAAAATGGGCTTCAGAAGGGCGTATCGGTGGCATCCAACAGAATAGCATCCTGGCATATTGTAAAGATGTAGAGTCTTATTCTACTTGACTTATCTCCCAATAGTAAGCGTGAATGTAGTACGAAGTAAAAATCGCTTACTTAAGGAGATAAGTTATGAAGAAAAATACCAAAAAATCAGTAACAAAAACTAAAACCACGCAACCCGCTGTTTTGCGGGTGGTTAGCCCTATCACGCCCGAAGAAACCTCACTTGAAAACCTGCCAGTTAGGCCGCGCGATAACCGTTTGCCTGCGCCGGGGAGTATCATCACAAAAACCTACCGCGGTAAAACCATAGAAGTAAAAGTATTGGAAAACGGCTTTGAATACGAAGGAAAAGTGTTCAAAAGCATCTCGCGCGTAGCGATGACGATTGTCAGACGTTCAATCAGTGGTTACGTATTCTTTGGGCTTACCAAATGACCCCGCGTCATCTGCCACCGGTATCGGGACGATTTATCAAGGGTCGCTCGGGCAATCCCTTGGGGCGGCCCAAGGTGATGGAAGACAAAGAACTAATACTACTTGCCATCAAATTTTTTGATACATTTGCCAAAGTATATTTCCGGCAAGGGGATTCCAACAGACGGCTAGAGAGGATAAAGCAAATACTTTATGAGAAGAAAGTGCTACCTACCAAAAAGTTTTGACGAACTTAGAGGACTATCAGAAGAAAAATTGCAGTTCTACTGGGAAACATTTTACACGTACCCTATGAAGGGGCGTAAGGCCAAATGGCGGCCCTTGTGGTATGCTATCCAATGCGAATCAGGGCGCTGTAAACTGCCGGAGAAATACATCACGCGGCTTGAACGGTATGCAAATAATCCGGACAAGTACATTGAGCGTGCGCATAAGAACCGATACGCTCTGTCCGTCGGAACGCTACTCACTAAAAAGTATAAGGGGAAAATCTACCAAGTAACCGTCAAAGGCGAGCAAGAATACGAATACGAGGGGAAAATTTATCCCAATTTGACGGTGGTTGCATCCAGAATATGCAATTGCCATGTGAGCGGCCCGGCATTTTTTGGACTCATGGAGCGGAAAAATGGCAAAAGTTAATTGTGCGGTATATACACGTAAATCCAACGAGCGTGGGCTAGACTCGGAGTTTAGTTCCTTGCAAAACCAGGAAGATGCCTGTAAGGCCTATATTCTCTCGCAAGCGTTCAACGGGTGGGAGTATTACAAAACCTTTGAGGACGGCGGGATTAGCGGCGGTACGATGGAGCGCCCCGGCTTGCAGGCCCTTTTGGAGGAAATCCGCGCCCATAGGATACAGGTAGTGGTTGTTTATAAAGTGGACCGCCTATCGCGTTCTATCTTTGATTTCCACAAAATGATGCAGGAATTTTCCAAGTACGAGTGTAACTTCGTATCTATCACGCAGTCGTTTGACACGAGTAACTCCATGGGCAAGTTGACGCTTAATATGCTCTTGTCTTTTGCCCAGTTTGAGCGGGAAGTATCGGCAGAGCGCGTGCGCGATAAACTGGCCGCCACCAAGGCCAAAGGGATGTGGGTAGGCGGAGTGCCGTCTATCGGATATGACCTCAAGGACAAACAGTTAGTGCCTAACGAGCAAGAGGCGGCGACGGTGCGGCTTATCTTTCAAAAATACCTGGAGCTCGGCAATATTATGGCGGTGGCCGAGTGGATGAATGCACAGGGCCACCGCAGCAAACGGTGGAAAACGAAAAAGGGGGAAGATCGGGGCGGAAAGCCGTTTAGCCATAGTTCTATCTTAAAGATTTTGTCTAACCCCTTGTATGTGGGCAAAATGCCCCATTTTACGGCTAAAAAAGTCTACCCGGGCAAGCAACCGGCCCTTATCTCCCCAGAAGTGTTTGAGGCCGTGCAAGCAAAGGTAGGCAATTATAAAAACGGTTTGCGGGAATATAGAGCATATATTCGCAAGCAAACGCTGATGGCGGACAAACTGTTTGACGACAGGGGAACCCCTTATAAACTGACCAGTACCACTAAAAACGGGCAGAAATTCCAATATTATTTTATCCGCAAAGGGGTCCATATCCCGGTAATCCAGTTGGACGGGTTTGTGCTGGATGCCATACGCAGGGCTGATTTGTCTTCCGTAGATTTACAGGCGGATAGTAACCAAATTACCTCTGATGAGGTCAAAAAGTGCCTTAAACGGGTAATTTGTGTGAAAAAGGGTACGAACTGCCGTTTACAGATTGTGTTGGATAAATGGGCGTTTTTGGATATTTGCCGCAAGTATCCAAAACAGGTGCACTTGCCGACGAGTCCGATTACGCCGGAAGTAGAAGAAGAAACACTCACGTTGCGGGATGAATTTTACATAGACAATGTTTCATCCACCCGCTTGCAACACGGAACGGCGCAAAATATACTGACCGTACGCCAACTAAATGAAAGTTTAGTGCGTGGTCTAGCCCGGGCGTGGAAACTAAAAAAACTATTAGAAAAGGGGCTGACAACCCGCGAGTGGGAAAAGGCCAGTGGCATGAATAAGCGCAACTTCGCGCGGTATATCCATCTGTGCTATTTATCCCCACGTATTGTGGGAGATATTTTGGAATACAAAAATCCGCGCAATTTGACGTTGAAGGAACTGATGAACTTAGCGGAAAGCAATGTGGATTTTGAGAGACAGGAAAAAATTTTTATGGGACAATGAGTCATACCGTGAAAAATTTGTTTTATCAGGCTATTTTAGTTATCATAGTAATATAGGGTTTTTAAGGAGAATATATGACATCCACTCGTAAAATTGCATTAGTTACAGGGGCTAGCCGCGGAATTGGGTTCGCGATTGCCAAACAGCTAGCTCAAGACGGTTTTGATATTTGGCTTAATTACCGTTCTAACCACCAAGCGGCACAGGAAGCTAAAAAAATAGTGGAAGAATTTGGGACTACCTGCACCCTACTTCCTTTTGACGTAGCCGATAGCAAAGCTGTTCAAGAAGTATTAAATCCGTTACTTGCTAAACAAACACCTTATGCGCTCATTAATAACGCTGGTATTCGTAAGGATAATTTACTCATTTTTATGCAGGACAAAGAGTGGACGGATGTAATCTCTACTATCCTTGGTGGATTTCATAATGTTACTAAAACTGTTTTAGCAGCTATGATACATGCCAAACAGGGTCGGATTGTGAATATTGCTTCTTCTGCCGCCCACGCACCGGTACCGGGGCAGACCAATTATTCGGCAGCTAAGGCAGGTATTATAGGCGCTACGCGTAGTTTGGCTGCAGAAGTAGCCAAACGTAATATTTTAGTGAATGCTGTTTCCCCCGGGTTTATTGAGACGGAAATGCTAGAAGGGTTACCTATTGATAAAATTTTACCGCTCATTCCGTTGCACCGTTTGGGTAAGCCGGAAGAAGTAGCTCATTTGGTTTCTTTTTTGTGTTCGGAGAAAGCGTCTTATATAACCGGACAGGCATTTCAGATCAACGGTGGAATTTGCGTATAAACAGTCTTTGTTAAACTGGTATAATAACAAGTATGGATGATTCTAACACGGTTGTAATTACAGCAATGGGAGCTACCTCGCCTTATGGGCAAGGGGTGGATGCCCTGTGGAATGGCATGTTATCTTCTCAAAACTGTATGCATACTGTGCCGGAGTTGGAAGCTTTGGAAATGGTTAATACCAAAGTAGCCGCCACCGTACCTGATGCCGATTACTCTTTTATTCCCCGAAAATACCGCCGGAGCATGAGCCGAATGGGACTTTACGCCTGTTGTGCTGCCCAAGAAGCTCTTAAGCAAGCAGGATATGACGTGGCTCCTAACAAGTTAGGTTTCTTTATGGGTTCCACGCTGAATAGCATATCCGTGTGGATGGAATTAACCGGTTACAGCCAAGGCGCACATTTAGAATTAGTTAAAACATCCGATTTCTTGCAAATTATGAATCACTCTCCGTTGGCGGGGGTATGCCAGGCACTTAAAATAAACGGCCCTGCTATGGGTGGGAGCGAAGCCTGTGCCACTGGTCTAATGAATATGGGTCTTGGATTTTTAGCTATTCGCCAAGGTCTTGTAGAACAAGCATTGTGTGGCGGTACGGAAGAGTATCATCCGATGTTTAGTGCCTGTTTTGATATTATGCAAGCCACCTCTAAAAATTCGAACGATAACCCTTCTGCTGCTTGCCGTCCATTTGATAAGAGCCGGACCGGGTTGGTTGTGGCTGAAGGTTGTGGACTCGTATTTATGGAGAGCAAGAAAAGTGCTATAAAACGCGGTGCTCCTATTTTGGCGGAAGTGTTAGGTTTTTATGCGAATACAGAAACGGAAAATATGGCTTATCCTTCGGCTGAAACTTTAAAAGCTTGTATGCAAGGTGCTTTAGAAAATGCTCATGTGAAAGCCGAAGAAGTTGATTTACTAAATGCTCATGCCACAGGGACAATAGCCGGCGATATTGCTGAAACGCAGGCAGCCTATGATGTGTTTGGGCCCAAATTACGGATCAATAGCCTTAAAGGACACCTGGGGCATACCATGGGTGCAAGTGGAACCCTAGAAAGTATTGCCTGTATTAAAATGCTACAACATAACACCTTGTTACCAACGAAAAATTTGAAGCAAGTAGATGAAAGGTGTGCTCCATTACAATACAATGCACAACTGCAAAACATCCCTTTGAATATAATTATGAAAAACAGTTTTGCCATTGGCGGCAATAACTGTTCCCTACTTCTTAGGAGGCCTCTGTGATTACACGTGAAGAAATTATTAAACGCACCAATGATGCTCTCAAAAAAGAATTTGAGTTCACGGATGCACAACTTACCCCCACTGCCCAACTTAGAGATGATTTATGTTTGGACAGTTTAGACGCTGTAGATATGGTAGTGGTACTAGAACAACAGTTTGGTGTTACGTTGCGCCAGGGTTACGATTTGCGCACTATTGTAACATTAAACGACTTGTATGATTTTATCGAAAAATTAGCCCGAACTCATAACAAATAATATGGAGCGTTTGCGCACAGCTTTTAATACCATTTGTATTGGGGGCGCAGCAATAGTTTGGTTGTTTATTTCTGCTTTGATCGCGTTTCCTTTTTTATGGCTCAAATCAAAGAATAGAGACAGAGCTGTGCGTAAATTTGTATATGTTCAGTCATGCGGAATTGTGTTCTTTATGCGGTTAGCGAGTAAAGCGTTTCGCGTAGAAAAAGCGGAGCGTCCACAAGGAAGTTGTGTTGTGGTAGCCAATCACGCTTCGGCATTGGATTTATACACAATTAGTGCTTTTAGATTTAACAATGTAGTTTACATTACGAAAGGTTGGGTGTTTAAACTACCGTTTTTCCGTTATGTTATGAAAGGAGCTGGCTATGTAGATGCCGAAACAACTTCTCCAACCGAAATGTTAGGCATATGTAAACAGGCGGTGCAAAAAGGATGTGACATTGTATTGTTTCCTCAGGGGACTCGTAAGGATCCGCGTGCACGATTTAAGAGTGGGGCTTTTTACTTGGCGGAGCAACTAAATTTACCTGTAGTTCCGATTGCTATTGTGGGCACGCATAAAATGCTCTCTGTTGGTAGTTTTTGGATTAAACCCGCCAAGATTGTGCTAAAAGCGTTTCCCGCCAAATACCCTAGTGACTACCCCGGAGAGTTGGGACATTTACACATGGCACAAGACGTAAAAAAACAAGTTATGGATTTTGTAGATAAGGAGGAATTTGCATGAAAAAAATCACGGTTGTATTGTTGTTAGCAAGCCTAGGGCTAGTGGGATGCCGGACATTTCCGCCGGTTCATAACATAGAACATCAAGCCGTAGCAGTCAATGATCAACAAAAAGTGGGTAAAGCCATTATTGCGGGTGCCACACAAAGAGGATGGGAAGCAGAACAAATTCAACCCGGGCTTATTCAAGCTACTTTAAATCGCCGTTCACATCAGGTGGTAGTAGAAATCCCGTATAGAGCTGATTTCTACTCTATCTTGTATAAGGATAGTGAAAATTTACGATACGACAATAAAAAAGGAACTATTCACCCTCGGTATAACACTTGGATTATTTATTTAAATCGTTCTATCAGTGCCGAGCTTGCCAACTAAATGAAAACTGAATATCCTGAGATTAGCACCTTAATTCCACATCGCTCCACTATGTTACTAGTGGATAGGTTGTTGCATGTGGAAGAAAAGAAAGGAAAAGTTCAAGCTACTGTAGGGAAAAATCATTTGTTTCTGCGAGAAGGTGGAACATTGGCTCCGGAGGTTTGTAGCGAGTTAATTGCACAGGGATTTGGAGCGTGTGAGGCCTTTCGTCGTATGCAAAAAGGTCTAAGTTTGGAAGGCGGGGGCTATTTGGCTAGCGTGAGAGATGTGCAGGTGTTTAAATCCGCTTACGCCGGAGATGAGCTGACTATTTGCAGCGAAAAAATAGATGAATGTTTTAACACGTATATTGTGCGCGGTGAGATTCTTTGCAAAGAATCTAAACTAGCCCAAGCTACTGTCTATCTTTTTATGTGGCACGGGAAGGAGCCTCCGCAGACCGTATGAAACAGGGATTATTGGCGTGTCTTTGCCTCCTATCAACGCTTGTTTCTGCACAAGCGGAGTCAGATCTGCTGACGAAATATGCCGCCCAAATTGACCAAGTGAAAACCTTACGAAGTAATTTTTCCGAAGAAAAACATTTATCTTTACTCGATGCCCCGATTGAAAGCTTGGGCACGCTGTCCTTTGATAAAAATACGCAAAAGCTATACTGGCAATACCAAACACCTTTTCAAAATGGTTTTTTGATTGAAAAAGGACAGGTATATCGGTTGCAAGGAAAAAACAAAGCACCCGTTCAAAATGCCATGGGACGCATGATGGCCGCTCAAATGGTCGTATGGTTGACATTAGATTTTAAGTCACTTAAACGAGACTACGAAATCTCTTTGAAGGGGCGAGAAATTACATTCGTTCCACGTAACAAAGTGCACAAGGTCGTCAGACAAATTACCGTGTGGTTGGATGAAAGAAATCCGCAAATTGTTACGCAAGTACGGATGGACGAACCGAGCGGGGATTTCATTGTGTGGAAATTTACCCATGTGCGCATTAATATACCCTTGGGTAATGAGGGTGTATTATGACGTTCTTTCGTCAATACGGCAAGTTAATTGGACTGTTTGTCTTATCCTTTCTTTGTTTGGCTGGGATATTTAACAGACCTATAGAAGAAAATATGCTTGCTTTAGTACCACAAAGTATTAAACGGCAAGTACAACTGTTTGAGCACTCCCCACTTAGCCAAAAACTTATTGTCATCGTAATGTCTCCTTCCGCCATTCAAACGACTCAAATTTCTTATGATGTGCAAGAAAAACTGGCTCAAGCAGGGCTTATTAAACCGATTGTGCAACCCACCGAAGATGTGGTGCAAGATATGTTAGCCGCTCTGCCGGCACGTTTCTCTGTATCGGTTCAGCAAATTACCGAGCGCAAATTATCTGCCCCGTCTATTGCTACCCAACTAACTGATTACTACGAAAAATTATTCTCCTTTCAAAGTGTTCTTGTATCTGAGCTTATAGCACAAGACCCCTTCTATTTAACGGAAATCCTTTTTGACAAGTGGGCTGCCATCGGGAATAAAGGATCAAATAATTATGAAAATGGTTTGTTAGCTAACCAAGAAGGTACTGTGCAAGCAGGATTGTATGATGCAAAAGATACCATGGCTGATTTGAGAGTTGCTAGTCGCTTGCAAAAATTTTTAACGGAGTGCCAACTTTCGCTTCCCAACGGGGCCCGTGCATTTTTTATGGGCGGACTAAGGTATACCTTAGAAAACGCTTCTCTGATAAAGAGAGATTTAGGCATCATTACTCTAGCGAGCTTAACTTGTTTAGGTGGTATATTCCTGTGTTTTTTTCGTGCAAAACGGGCTCTACTGATTTATGCGCTACCTTTATTGGTCTTGCCTCCTGCTGCACTGGCAACGCAGCTCATTTTTGGGCACATTAGCGGGATCACGTTGGGGTTTGGCAGTGTGGTAGCCGGTTTGTCGGTGGATTACGCCATTTATGTGTATTTTGCATTGCAACAAACTAAAACGGATGAGATTAAGACATTGGCTCAAATTCGCAAGCATTTAGGATGTAATTTTTTAACTTCCGCACTTTGTTTTGTGGCTTTGTTCTTCTCGTCGGTAGAAGTATTTAAGCAAATTGCAGTATTTGCCCTAGTTGCACTATCACTGGCTTTATGGATTTCCTTACGCATTTTCCCGATGTATTTCAGTAAGCAAATAGCCCCAAAAGGCAAAACTGTTTCTTTAACAGTAAAACCATTCACTCTTCGAACAGCGTGCTGGGTAAGTATACTTTTACTGGTATTTGGGATATGGGGAGTCACACACGTTTCTTTTAGCCAAGGGTTAGATTCCCTAAATTCTACATCTGCCGATTTCAAGAAAGATAAACAAGTAACAGATGAACTATTTTCTTCGGATCATAATGCCCTATTGTTTGCACTCGGTAGCACAAAGGATGAAGCGTTGGCTAACAATGAAAAATTGTCTGATCGGTTACCGCATTCCTTGCCGGTAAGTGAACTTTTTGTGTCCCATCAAACGCAACTGCAAAATAAAGCACGGTGGCAGGAGTTTTGGAATGCTTCACGGCGAAATTACGTGCGGTTGTTGCTACAGGAAGAAGCCCAAAAGAAAGGGTTTAAATCAAATTCATTTTCACCTTTTTGGCAATGGTTGGAGCAAACCACCACTAAAACACCCAGCATTGATTTTTCTACTTGGTATAACCCTGTTATTGAGTTATCACAAGACTTATATGCCGTTGTAAATATAGTGCCTAACGACCCATTATACGCTAGTGTAGCTGACGGCAACGAAACTGTTTTTGTGTCCGCCTCACAACTACAAAAGGATCTCGTGCAAGGAGTAAAAAAAGAAGCTTTATTGGTGGTGTGTTTGGCTCTGCTGTTCAACTGGATTGCCGTATGGGTAGTTTTTCGAAACTTCAAAGAAACCCTACTTTGTTTTATTCCCGTGATGTTAGGTGGTTGCTTTTTATTTGGAAGTCTTGCTTTATTCGGGGTACAAGTCAATTTGTTTGGTCTAATTTTCCTACCTTTACTGGTAGGGTTAGGGATAGATTATGCTATTTTCCAATTGATGAGATCCCAAGCACAAAAAGAAATTTTATATCCTACGCAAGCTTTGCTGGCAGCAGGATTGTCTACGTTGGCTGGATTTGGGGTGTTGGTACTAGCCAAACATGCTGTTTTGTTTATGATGGGACTTTGTGCTTTACTTGGAATTGGTGGGGCTATTGTAGCCGCGTTGTGGATTTTACCGGTCTTTAAGGAACAAACGATATGAAAAAGTACTTATTAGGGTTGTGTGTCTTACTAGCAGGATGTAGCCCTGCCTTGGTATATAAACCCGCTCCTCTAGAATCCCTTGCCATGCAACAAGCGGTACGAGCCAGTGGCGTTCTCATTCCTAAAGGGCTGTATTTTACGTTAATTAGCCATTACCAGGAAGATAGCGCCAGGGTAGTGATATTGGCTGAACCTGCTTTAAAATTGGCTGATTTAACGGTGTCTCAAGAGCAAATATATGTACACTATAAAGAAGCACATGTACCGGTTGGACTAGTTCGTGCATGGGGTAAACTGGTACAAGCACAATTTTTAACTCCATGTCCTTCTAGGCAGATTGCTCAATCCGCCGAAGGAATGAATGAAACCTTTGAACTAGAAGTAACGGGAGGCGTATGTCAGTAGAAAAAGCAATAAAAGAGTGTTATCAAGTACGCACTTCCAAAGGATTCTTATATAGACTACCCAAAGATTTCCCGGCCTTTCGTGGGCATTTTGAAGGGCATCCGTTACTGCCCGCTGTATGCCAAATTTCATTTTGTAGTGATGCGGCCAGCCACTTTCTAGGCAAAGAAGTAGAAATGGCAGCTATCAAGCGAGCCAAATTTATGAGTCCAGCCTTGCCGGACAGCACATTAGAAGTAAGTTTAATACTACGTCCGGACGGGTGGTATTTTGCAGAACTGACTGATCCTTGTAACGGTAAAAAATTAAGTCAGTTAATCTTACAATTTTCGGAGAGAAAATAATGAAAAAATATACCTATTTCAAACAAGAACCTACCGACCCCACACCGCTTGAAAAGTCCATTTTCCATACCGTACGTTTCCACGAAATGGACGTGATGCAAATTGTGTGGCATGGGCACTATGTCGCTATGTGTGAAGATGCCCGTATGGCACTAGGAGACGCATTTGGAATGGGGTATGAAGATTTCTTCAAAAACGGAGTCCTTTTGCCTGTTCGGCAGATGCACTTAGATTACTTAGCCCCGCTTACTTATGGGCATACTTATGAAGTAAATGCCCGTTTGTTTTATACGGAAGCAGTACGACTCAATGTGGATTTTACGATATTAGATGAACAAAAAAATGTAATGGCTCGCGGGTACAGCGTGCAACTTTTGATGAATAAGAATCAGCAGGTCCTATTCGAAAGGCCCGCTTTTTACGAGAAAATATGCCAAGCATGGAAACTGGGGAAGCTACAACCCAAATAACATTTTTAATCGTCATCGCACACTATAACCACGCGGCGACCTTGCATCAAGTGGCCGAAAAATGCCGTGCGTTTTGGCCACATGTATTGGTGGTAGATGATGGGAGCGACCAGTCCCCTGAAAATTGTTTACAAGGACTAGATGTGCATTTTCTTCGTCAAACCCCCAATCAAGGAAAAGGAACCGCTATTTTAGCGGGAGTTGCTTGGGCCAAAGAACACGGATTTAATCATATCATTACCATTGACGCAGACGGACAACATGATCCAAGTGAAATTCCGCTTTTTATTCAGGCCACTAAGCAACATCCAAAAGCTCTTATTTTAGGAGTACGTAAATTTGATCAGACCGTTCCATTCGGTTCTCGTTTTGGACGTAAATTCGGGAATTTTTGGGTGCGTGTACAGACCGGAAAAGAGGTTCATGATATTCAAAGTGGGTATCGATGCTATCCCGTGGATGTGTTAGATGTGCTAACCTTATGGAGCAAACGGTACAGTTTTGAAGTGGAAGTAGTGGTGCGGGCCTTATGGGCTGGTTTTAGGGTAGAAGAAATACCCGTTTCTGTTATTTATCCCAAAGAACGAATTTCGCACTTTAGCCAATGGAAAGATAATTTGCGTTTAACGATGCTAAATACTTATTTGACGGTACGTTCTATGTTGCCTATTGCCCACCGTCAATACCAGCAAATAGAAGGGCAGCTTACTAAACAGAACTATTGGCAAACACTACGAAGTAATTTAACCGCTCCGGGCAGCACCGTTCGCAATGCGTTATCCGCCGCTTGGGGCATCTTTTGCGGCTCAATTGCGTTTGTAGGAATTAGGCAAGTGTGGCTATTTTGGGGAGCAGGTTGGTGGAATTTAAACCGGCTTTTATGTGTCGGATTTGAAAAATTATGCATTGGCCCTTTCATTCCGGCATTATGTATTGAAGTAGGATACTTTTTACGTCACGGGCGTTGGCTTACAGAATTTACACTGACTACACTAGGCAAACAGGCCTTACAGCGTATTTGGGAGTGGATTTTGGGGTCTTTGGTAGTGGCTCCTTGTTTGGCTGGGATTACATTTGTAGTGGTAGCCATAATCGGTTTGGTATTGCGTAGGAGTTTACATGAAGGTGCATGAAGAAAACACAGGCCGCAGCATGGCTTCACGCCTTAAACACCGCTTTGTATATGCGTTAATTTCGTTTGGGGGCCGTCCGCTGGCATATTTGTTTTTATATCCATTGGTATTTGTATATTGTTTACATAAATCAGTACGCAATAAATCTCGTGCTTATATCATGCGGCGGTTTACTCCAACAACAAAATGGAAGTTTTTTAAGCATACTTTTCATCTGAATTTAACCTTTGCAAGGACCTTAGTTGACCGGGCAGCATTAGGGATTTTAGGAAGTACACAGTTCATTTCCAGCCCACAAGCCCGGAAAACTTGTGAAGATCTAATCCAGCAAGGCAAAGGGCTTTTGCTACTTACTGCTCATGTGGGGTGTTGGCAAAGTGCGGTTAACTGTATGCAATTTTTGAATAAACCCATGCATATCTTGTACTACCGAAACCCCAAAGATAACGATAAAACGGTAGCTGAACATAGTGGAAAGAAAGCCCCTTTTACGCTTATTAATCCAGCTGGACCTTTGGGCGGAGTGCCGGAAATGATGAGTGCCCTTCAACAAGGGGAAATTGTGTGTGCCATGGCTGACCGGGTATTTGGCAACCCACAAAATGCGGTAGAAGTATCGTTTTTAGGTGGAACAGTTCACGTGCCTTATAGTTTTTATCGTTTGGCTGCTGCCACAGGAGCCCCTATCGTAGTTGCTTTTTTTCCATGGAAAGGACGCGGAAAGTTGGCTAGTTGGGTACTAGATCCTATCTATGTGAAAGACGAAGGGCCGCAAAAGCAGCATTATCAGCCCTATGCCCAACAATTTATAGACGGTTTAACTCAATTTTGTATAAAATATCCGTATCAGTTCTTTAATTATTTTGACTGGTGGAACGACTATGACACAACAAACAATTGATGAAATCAAAACGCTCATTACTGAAAATATTGACCTAGGCGGTAACGATATTTCCAGTTTTGGTGCTGATGATGCTATCTTCGGGGATACAGGCCTGTGTTTAGATAGTTTGGATGCCGTAGAGCTCATTATGCTTTTGCAAAAGAAATACGGCATTTTGATGGAAAACATGCAACAGGGCCGTGAAGTATTTAAAACCTTGGGGACATTAGCCGATTACATTGAGAAAAACCGCAAAAAATGACGTTTTCAAATCAAGTGCCGGTAGCAGGCATGGGTTGTTTATGTGCGTGTGGAAACACGGTGGCAAATGCATTTAATGGCGTATTAAATGCAGATGCACATTTTGTGTTGCCCACAGGGCGCGTTACTAGCACTTACACAAACAAATATCCTGTATTTTTGGTTCCTCCGCGGGAGTACAAAGATAAGCCGGCTGATATGACTTTTAGCCAGTTCTTTTTTATAGAGGCGGCTAAACAAGCATTTGCTCAAACAGGTATTTCTCCTCAACAACTGGACTCTAAGCGAGTAGGTGTTATTATTGGGGCCTCAGTTCATCCTTCTTTTCATTGTTTCCCCATTTACCGTCACTGGAAAGAGGGTAAATTATCTACGCAGGATATTGCTGAGCTTAAGAAGTATTTGGCTACCCCTTTGGCCCAATGGGTTAGTAACTATTTTCACTTTGAAGGACCTTTTCAGACGGTAGTAACGGCTTGTGCTAGTGGGACAGATGCGATTGGTCTAGCCAAAAATTGGATAGAAACGGGTCTGTGTGATGCGGTTTTGTGTGGCGGAACGGACGAAATTACGGAGAGTCCGTATGATGGATTTATTCGCTTGCTCGTATCTACCCCGCAGCGTTGCCGCCCATTTTGTAAAACCCGTCAAGGTATTAATATCGGGGAAGGGGCTGCTGCCTTGCTACTAACTAATCAGAAAACAGCCCAGCAATTGAAATTACCTTGCCAGGGGTACGTGCTTGGTTATGGAAATGCTTGTGACGGTTTCCATCCAACGGCTCCTGATCCCCAAGGAATTGGACTCCAAAAAGCATTATCGTTTGCATTGAAGGAATCGGGAGTACAACTACAAGACATTGCTTTTATTAACGCACATGGGACGGCTAGCCAAGCCAACGATAGTGCCGAATCTATTGCTTTTAACACTATATTGCCTCACATTCCTGTTTGGGGTTCAAAGGGGGCAACGGGGCATACCTTAGGAGCGGCCGGCGCAATAGAGGCCGTTCTGTCACTTCAAGCTTTAAATAAACGATTGTTACCGGCTACGGTTGGATTTACCACGCCGGATGAGAAATTGAAACTCATACCTACCATTCAACACACGGCTATTGAAAAACGCTATGCTGTGTCGGATTCACTCGCATTTGGTGGGTGTAATGCTGCTATTGTTCTGGGGGCCTCCGATGTTGCCTAAACTCTATATTAACGGATTTTCGTGCTTAACAGGAGATGCCCAGCCGGCAGAGCTAGCGGCTTTTGTGGAGGTGCGCTCCTTGCGTCGTGCTGAACAAATTTCTAAGAATGCTTTGTTGTGTGCTTATCGTGCCTTGGCACAAGCCAAACTAGACAAAACAGATCACGCTAACATGGGTATCAGTATGGCCATAGGAGCCGGTGCATTAGCAAGTACACTAAAGTTTATGGATAGCATTATAGAAGACGGCGACGAATTATCCTCTCCCACTGCTTTTGCTAGTTCCGTGCATAATTCCGTGTCCTTAATGCTTTCCATGTTCCTGCATATCAAGGGACCCTGTGTAATTACAGGGCAGATGGATGCTTCTTTGGCAGGAGCATTTCTTACCGCCCAGCAATTTTTAGTCCGCAATATGTGTTCACACGTACTAGTTGTTTTGACAGAAGACATAAACCCCTTGTTAATAGAGCAGATTCAAAAGGATAGTAAAGTATTTGACCCTTTTATCTATCAGCCACAAGCTCCTGCTATGCGGCTATCTGGCGCGTTAGTAATCAGCGCAGAACCTACTCAAGTAACACAATTTGTATTAGATAAAGTACAACTTTCGCGTATAGACGATGTAACTACGCACAGTCAACCGCAATTGCCAATATGTTCGTGTGCGCACGGTCTACTATTACTTGAAAAATATCTTAAAGAAAATGCAGTATTTTCCATGCAGGAACAATTTTCCGGAAGTATTTTGCATATAGAGGGAAAACCTTATGTTCTCTTGTGAGCAAATTGGTTGGATTATTAGTGATATTTTCCGCACGGAACTTGTCAAACAGCGGCAAGATACTTTTGCTTTTTTTGACGCTTCGCGAGAGTTAAGTTTATCAGAAATACCGCAAGCTGTGCGAATGGCTACCATACAGCAGGTAGGCCTTTTCTTTGGGTTTGAACCGACAGAATTTGTAAATTTATTAGACCTTACAGAGCAGGCATCTTGCGCCTACCAGCAGAATAAGTTTGTACAGTTGGCTACATCCGGTAGTACGGGCATGCCCAAACAATGCTTGCATACTGAAGAAATGATGGAAATAGAAGGACGATGCGTGGGCAAACACTTCCAGCACGCTAAGCGCTTGATCACACTTACTCCTCGTCAACATTTATACGGGTTGTCATTTGCGGTTTTCTTTTCTTCTTTGTTTCAAATCTCCACTAAACCATTGCCTCCTATTCCATTACAGCCGTGGTTTTCTTTATTACGTTCTGGAGATATAGTTGCTGGATTCCCTTTATTTTGGGAATATTTTTTAAAGGCAGGTAACACTTTCCCGAAGGGAGTTACAGCGGTAACCTCTACGGGCCCTTGTCCGAAAGGTTTGTTTGATGGGTTAAAACATGCCGGAGCTGAACAAGTTATTGAATTATACGGAGCCAGTGAAACAGGCGGAATAGGTGTAAGACACAGCGAGGAAGAACCTTTTCAAATCAACGATTTTTGGGAAGTGTCTTCCGATGGTAGCAAAATACGCCGAAAAGGGATTAAGGGTTGGCTGCCTTTCCCGGATCAAGTACGATTTGTGCCACCCCGAGGAATTTTCCCGCTAAAACGCACGGATCGTGTGGTGCAAGTGGCAGGCGTAAATGTCTCTCTTAAACATGTGGAAGATGTATTACAACAGCACACGGCTGTAAAAGTCTGTCGTGTACGTCTAATGCGACCAGATGAAGGAAAACGGTTAAAGGCGTTTATCGTATTAAACCCTGGATATCATGAGCAAAACTTAGCCGATATACGCGACAATCTGTCTAAACAGCTATCATCGCACGAATTGCCCCGTTCCTTTACTTTTGGGGAGAGTTTACCGGTAAATGAAATGGGTAAAGATAGCGACTGGTAAAATTTGCAACACGGTAGTAAAAGTAGTAGCATAAATGTATTAGTCCTAAACAGGAGGATTTTATGAAAAAAGGTAGTTGCTTGTTGATGGCTTTATTGTTAGTCGGATGTGCAACAGCAAATATTGAGCGTTTGTCGCAGGCACAGGAACAGAGAGCTGTTTTGCAAGGCGGTGAGAGCGTTTTTGTTGCTCTGCCGGAAGATGGTGTTTTTGAGGGACATCACTATACAGACTCTGGAAAATATGTCCAACAATATTTTTACGATAACCTATTGCGCTATACAGATAACGTTATCAATGCTACGACTATGTTATCTTTAGAAGAAGCCAAAGCCGAAGCGAAAAGACAAAATGCAGAAATTTTAATTTATCCTGGCATAGTGCACTGGGAAGATAGAAATACCATGTGGTCTGGCATAAGAGATAAAGTTCGTATTAATGTAATCGTATATTCTGTAGTGGATAATAAAACATTGGATAAAACCTCGTTGTATGCCACGAATGCGTGGGCTACTTTTATCCAGGCACGTCCAGAAAATAGGCTAAAAACGATCATTCCCCCTTATGTTAAGGCATTATATGAGTAAAAACGGATCCTGCAAATTTCGCAGTTAGAGAAAAAGGTCCGAAAGGGGCCTTTTTTGTGGCCCTTATAAACCTCTCTAAGACCTAAACGGATAAGAAACACCCAAAAACACCGACGAGGAAGGGAAAAAGAAGCCAACAAAAAAGACACTTCAAAAGAAGTGCCTTAAAAAATGGTCGGGGCGACTGGATTTGAACCAGCGACCTCACGGTCCCGAACCGTGCGCGCTACCATCTGCGCTACGCCCCGTAAATCTGCGCCGGTAAAAAGCGGCGTATGAAGTATTTCAAAATTTCGGGAAGGCGGGAATCGAACCCGCGATCTCTCGCACCCCAAGCGAGCGCTCTACCTCTGAGCCACTCCCCGTACTAGGTTTGCAGTTTTACTGCAACATATATATTATATCATTCTTTTAATAAATCTGCTAGTGTTTCTTTGATTTCAGTAAGCAGTTTTATATCGGTATGGGGGGCGGTTTTCTTCTCACTGGAAGAGGCAAACTGATATTTGTTTAGTTGTTTTTTTGCGCCTTCCAGGGTGAGTTTGTGTTTGTAAATTAAATCTTTAATTTTCAAAATTGTATATACATCTGCTTTGGAATAACGACGGTGTCCGCTGGGCAGACGTACGGGACGAATGAGGCCAAACTCGCTTTCCCAGTAACGCACGGAATATTCCGGTACGCCGGTAATACGTTTGACATCTCCAATAGAAAAATAATCCTGCTGTTCTAATTCTTCAAGTCCCATGGCCTTATTATAGCATTTTGAAACAGTGAAGAGCTGAATGTTATAGGTTAAACTCGTGAATCAAAAATAACGCTTGACGCGCTTTTTTTTTTTGATATTCTCTCTTTATAAAGAAAAACAAATAAGGAGCGAATTATGGTTCAACATAAACAGGCATTTACGATCATAGAACTCTTAGTAGTTGTGCTTATTATAGGAATACTGGCCGCAGTCGCATTGCCACAATACCAAAAATCAGTAGACAAGAGTAAATATGCTCGTATGATTTCGACAGCACGAAGTATTGAAAATGCCCAAGATGCGTTTTATTTGGCGAATGGACGCTATGCCAATGGATTTGAAGAGTTGGATGTCACATTGGCGGACGATCTTCCCAAACGAGAAGGTGAGCTAAATCGTTTGTTTATAGGAGATGCAGGGTTTTTGACAGGAGAGCTCTATACTTCTGCTATTTATTTTACAGGAGAGGACCGAGTTGCTTCTTTTACCCTATACCATAAACGTGGTGAGTTGCGGGAATCTGGTGAAATTCGTTGTGTAACCTATGTTGCTCAACAAGAACGGGGCAAAGCATTATGTAAAAGTATGGGTGGTGAACTGATAGATGGTCCCGAACAATGTAGTAGCGGTACTCGCAACACGATATGTCAATCTTATCGATTAGGCTATCACTAGCGTGTTTTGATTAATAATGGAAAATCCTCCGTATTTCTACGGAGGATTTTTGTGCCTAAGCGAATCTTATTTGTTTTTATGTTTTACGGGTTCGCCGTAATACGCTTTCAAGTACAACTCTTTGATTTCGCTGATGAGCGGATAGCGTGCGTTACCACCGGTGCACTGATCATCAAACGCGAGTTCAGAGAGTTTATCCAGGTTGGCCAAGAACTCGTTCTCCGGGATACCGTACTCTTTGATGGATTTGGGGATGTTGAGTTTGTGTTTCAAATCTTCCACCATATCAATGAGTTTTTGTACTTTGGCATCCTTATCATCGCCCAGTTTGTTGTGGGGGAGTAAGAAGTCAATAATCTTGGCGTAGCGTCCTTTCACAAACGGATATTTATACTGCGGGAACAGACCCTGCTTAGTAGGTTTATCTGTCGCGTTAAATTCAATCACGTAGGAAAGTAACAATGCATTGGCCAGTCCGTGCGGTACGTGGTACATAGCACCCAATTTGTGCGCCATGGAGTGGGAAAGTCCCAGGAACGCATTGGCAAATGCCATGCCGGCAATGGTAGCGGCATAGTGCATTTTTTCGCGGGCATTGATGTTTTTGGCACCTTCCGTATAAGAAGCTTCCAGGTACTTAAACACCAGACGCATCGCTTCCAAGGCTTGTCCTTCCGTGAAGTTCGTGGAAAACACAGACGTATAGGCTTCAATGGCGTGCGTCAGTACATCCAAGCCCGAAAACGCCGTCAAGGATTTGGGCATGTTCAAGACAAATTCAGGATCAATGATGGCCATATCCGGTGTTAAGGCATAGTCCGTAATGGCATATTTGGTGCCGGTTTTTTCATCGGTAATAATCGTAAACGGAGTTACTTCGGACCCGGTACCGGACGTGGTAGGGATGGCTACCATGGTTGCTTTTTTACCCAAGGGCGGAGCTGCATAAATGCGTTTGCGGATATCCATAAAGCGCATGGCAATATCTTCGAAACTCGTATCCGGATTTTCATACATGAGCCATACCATTTTCCCTTCGTCAATCGCAGAACCGCCGCCCAAAGCAATAATCATATCCGGCTGCCAGGAATTGGCAATGGACAAAGCTTCGTTGACGTTGGAAATATTCGGATCCGGGATTACATCGGAAAACACACGTACTTTAATGTCCAGTCCTTCCAAGACATCAATCACTTTGCGTACATGGCCCAGTTGTTCCATGGTTTTATCGGTAATGATATAAGCGCGTTTTTTGTCGCGCAATTCGGCCAACGCTTGTTCCAAAGCGCCGCGTTTGAAGTAGATTTTTTGCGGTACTTTGTACCAGTACATGTTTTCGCGGCGTTCTGCCACAGATTTTACGTTCATAAGGTGTTTTACTCCGATGTTTTCACTGACTGAGTTGCCGCCCCAGGAACCGCATCCCAGTGTCAAAGAAGGGGCCAATTTAAAGTTGTATACGTCACCGATAGCACCCTGTGAAGAGGGCATATTGATCAGTGTACGGGCGGTAGGCATATCTTTGAAGTAATCAATGTGATCTTCGTTGGCCTCGTCCGTATATAATACAGAAGTATGACCGGCTCCGCCGTATAAGATTAAATCGCGGGCCAAATCGGCGGCTGATTTGAAATCTTTGGCGCGGTAAAATCCGAGGACCGGGGAAAGTTTTTCCCGAGCAAAGGGTTCGGCGTCGCTGACTTCTTTGGCCTCGGCGATTAAAATCTTGGTATGCGCAGGTACCTTAATACCGGCCATGTCGGCGATTTTTTCAGCAGATTGGCCAACGATAGCGGCATTAAGTTTGCCGTTGATTACGATGGTCTCGGCGAGTTTTTTGCGGTCTTTACCCGTTACGAAATAACAACCGCGGGCAATGAATTCTTCTTTGACTTTATCATATACGCTGTCTTCTACAATGACCGATTGTTCACTGGCACAAATCATACCGTTGTCAAACGTTTTACTCATGATAACAGAGCTTACAGCCATTTTGATATTGGCCGTGGCGTCAATGACAACCGGGGTATTGCCGGCGCCTACACCCAAAGCCGGTTTACCGGAAGAATAAGCCGCCGTTACCATGCCGGGGCCTCCAGTAGCCAAAATCAGGTTAACGTCTTTGTGATGCATGAGTGCATTGGAGAGTGTCATGGTCGGGTTTTCAATCCAACCGATAATACCTTCCGGAGCACCGGCTTCCACCGCCGCCTTTAATACGATTTTAGCGGCTTCTATAGTGCATTTTTTAGCACGCGGATGGGGGGAAAACACAATCCCGTTGCGTGTTTTCAATGCCAGTAAGCTTTTAAAAATAGCGGTAGAGGTGGGGTTTGTAGTCGGTACAATGCCGGCAATGATACCAATGGGTTCGGCCACTTGGCGATATCCGAAAGAATCATCATCCGTCAGTACACCGCAGGTTTTGGTGTCTTTATATTGGTTATAAATGTATTCTGAAGCAAATTGGTTTTTAATTACCTTATCTTCCATAACGCCCATACCGGTTTCTTCGACTGCAATCTTAGAAAGCGGAATACGGTTTTGTGCAGCGGCAATAGCGGCTGCTCGGAAAATTTTATCTACTTGCTCTTGTGTATAGGTGGCAAACACTTTCTGTGCTTCTTTTACTTTGCCGACAATTTTATCAAGCAAAGCAAGCTCTTCTGCGGAAGCTACAGCAGGTGTCGCCTGTTTCTTTTCTGCCATAAAAAATAATCTCCTTAAGTATGTGCAAAATATCTAAGTTGGATATTTTGTTATCTATATTTTATAATTTCTAGTTTTTCAAGTCAATATTTCTTCGAATCTAAAAATAATTAGTATTTGACAAATGTGATTTAAATAAGTATTATAGATATTGTAATATCCAGTTGTTTTAGACGGGAGATAATTGAAATGAGCCTATTTTATCCGAAAAAAGACATCAGTGTGCAGACGATTCGCCGTTTGCCGCAGTACCTGCGTATTTTTTATAATCTGCACGGTTATGGTCGTGAACTTGTGTCTTCTACCACCATTGCGCAAGAGATGCATCTGCTTCCTATTGTAGTTAAAAAGGACCTGCAGGCCGTGGGAGCACCCAGTAAATTGCGAGCCGGCTTTAAGGTCGCTGGAACGATTGCAGTCATTGAAAAGTTTTTGGGCTGGAACAATTTAAATAAGGCATTTTTGGTCGGAGTCGGTCATTTAGGAGCGGCACTGCTCGGATTTGCCGGCTTTAAAAACCATGGATTAGAGATCGTAGCCGCATTTGATACAGCGGCAGATAAAGTGGGCAAGTCCGTTCACGGTGTGCCGGTCTATCACACGGCGCAGCTTTCCAGTATTATTGCTCAGGAGAATTTGAAAATTGCCATTTTGGCAGTGCCGGCCGGTGCAGCGCAGGGGATTACGGATACGCTTTTATCGGCGGGGATTGCAGCCATTTGGAACTTTGCACCGATTCATTTGCAGGTACCCGCGCATGTCATTGTGCAGCAGGAAGATATTTCTGCCGGACTCGCAGAATTATGTGCTAAATTAAAAAGTAAATAGGCCTTGTATTTCTGTCATTTTTTCTATACAATTATAATAGGTCATTGTAGCAAGGAGTGAGTATGCGTTATTTTTTATTTTGTTTGGGGATGTTTGCGTTGACTCCCCTGTGGGCAGCAAATATCAATGAGTCGGTTGCGGCGATTTCATATAATCCGTCGAGATTAGGAGCGTATGAGTATTTGAAAGTTGTTCGCAGAGCGGAATTTATGGGTGGTATCAATACGACTACGGGAACGGATGACGATACGGCTGAGGTAAATTTTAAAAGCAAGGGTACAATCTCGCTTGGAGCCGATTTAGGTAATTGTGATAACCCGGCGTCTGATTCATGTCAGGTGGAACATAAAGTACAAAAGATAAAACCCATGCCTTCTAGAACTAATTGTGCGAACCATTCAGATTTATGTGAAGTCTCTTCTGATTCAGCGACTACACTAACAACGGGTACCAACACGGTCATTCAAAAAGTAGGTAATTATGCAAATACAAGTAATTTATCGTGGATAGGTACGGATGCTATTGCCAGTACGAGTTTTCCCTCTTATCAAGGTGTCACTGAGGTAGACATAAAAGGCGGAACCCTTACCGTGGGTGACTCAAACACAGGGGGAGCCTTTGTTGGGAAAATCCTAAGCGTTGCTACACTTACTACTGCTAATGGTGGAAACTTTTATGGAGCAGTGGAAGTGCCCACCACGGGTTCTTTTAAGGTTGGAAATACGTTGATGCCTACCACAAAATGTAATAGTCTTACTTGGGTAGAACGTATTGATATGTATGGTGCTAAGGCAAAAATACTGGCCTGCAAGTAATACAAGTATAACCCGTAAATCATTTTGTAAAAGGACCGGTCCTTGCGGATCGGTCCTTTAAGTTATAATGTTAAGAGTGTCTGCTTTAAATAATGGGTACGATTTAGAGAAAACCTCTGGTAAACAAATCAGACAGGATGCCCATTTAAAAAGACCTGCCTGAGCGTAAAGTTTGAATTAAGTAATACCATATTAGCCGGCGCACCGATTTGTAAACCGTTTGTAGGTAGGTTTACAACACGCGCTGCATTGATGCTTGTGCACAGTGCGGCCTCTTGAAGAGAATATCCTGCTTGGATGAAGGTCTTAAAAGCCTTTGGCATGGTGAGGGCAGATCCGGCAATCACTCCGTCGTGCTGACGCGTCCATATCTGATCATGCATGACAACTTCTTCATTGTTGGCATAGAAGGGACCCTGAAGTTGCTCCGTGGGCAGCAAGGCATCTGTTACCGCACAGATCTGCGTAACGGGTTTAACGCGTTTAAGCAGGTGTAGTAAAGCGGGGTGAACATGTTTTGCGTCTGCAATTACCTCACAGGAGATCGCGGGGTTGTCTAAAACAGCTCCCAATACTCCGGGGGACCTGTGGTGCATGCCGCTCATGGCGTTGCCTAAGTGGGTAACGCGTTTGATACCGTTGTCAAAAGCAATTTGCATCTGTTCATAGGTCGCATTGGTATGACCGGCCTGTACGACTATTTGGTGTTCCAGACAAAACCGGATAATCGGATCGATGCCGGGTATTTCCGGCGCCAGAGTAACAATGGTAATGTGACCCTGTGACGCATCGTATATTTTTTTAAACTCATCTAAATTGGCAGGGGCTATATCCTGCGGACGCATCACACCGGGTTTTTCCGGTGATATAAAAGGTCCTTCCAAGTGAAACCCTAGGATGCGTGCTCCCTGTTCATGTCCTAGGGCCGGCAGTAAAGCACGCAGTTGCGCGACTATGCGTTCAGGGGAAGCGCAATAAAGGGTCGGACAAAAGGCGGTCGTTCCCTGAAGAGCCAGTACACGGGACATATGAAGTAAGGACTCAGGGGTTCCCTGTTCCGGTCCGAAACCGCCCATCCCGTGTATATGTAAATCTATAAAGGCCGGGACTACTAAGGGCAGGTCTTTAGCCGGAGCAAGTTGGGGAGTAATTTGGGTAATTTTGTTGTTTTCCCAACACACAGCTACATTATGTTGCAGTCCGTCGGCGGTTATGATGTCAACAGGACCTAGGGTAGAAAGACTCATTAGAGATCCTCCAAATTAATACTCCATTGTTCGGCATGCGGATCAGCCTGTTGGGCTTCATCCAGTCGGGTTTTGACCGTTCCACCAAGTAAAACACAGGCTTCTAAATCAGCAAGTAGTGTGGCATGCGGATGTAATTTAAGAGCCGTAAGCGGCCAATCCAATGTGGGTTCATGCGTAATAAGATGAGATACGGCTGCCGCTTTTTTTACACCGCTGGCGATAAATAATAGTTCCTTTGCATCTAAAATCGTACCGATTCCGATGGTGATGGCCTGCGGCGGTACACGGGAAACATTGTTTTGAAAAAAACGAGCATTGGCCTCGCGGGTGCTAGCTGATAAATCAACTACATGCGTGCGGGAATTAAACGCAGTGCCCGGTTCGTTAAAAGCAATATGTCCGTTGCGCCCGATCCCTCCAATTAAAAGTCGTATTCCGCCTACACGGGCGATAGATGATTCGTATCGGTTACACTCGGCTACCAAATCGGGTGCTTGTCCGTTTGGGATAAAAATATGGTCTGGGCGCATATGTACACCACTAAATAAGTTTTGATACATATAGCGGTGATAACTTTGCGGATGATCGGTCGGAAGGCCGATGTATTCATCCATATTAAATGTAATAACATGCTGAAAGCTGCGTAAACGCTCTTGCGCAAACGTACGTAAAATAGCGTACATATCCAGTACGGTGCTTCCGGTAGGAAGTCCCAGTACAAACGGTTTATGTTCAGTCGGAGCAAAAGAGCGAATTGCATTTTTAATATAGGCTGCACTCCACAAGCCGACACTTAGTTTGGTTACAATCAGTCTCATATCCGTATTATAGTATTTAAGCAGTGATTTGGCTATACCAACTTTGAGGATCGAAACTGAAATATATGTCGTGAACGAACGTTTACAAATAACACTTGCATTGTTTTTTTTTGATATTCTTTCTTATAAACTAAAAAAAGGAGAGGATTATGCAGAAAAATACAAAAGCGTTTACACTCATAGAGCTCTTGGTAGTCGTGCTAATTATAGGTATCCTAGCCGCGGTAGCTGTTCCGCAATATCAAGTAGCGGTCGCAAAAAGTCGTTTGTCAACGATTATTCCTGTAGTAAATAGTATGAAACAGGCTATAGACTTATATTATTTAGCCAACGGAACTTATCCGGAAGATACGGCTGAAGAAGTCGGGTTTGATATAATAGTTCCGGCTGGGTGTACTAAGGCGGGGAGTACGGCCATAAATGTATGTGAAAATGGTAATGTATACGATATTATGGATTATGATGTAGCCATTATTACAGGATTTAATTTGCAGTCCCATATAGGGTATGCGGCTTGGGCGAGTGTATCTCCATATCCTAATGTACGTTGGTGTCTTGCTTTGCAGACAGATAAAGTTTCTAACCAAGTATGTAAAAGTTTGGGAGGCGTAGAAATAGAAGATGAGGGATATACTCATGCTTTTACTTCTAGAGTAGGGAAAGCAACCGTCTATACATTATAAGTAGCAGATAATTAAATAGGACTTTAATACATTGGGTATTAAAGTCCTATTTGAATATTCTAGAGATTTAATGTTATTTTGCTACACTTATTTTTTCTGCGGCGCTGTGTGCTCCGTATTCAGGGTTATACAGGCTTTGTACCTGGGTAGGTTTAGCGTGAAATTTTCCCGGTATGGTTGGCCTTAGTACATAGCTTACGTGCATTGTGCCAGCCGACAGCCGGTTGATAAAGTAATTCGTATCACTGTCGCGTACTTCCCGGTACATGGATACCGGATTCCACGTCCATGCGCTGGTCAGATCGGCACTTTCAAACCCGGCCGGTTTCGGATCGGTCAAGAGTACGTATTCAAAGGCACTATCTGTGGTCAGGGTAAGCTGCACTTCAATTTCATCGCCGACTTTGACTTCCTCCATGTTTTTGACAGGACGTAATTTTTTTATGCCGTCCTGCGTGAAGCGTACAAAATATTCACGTGATACATTGATGACCCCTTTGGGGGATGCTTTGGCCTGCGCGGTGGTGTAAACGACATTTAATGAAGCAAAGTCCGTCGTTTTGCCTTGTTTATTGATAACGGCACGATAGGAGTCCGGTGTAATTTGGGCGTCCTGCTTTACCCATTTTAGATCCTTTGTCCAATCAAAGGGTTCAAACGTTTTTTGAGCTTGCGTATTGGCCCAGTTCACTCTGTATGAAGTCTCAGTCGTTAAGGCTCCTTTGGTTTTCATAACGTCTAAGAGGGCAAATATTGCTTGGGCGGAGGCCGTGGGGCTTTTCCAACTGTTTACCTGTCGGTTAAAAAGCAACCACTGTACCATGGAGTTAATTGGCGAGGTATCCGGGCGTATTTCCAGAAGTGTTTTTAGGGTGGCAGTTTGGGTGGTTAAGGTATCCTGATACCACACCCAGCTTTGGGCTTCGGGAGCGAAATACGCACCAGTCAATGGATTGTATTTCATGCGGGACAATACCTTATCCAAATAGGCATTGGCTTTCACGTCATCGCCTAAACGGTGGTATACGGCGGCTGCATACGTTTGCCCAAGCGCCGTCATGAAGCGTGCCTGACTGTCTGCATAATCTGCCCACTTTTGGATATACGGTTTGGCCGCTGCCGTTTGGGCCCAGTGGGCCGGGAAGGCCGAGAGTGTATAAGCCGCGTAAAGCGCGTAAGAAACACTTCCCGCGGAACCTGCTTTATCGGCTTGCAGGGTACGCTCAATTTGGGGCAGTACGTAAGCGATTGCTTTTTCGGCACTTTCTTGCGGGACGGAGGCGCCAAATCGTACGGCCTGAGCGAACGCTTCCAGGGTGCGTAGGGTCAAATATGTATCGTCCGGACCACCGGCAAACCAACTAAATGATCCGTTTACGTTTTGGAATTTTAATACATTTTGACGTTCCTGTTCCAACCGTTTGGTTACCATTTTATCATCAAACAGACTGATCAGATTAGACGCGCTTTGGCCCTGTGCGATTTGTAACCAGGGCGTTTGTTCTAACATCGTAAGTCGCAGCGGATCGGTCTGATCCCAGGGCGCGGTTACAGTGGAGCGCTTGGGCAGTTTTTGAACGGCTGTTTTGAGCTGTGGGTATGTGTTATAGAAAGTGTTCACAATAGCCAACGGCACGTATCGATTTAACGAAGATACCAAATCTTTGTAAGGAGAACTTAATACGTTTGGAAGGGTATTAAGTACCGATAAGGCCAGGCCGGGATGTATGGACAGTGCAGCGATTTCTGCTTGTGCGTCACTTAACTTGTTTAGTTCCGTCAGGGTAAGCGTGTTATTGCCTTCTGTTAACATTGTATGGGCAGATGCCAGCAAACGAGATCGTGCAGCAAAAATGGGCAGCGATTGCTGTTCGCCGTCAGTATCGGTTCCTTTGCGTCCTACGGCGGTAATCTCATATAACCCAGGTGTGGCCGGTATGGTTACGTCCCATTGGATGTGCGCCGTGGAGTTGGCGGGTACGGTTACATTTTTGGTACGCGCACCGATACCAAAGGCGGTTAATTGATCTATTTTGTCTTGTTTGACAGACAATGTCACAGGAACGGTAATTTTTTGGTTCGTAGCATTGGTTACGGAGGCTTGGATGATCCCCTTATCTCCTTCGCGATAGAACCGGGGCAGGTGCAGGCGAACCATGAAGTCTTTTCGGGTAATGGTACTTAGCGCAAAGCTGCCCAGTTGTACGTTTTTGGTAAGTGCATATCCCAGGATATTCCAGGTAGTTACACTTTGAGGTAAAGTAAAACGAATGAGTCCCTGTCCGCCACTCAGCGGCACCTGCGAGTTAAAATAGGCGGTTTCGGAAAAATCCGTACGGATTGTTTGGGTAGATGTGCTCTCTTTTACCGTGTTAATGGTCATGCTATCGGTGCCTGTGTCCATCGTATATTCCAGATCTTCTTCAAGGGCAAGAGCGTTGGCACCTGCCGATTTAAAGACTCTGCCCCCGAAAAAATCTTTTACAGCTCCGTCGGTGCCGGGAGCTGCTGCAGCCAACATACTGCGTGTAGCGCCTCTAAACGCAGCGTAGGACAGGGACTGCATGACTAAATTTAAGGAAGGTAATTGCGGAGGTTGGAGGTGAGCTTGCGCGGTTTTCCCGGTAAAGGCCGTGGTGGCAAATGCCGACAAACGACTGTTGGACAACCCTGGGAAAGAATCGTTTTGTGTAAATAGCGTATTCAAAGCAAAGGGGTTTTCTTTTTTTGCATAATAGTCCAGTGATTTATCATATACTGTGACACTGGCCTGGGCATTGACCGGTGCGCCTGTGGAGTTTTTTGCCGTGAGTTTCCAAGATACGGCCTGTCCGGGTTTAACGGTCTGGGGTACTTCCACGTGAACAGTGAGTCCCTGGTTGTCAAACGGCACTGTCAGGGTAGTATGACCCTGGTAAAATTGATAGCCGCTGGCTCCGAACCAAGCCAAAGAAATCCCCGAACGGTTTTCTTGGGTGACGGGATATTCATAGATACTGACTCCGCCGGGAAGCAGTTCGCTGGCCGTTAAAAACTCACCTTGGTGGTATACTTCTACCCGTTTGGAAGTTGCCAATGTGCTGGCTCCCAATAAAATACGGGCGGTTTCGCCGGGATAATAGGTGGTATGCTGCGGCAATGTCATGGAAGGCAGTTTGAGTTTGGACTGCTTGTCTGCTACAAGGAACAAGATCTGTTGATCTTCGGCATCTTGTGCTTTGAGGGTAAGTCGGTATATCCCTTCTTCGGTAGCAGGCAGCTCCAGTGCCTGGGCGTCCGGGGTTTTGAAAGTCAGGGTTTGACTAAGCAGTACGGTGCTTTCCTTGGCATCTTGGTACCAGGACTGCAAAGAGGCTGTTTCGGCCTGAGTGTTGGGCGTATCCTGCAGCCGGGTAATACGTGCGGTAACGGCACCGGTAATAGCCTGTCCATCTGCGTTGGTCAGCGTGATATCGGCCAATTTGGTAGCCTGTTTTGCATCGTAAAACCCCTGTGCCATATCTACCTTAAATAAACGCGGATAGGTGCTGATGTTATAAGTTTTGGATGTTTCAATCGCGCGGCCTGTTTCATCATACACTTCGGCATGCACGGTATACTGAGAAGAAGTTTCGTTTTTACGTTTGATTTCGGGGGTAAAGATGATGGTAAACATGCCGGCAGCGTCGGTTTTTGTTTCGCCCTGAGCTACTTGTTCAGGAACCGCAAAGTCCTGGCTGCGCCACCAGTAAAATGGCGGGATGTATTCCCGGCGAGTTACCGTATATTTAACCGTAGCGTCTTGCAGAGGCAGTCCCGTATAGTAATTGGCTTTCCCTTTGACAGTACCCGCCTGATTGTAAGTCAGTTGCGTTGTCGGGTCTTGCAGGGTGATCTCATACTCAGGTCGTTTGTATTCTTCTACCTCAAAGGAGTGATAGGTTCGGTAGGTCGTGGTGTTAATAGTACTGGTCACGTCCACGGAAAAATACCCTAGCATCGCGTCTTTTTCATCGGGGAGTGTAAACTGGGTTTGGGCTGTACCAAACGCATTTAACGTGGCCGTGGCCTGAAAAATTTGTTTACCGGAAGCATTTCGTACTTTAATTTGTACATTTTTTTCGGGCAGTACATTAAGACCTCGCGGCGTTTTTTCAAAAGCCTGTACTGATAAAAATACTTTTTGACCGGGACGGTAAACAGCGCGGTCTGTCTGTGCAAATAATCGTACGGGTTCACTGGTATAGAAATGGAAATACGTGGCATGGGGGGAGAAAGTAGCATTTTCGTCTTTATTAGCCCAGGCTTGCACAAAGTGGGAATTATTGGCACGCGCAGCCACTTCAATAGCACGTTTTAAATGCGCAGAACCGTTGGAGCCAGTACTTAATTGTTCGCGGGTACCTTTCCAAGCGGTAATAATGTCTAATTGCGTCTCGGGCATGGGTTGTCCGGTTTGTAGGTTAACGGTATAGAAGTGAAATACCTCCGGGTGATATGTATGGGGTTTTGTACTCAGTGTCCACGTGTAGTTATCCGGATTATCGTTAATACCCGCCGTAACAAATAAGGCTAAATCCGTAATATTAATGACAATACCTGTTACCGGAGTTTGCGCCGTATCGAAAGCATTTTGATAGTCTGCTAGGACTACGTAAAATCCCTTTTCCAGAGACGGCAGAGTAAGTATCCCCTGATTTTCAAAGTACGTCTTGGGGTAATCCATGGATACCTGAGCGGTTTGATAAGGTTTGCCCGAGCTTAATAAAGAAGTAATATCTTGCGTGTTTAATTGTGTTAAATTATTCCAGGAGTTGAGCGCGCGGCCTTGGTGATGGGTGCGGTAAAAGGTTTCCAGTTCGGCCTTGGTAACGGAATAAATACGTGCGTATACCGTGGGTACATTGCGGGCTGTGATTTCCAGTTGGGGCTTAGACGGCTGCAGGGCGGCCGGCAGGGAAGCGAACGAGAGTTCGGGTTTGGTAATTTGTTCCAGGAGGTTTTGGCATTGTTGGGTATAATAAGACTCAGCCAGCGATTTGACGGCGTAGTTACAGATGTTCAGCGCCTCTGCACGATCGTCATGTGAAAACAGCACCTGCGCTGTTTTATAGGCCGCGTAAGATTTGCCGTAATCAGATGAGGGCGAGGCTAAGTAGCCTTTTAATTTATTCCATAACCCGGTTGCTTTGCGGTAACCGCTTAGAACGTTGAGTTGGTTCACAGCACTGTTTAGTGCTTTTTTGTCATCGGATATTTCAAAAAAATCGTTGCGGTCAAAGGGTAACAAGATAAAATCAGTTTGCCAAAAAATACGCGCATTTTGGCGTCCGGTGCCCTCTAACAAATAAGCCGTTTGCAACACGGAGGCCAATTTATCGGCACGATTTTTTCGGGGAGTAAACGGATGTGCGTAACCGTCTAAATACTTGCGAGGAGCATTTTCCGGGAGCGTTTGTTCGGTATTACCTAACCACTGGGTCCATTGTTGGGTCACAAAATCAAACAGGGTGGGGATGCGACGGGTATCAGTATCTTTGAGGGTTAAAAGGAAGGTTTCCTGTTCAATGGGGGCGTTAATGAGTTGGCTGCGCAGGGTCCACAGCGTTTCGTAGTCCTGTTGCATTTGACTATTCCATTGATCATGTGTCCATTGGGCTAAATCAGTGTTGTTTTCAATTTGACGGGTTTGATTGATTCGACGGTACCGGTTGGCAACTTGGTTGGCCAGCTGGATACGGTAGAGCAAGAACCGGGCTTTCCAAAGCGTATTATCCGGCAGGTTGTACCCGAACATGGTTTTGGCTGCATTGAGGTACTCACCCTGGCTGTATTCGCAGGCGGCCAGGCGCAGCTGGATCTGATAGAGTTGGGCCCCAATAGCAGTGGGTAGCATCTGTTCATATTCTTTTTTGGCGGATGCAAAATCACCGGCATTGTAGAGTTTTTCGGCTTGCGTAAACCCTTGAGCCTGCAAACAAACAGCAGCTAGAATGGCGTAACAGCTAAGTAGGTATTTTTTCATAATCGTCCCCGGTAAGTATCTTCTTATATTATAAAAAATATAGGAGGTTTTATTAAAGACAAACTCCCCTTTTGCCTTGGCAAAGGGGGAGTCATCACAAATCAATGATACTAATACTTTCGTGGCTTATATATAAGTTTAATAAACCAGGGGTATAGGGCAATCACATAAAACACCAAAATAACAGCAAAGGCCATTCTTCCCCAATGCGGTCCCAGCTGGTGTATAAGCGGGTGGCGCAGGTAGTTCATGAGCAGATACGCAGGGACCATACCGATAAGAGCCCAAACAATCCCTTTGAAATTAAAGCCTGTTTCGGTAAACCGGATCCAGCGTTTTTCAACGTAACGGGCCGCGCAAAAGGCCAGCCAAACGCCAATATCTTGATAGGCATCACGCGTCATGCGGAGCGGGTCTACAAGCAGTTTTCCGTCCACATAATCTAAAGGATAAGGTTTGAAATTGATATACAACAGGGCCACAATCCCCACGATAAATCCGATGAGTAAAAAACGGTTTTCTTTTTCGGGGTGAGCCGCTAAATACTTAAAAGCCTTGGCCATGACCCATAAGGTAAGTACCCCCAAACATAGTCCTACTCCTACATCTTGTGGGGTATGTACGCCCAAATAGTTGCGGGAAAATCCCGTAATTAATAGTGCAATAATACATAAAATACTTAACCATTTGGTAGCTTTTTGGTCCCAAAAGCCGACGGCAAGTCCTCCGTAAAGCGGGGTCGCCGAAGTGGTATGTCCGCTGGGAAACGAATAACCGCCGGCTGTCGCAATGGCGTCTCCGGCTGGTATAATACGCGGATCACGAATCCAGGGACGATACACGCACATCGTTAGTTTGAGAACGGCATTCACGGCCACACATAGAAAAAAAGAGGCCAGTGTATAAAGACCTTTGCGTTTACTGACGCACCAGTAAATAAATACCGGGATAAACATGAGATACGTAATTGAAAATAACGACATTGCTTCCATAAATGGCGTCCAGGCATCGTGGATGCTGTTGCGGAAGGCTTGCAAGAATAACAAGTAACTGATATCCATGAGGTTCCTCCTGAAAAGATACTTTTATTTTAACAAATCCGTAAGTAGTTATGTTATAATGTAAGTACAATTTATCTGTTTTTGGAACCGTATTAAGGAATACGGATAGCTTTGAAAGAGGCCATGATTACTCCAAGAATAGCCTGTTTAGGTACAAAATAGAGGAACTTATAATCCCGCTATTTTGTACCAAGTGTTTATCGCAATGCGATAAACCACGGCTGTTTTGTTTGGGTGAGTAATCACGCCTGAATAAGGCAGCCGTTCGTTTATGGGTTCCATGTGACAGAAATATTAATAAGGAGAGTATTATGAAACAAAATAAACGAGCATTTACGTTAATTGAATTATTGGTAGTGATATTAATAATAGGGATATTGGCAGCAGTGGCATTACCACAATACCAAAAAGCTGTAGATAAAGCCAGAGCCAGTGAATTATTTGCACTGGTAAAAAACCTAAAGGTACAACAAGAAGTCTTTTTCTTAGCAAATGGACATTATGCAGCAGATTGTGAGGAGTTGGGAGCTGATTTGCCAAGTGGATTTATTCAGTCCGATACAGATACAACCGCTTATCGGTTAAACCGAGGGATATATACAACAGCTATTAAA
>JAFVFN010000010.1 GCA_017475405.1 Elusimicrobiaceae bacterium
TTGTCCTGATAAGCCATCAAGCAGTGAAAAATGTGGAAGTGGATATTCAAATAGTAGTGCCAATAAAACCCGCAGTGTGACATGCAATGCAGCGGGGACGGCATGGACAACAGGGAGTTGGAATTATTCTGCTTGTGGGTGCAGCGGTTCGAGGAGTTCCTCCAGTGATGTATATATGTCTGCAAGTCAATGTGCTTCGGGATATGGAATAGGGACTCGTACATGGACATGTAAGGGTTCAGTATGGAGTGCAACTGCATCTAATGTTAAATGTGTAGATGGTGCCAGAGATATCTGTGATGCAGAATGTTTAGTTGCCTTCTGTGATGGACAACGGACATGTGGGGGAGCGGGTATCTATGATGAAACAACAGGAGACTGTGCGTGTGATCCTTATGGCAACGTCAACCCCGGTTTTTAGTAGCGGAACTTTTACTTGTGGGGATACTGTAAATGAAATGTGCAAAGAAACAAGTGACAGTGGTCCCGTAGCATGATGTTCTGTGGTTGTTAGTGTGCATATCCGACTTCTCTAGGTGCGATATTTTGATTCAAATGGCTTATCGCAAGAACGAATAGTTCTACGAATTGAGTGGGTCAGATGACTAAATCCCAACTCCCGATTTGCAATTAAACGGAACCCCGACTATTAAATTTCTTGTCCAACTTTCGGGGTTCTGTTTATGTTTATACAATAAGCCAAAAAGTTTGAAATGTATCTGAGTTCTCTTCATAAACTGACCAATAATAATTAGCACTCTAAAAAGGGGGTTGACAAAAATAAAATAATTACTTATAATTTTAGCAGGTAGGATTTGGGAGTGCTAAAATAAAACAATGCATTCCGACGAAAAATCCCCCTAAGAGAGCTAAGCACTATGCGTATTTTAAAACCGGAAGTGGCCAAAGCACGTAAAGAAAAAATTTTGCGCTGGGTAGTTCAACAATATGTAGAAACTCGTCGTCCGGTCGGCTCACAGATGATTGCCGACGGCGTTTTAAAGGATGTTTCCAGTGCTACCATTCGCAATATTATGGCCGAGTTGGAACAAGAGGGATATCTCTATCAACCGCATACTTCCGGAGGTCGTATCCCCACAGACAAAGCATATCGCTATTATGTGGATTATTTGGCCAATGTACAAAAAATGGCTGCCAAAGAGCGCGAACAGATTGAAAGACAATACGACCAACGCGTGAGTGAAGTTAATAATATGTTGGTACAAACCTCGCGGCTGCTTGCGATGTTGTCCGGTGCTGCCGGGTTTGTCTATACGGCACAGGTAGATGATCAACGTATCCAACGTTTGGACTTTTTGCCCTTAGCTCCCGGGGCTATGTTAACCGTGTTAGTGACCGAATCGGGTGCTGTACGTCACTGGCCCGTACGTACCACACAGGTAATTTCTCCTGCCAAGTTGCAGGTGCTCAGCCGGTTTATTAATGATGAAATCGCCGGACGTACTTTGGCAGAAGCGCGGCAGATTTTATGGCAATACCTGCATTCGGGACACCGGGAACTGGCCGGTGTGGCGGACGTAGCCACACAGGTATTAAAAGATATGGAAAAGCCGCAAACTGGCGGTGATGAATTATATGTAGAGGGCATTGGCCGCTTACTGGAAAACACCACGCAGGATGATTACGAAGATTTAAAACAAATGATGCGTGTAGTGGAAGAGCGCGATCGATTTTCCTCGTTATTAAATGCCAAACTGGCCGAGTTGGATAAAAATGAAAAACGTGTCAGTGTATCTATTGGCAGTGAAAACGCAACTCCGGAGCTGCGCAATTTAAGTATTGTGTCCACAGCCTGCCGGGTAGGGGATAAAACCGTAGGAATGCTCGGGATTATAGGTCCCAAACATATGGAATATACACGCGTGATGTCCTTGGTAAATTATATCGGCAGCTTACTGGAAGCGTCTATGAATAACTGGAACGCACTGCCTTTTGAGGATGAAGACGATTTATGAGTAAACATAAACATAAAAACCAAACCGGGTATGAAACCACGGAAGGGTTAGCCGAAGAACAAGCCGCTATGCAAGATCAAGCTGAAGAGGTGTGTGAGCAGGCGAGGGAATCGGAAGAAAAACCCGCTGCGGAGCAACCCAATTACCGCGAGCAATATGTACGACTGTATGCAGAGTTTGAGAACTTTCGTAAGCGTACCGAGCGTGAAAAAGCAGGCTTAATCGCCTATGGCAAACAGGATTTTGCTAAAAAGATGTTGCCGATGTATGAAGTATTACTGCGGCAGCAGAAAACCTTGCAGGACTCAAAGGCTCAAGACCTTAAATCCTTGCAAGAGGGGATGCGGATGATATTAACGGAACTAGGCAAAGCGTTTCAAAGCGAAGGGATCCAGAAAATGGATGTGCTTAATAAACCTTATGATCCGGCTACGCAGGAAGTGATCGCAACCATCCCGGCCCCGGCAGACAAAGACGGCCTCGTTATAGACGAAGTAAAAATGGGTTTTATGATGAACGGCCAAGTATTACGCCCGGCCAATGTGGTAGTAGGCCAGGCCAAAGAAGAAAACTAATTTAACAAATTTAACGATAAGGAGAAGTATTATGGCAAAGATTATTGGTATTGACTTAGGAACTTCCAACACCGCTGCGGCGGTTATGGAAGGTGGCAGAGGGACCATCATCCCGTCTGCAGAAGGCAGTTCTATCGGCGGAAAAGCGTTCCCGTCTTATGTAGCATTTACCAAAGATGGACAGCGTTTAGTGGGTGAACCGGCCCGCCGTCAGGCGATTGCCAACCCGGAAGGCACCGTAACCGCTTTTAAACGCAAAATGGGTGAAAACTTTAAATATAATTTACGCGGTCAGGAATTTACGCCCCAACAACTTTCTGCTTTCGTCTTGCAGAAAGTGAAAAAAGATGCGGAAGCTTTTTTGGGTGAACCTGTAGAAAAAGCCGTAATCACTGTACCTGCTTATTTTAACGACAACCAACGTCAGGCTACCAAAGACGCCGGTCGTATTGCGGGCTTGGAAGTAGTACGCTTGGTCAACGAACCGACCGCTGCCGCATTAGCGTTTGGGATTGACAAAGCCGGCAAAGAACAAAAAATCATGGTGTTTGACTTGGGCGGTGGAACGTTAGATGTAACCATTATGGAAATGGGCAAAGAAGGAACCTTTGATGTTTTGTCTACCTCTGGGGACACGCAATTGGGCGGTACGGATATGGATAACGCCATTATTAAATGGATGACGGATGATTTCCGCAAACAAACCGGTATTGATTTATCCAACGATAAACAAGCGGCACAGCGCTTAAAAGATGCGGCCGAAAAAGCTAAAATTGAACTTTCCACCACCATGGAAACCGACATCAACTTGCCCTACATTACGGCTGGTGCTGATGGTGCCAAACACTTGGAAATGCGCTTGTCTCGTGCTAAACTGGAAAGCTTGGTAGATGATATTGTCAAACGCTGCGGTAAATCTGTCAATCAGGCGCTAAGTGACGCCGGGCTGACCACCAGCCAAATCGACCGCATTATCTTGGTAGGTGGACCGACCCGTATGCCGATCGTACAAAAATACGTAGAAGACTTAGTTGGCAAAAAGATTGAACGCGGTATCGACCCGATGGAATGCGTGGCCATTGGTGCCAGTGTACAAGCCGGTATTTTAACGGGCGAAGTCAAAGACGTTCTTTTATTGGACGTTACTCCGTTGTCCTTAGGTTTGGAAACCTTGGGCGGTGTATGCACGAGACTTATTGAACGCAACACCACCATCCCTGTGAGAAAAACTCAAATCTTCTCCACGGCCTCGGATAACCAACCCGCAGTAACGATTAACGTCTTACAGGGTGAACGTCCCATGGCTAAAGACAATGTACCGCTTGGTAAATTTGACTTGGATGGCATCCCGCCGGCTCCGCGCGGTGTGCCGCAAATTGAAGTAACGTTTGATATTGATGCCAACGGTATTTTGAATGTAACCGCTAAAGACCTCGGTACCAACAAGGAGCAACATATTACGATTACTTCTTCTAATAAGCTCAGCGATGCCGAAGTAGATAAATTCGTCAAAGAAGCCGAGAAGTTTGCAGAAGAAGATAAAAAACAAAAAGAAATTATTGAAGCCAAAAACCAAGGCGACAGTGTGGTCTTCCAAACTGAAAAAGCCCTCAAAGAATACGGTGATAAAGTAAGTCAGGAAGAACGCGGCAAAATTGAACAGGCGTTGAATGATCTCAAAGAAGCCTTAAAAGGTGATGATGCCGCCCGTATGAAATCCGCTACGGATGCTGCCTTACAGGCCAGCCAAAAATTGGGTGAAGCCATGTACAAAGCCCAACAGGGGGCTGCAGGTGCACAAGCTGGTGCTCAACACGCCGGACCACAACCGGGTGCAGAACACGCACAGACCGGTGCTGCCAACGGTGGTAAAGAGGATGTAGTGGAAGCCGAAGTAGTAGACAAATAAGTTTCAGCTACAAGCAGTATCAAAGCCCGCTCGTTAAGAGCGGGCTTTGTTGTTAATTATTACTTGTAGTTCCATTCCAGATACGAGCTAGTTGAATGAGCAGGAGCGTCTGTACCCGTTTCTTGTTTACACAGTTTATTTCCAATACTGTTTAAATCTGTGGACCACGCAATGCACTGTGTAATATTTTTTCTAGAGGATATATTGTTATAATATATCTTATAGTAAATCTCTTCCAGTGGGCCTGTTGTACAAGCAATTGCTGTTGTCCTAAGCCAACAAGTTCCCCATTCATAGGTATATTCCGCTTCATCGTCGGGATTTGATAGGCCTCCTGGTAAATCTACATCTAGTTCTGTAAACGAGGAAGCATACTCTCCGTTTGCCAAATAATATATTTCCTGTGCATCTGCAATCCTTTTAACAATAGGTTTCATAGTGGCATATCTGCTTTTGGCTACAGCTATTTGATATTGTGGCAGTGCCACAGCTGCCAGAATGCCTATAATTAACACCACAACGAGTAACTCAATTAATGTGAAACCTTGTTTCATAAATTCTCCTTAATCTTTGATCCACCATAAAACAACGGCCGCTATAGTGGATTCCTGACACGGTACCCAAACTATAACAGCCGTAGCTTGCCACGGGGTGGCAAACATTGAGCACAAGAATTCGGGTTTCGAAGCCGTTTACTTGTGCCTATATCGGCTGTTTTTGGCGTGTCAGGATGTTGGTTAATTCCAACAACCCTGTATTCATAAAATACAGTTCCAAAAACAGTAAAAATTCTATTTATAACGCCCAACGGGCGTGGGGTGATACCTCCTGCTTAAAGATACTTTATTGTAGCACATACCATAGCTAAAAAGCTATAATAAATTATCTTAAAATAAAAGGAGACGTCTTATGAAAGATGTAACACCGAACAGGGTTTCAGCAGGGCTGATTTTCGTGCCTATTTTTCTAATCATTTTGGCACTCGCAGCTTTTAGTTCTTACTTTACGGTTTCTGCGGGAAGCGTAGCCGTTAAACTACGCTTTGGTAAACTCGTAGGAGCATACGGAGAAGGTATTCATTTTAAAATGCCGTTTATTGATACGGTGGAAAAATTTTCTGTGCGTATTAAAAAGGATTCATTTGATACGGAAGCGTTCTCCAAAGACTTGCAGACCGTGGGTCTTACCTTAGCTGTGAACCACCGTATTTTACCCAACACAGTAGAATCCATTTACCGCAACTTGGGACCGGAATATACCAACACGATTTTAAAACCGATGGTAGAAGAATGGACCAAAGCGGTGATTGCTAAGTATTCAGCGGACAGCTTAATTGCCAACCGTGTGGAAGTAGCCAAAGAGCTTAATGAAATCTTGAAGCAAAAAATGGCAGAAAAAGAAGTGATTGTATCAGATATTGCCATCACGAATTTTGAGTTTTCCAAACAGTTTTTAAAAGCCGTAGAAGAAAAACAAATCGCCGAGCAGGAAGCCAAACGTGCTACCAACTTGGTAGAAAAAGTCAAAAAAGAAGCCGAACAAAAAATTCTGCAGGCTGAAGCAGAGGCCAAATCGTTACGCTTACAGCGCGAAGTGGTATCGGACAACTTAATTAAACTGCGTCAGGTGGAAGCACAACTTAAAGCCATTGATAAATGGGACGGTCGCATGCCCACCTATATGGCCGGTGATCAAATGCCTTTTGTCATGGCAAAATAACTGCTTAAAAAGTATAATAAAAGGGAGACGCACTGCGTTTCCCTTTTTCTTTTTTGCGGGGTACTTATGAAAACATTTTTAAAAATATTAATCGGGTTATTGCTGGCTGGCGGTCTTTTTACGTTCGCGTTTTACCGCACGCCGCAGGAACGTGCCTTTACCAAAAACTTAAAACTGGCACAAGCCGGTGATATGGATGCCGCCATCCAAGTGGCTCAGGCATATTTGAACGGAGCCGGAACCAAACCGAACCCCGAACAAGCCCTTACTTGGTATCAACAAGCGGCGGCTGCAGACAAGCCGCAGGCTGCTTGGGAACTGTACCAGTATTACGATAAACAGGGTGTTTTTGAACAGCAAGAGGAAGACGATTATGAAGAACCAAGGCCGGTAATGGATCCTTTTGACGATCCGTTTGGGCCGCGTCAGGGGTATCCCATGGCAGAACCTCAACCCATGCGTCAGACTTCCCGAAGAAACCTCACTGAAGAAAAAGAACTGGCACTTGCCTATTTACAAAGTGCCGCTCAGGCCGACTTTGCACCGGCTCAATATGAACTGGGTAACCTGTACGCACAGGGAAGTAAAGGATTTCCTCAACACAAAGGACAATCCTTATTTTGGTATATGAAAGCAGCCCAAAACGGTTCTAACCCGGCCCAGGCTAAGGTAACTGCACTGACTACAGAAGACCCTGCGTTGTATGCTCAGACAGAACAGTTTATGCAAACTCTGACAATGGCGCAGCAAAACGATCCGCAAGCGATGTTTCAGTTGGCGCAGGCGTATCGTCAGGGTATTCCCGTGTTGCGCGATGACGCTGTAGCCGCCGAGTGGTTTAAGAAAGCCTGGGACAAATCAGATAAAACTTTATCGCAGGCGGCCTTTGAACTTGCTGATCAATATTATAAAGGGGAAGGCGTGGAGCAAAACAGTGATACTGCTACGGAACTGCTCGCTCAAGCGGCGCAGCTCAAAAACCCGTATGCACAATATTTGCTCGGGGAATATGCCTATACCGATGATCCGGCTCGATTGGAAGATGCTTTTGCCTGGTTTTCTAATGCAGCTGCCCAGGGGCATGCCAAGGCACAGTATATGACGGGTTTTATGCTGTTGCAAGGGCAGGGAACGGCTAAAAGTGTACCGCTCGCTATTCGATTTTTTGAGCAGGCGGCCCAACAAAATGATGCCTCGGCTCAATATGTATTGGGACAAATTTATTTGAAAGGACTGGGTGTCAAACGAAGTCCGCGTCAAGGACGTGTCTGGTTGGAACGTGCTGTTGAAAACGGCAGTGAACCTGCCAAAGAAATGCTGGGCATGTAATTACAAGTTTTTGGTAACTTGTCCGGTGGAAACATCCACGTTGTAAATTTTAATGGCTTGCGATTGAGCCAACGTTTTAGGGGATATAATTGTAATACGCAATATATCCCCTTCTTGCAGGTCAAAAAATTCTTCTAATCTGTCAAAATGAGTAAACGGATGTATGTGGATGGTTTCTTTTAGAAAACCGTCTCGCAGTTGTTGCACTGAAAAAAGTTGATCCTGTGGATCCAGCACAACAACCGGGTGTCCCAATACTTTTAGTAAGACTCCGGCCTCTTCGCCTAATTCTTTGGTAAAATCACGGGCCAGTAATACTACCTGTTCAATCGGGGTGGCAATATGCACCGGCGGTGGCATTTTGGCAGATATATTGCCTAGCAGTTTATTCCACGCAGCAAGTTGCATATCCTGCGAAGAATAAGCTCCTACATGCACGCCGATTACTTTGTTGTCCGCAAGAACAGGAGATCCGCAATAGCCGGTCATTTCTCGGTGTGCTTGATCTCGTAGCAAAATACGGTGTGGCCCGGCAAATAAAATATCTTCTGCTGGTAAATAGAGCGGATTGCCTTTGACAAAGCAGGGAGATTGGGTAACCGTTTGGGCAAGAGGAGTTTGCTCGGCCGGTTTTAATACGGAAATATACGGTTTTAGTTCTTGGGGAATTTCAAAAATGGCCACGTCGCTTCCCTTAACGTTGGCCGCATAGTATTGCGCAATCGGCGCCGAGAGGATCTTACCCCATCCGTTTTGCACCACCATATGTGGAGAAATCCGAATATTATTCATGACATGCCCTGCGGTAACACCCCATACGCGACCGTCTATCTCCAGCGCAAATGCAGAGGCAGAACTGCGGGCTACGGGACCGCTTTGTACCTGAAAGACCTGCCGTCTCATTTCGGGAGTAAACCCGGCTAGCGGTCTTTGTAGCTGTGTCAATGGTGACGGCCGAAAGATGCCGGCTATCTGTTTATAGGCTGTTTGATTGATTCGTTGAGAAAGAGCCGGTAGGGTTAACGTTTGACGTGTTATGGTGCGCTCAATGGTTGATGCAAACGGCGTTTGCGCCGAGCAAATTGCGGCGGTAAACAACACCAGACAAAAAATTAACCATCTTTTATGCATAGTTTAGTAACGTCGTAGCGGTTCAAATGTATGAGTACCGGTTTGTTTATCATATACCAACACCCGGAAAGAAGAAATGTCTTGATGATATGACCCCAGCACAAAACGCATAAAACGAACTTCTGGATCTTGATAGAGCTGCATAATTAACGATTGCGGCAGTTGATCATAAACATCTTCTTGATTGATGAGCTTGCCGGAATTATCGGCACATTGGATATACAGGATCCGTTCATTTAATTGAATGGACCCAAATTCAATGCCTTTGGCAACCACCGGTATTTGGGCACTTCCCTCGTAATAGGCCTGCAGTAAATAGGGGATAATACGAACGCTGGCCGCATATGATTTATCCTCCAAGGTACTTCCGCAATGGATACCGACGGCCTGTCCTTGTGCATTCAGCAAAGGTCCGCCACATAAACCGGAACGTTTGGTTTGTGTAGCCGGGAAATCCGTGCGAATAAAACGGGTATTGTCTTTTTCAAAAGAAAGATTGTTAATTTGATATAACTTGTTGGAAGCGTAGCCCCAGGTGGTTAATTTTTCTTGCGGGTCTATATCAATAGCTAAGGTCAACGGACGAAGTTCTGGGGGAATATGGTCCAAACGAATAAGCGCCGCGTCTGATAACAGAGCCGGCCCTTGCTGAACCAGGGTTCCGTCTACGGGAATTTCTTTTTTACCGTTATAAAATGTTAAACGAAGCTTTTCTCCCAACTGGGCCGTATGACCGGCTGTCACTGCCCATACGCTGGGTTTTCCCTGATAAGTAGCAGTGAATAAAAATGCCGTAGAATGCGGACGTTGGTTCATGGGAGAGTCCAGCAAAATTGAATGGTCGAGTCTCGCTACGGATAAGCGAATATCAGTTAATTGCCGGGTATTCAAGACCTTGCGCTGAATATGATTGGACAGCGTAGTAGGGAATTTAGGTTGCGAAACAACGGCTCGTGAAACAGATTTGATCCATTTGCCTTTTTGGGCGTGCGCAACGCAGGTACCGCTTAGTAATACGGCTGCTACCACAGCACACATTCCCCAATTTCGGCGTTCCATACTTATACTATAGTGTTTTTAACAATGCTGCGCAAGGGGGAAAAGGCCCAGATCACCAAGCAAAAAGGACCTATGTTTCAGATAACATAAGTATATCATCGGGCACCCACGTGTCGCTTGACACGTTTTTTTTTTTTGATATTCTATCTCCATAGAATAACATCACAGGGAGAGATAATTATGCAAGGAAATAAACAAGCATTTACGCTCATCGAGCTTTTGGTGGTTGTATTAATTATAGGGATACTGGCGGCCGTAGCTTTGCCTCAGTATAAGTTGGCGATAGAAAAAACAAGAGTTGTTGAACAGATACAATGGCTTAAAGCCCTAGTTCGTGCACAGGAAATATATCGACTAGCGAATGGTAGATTTTCTTTGGATTTGGCGCAGTTAGAATTGGACGGTTGGGCGGAAGAGGACGGAGGTTATGTGGTTGGAAGTACCGTTTGTTTTGTCTCTTTACCCATGATGTATTGTAAGCCCAAAAAGTATCGTAATAGTAATCAAGGTCCTTATATCTCATACACGAAGGATAAAGGCTTTTTTTGTCGCTCCTTTACAGAAGATGCCTATAAGATTTGTAGAGCTGTTAGTTATGATAACAACCCTACATGTTCTTCATCGTCAATATGTGATTTTTATTTTAAATATTAGAGTACAGTGGAAATTTTTCCAAGAACTTTTTAACCTGCCGGGCAATCCCTGCCAAGTATTCCTCGTCTTGGGCATGCGTGAGCGCATCATCAATAAACGCAGCCACTTGTGTCATATCTGCTTCTTTCATGCCGCGCGTGGTAATAGCCGGTGTTCCGATGCGAAGTCCGCTGGTGACAAACGGTTTTTCCGGGTCGAATGGGATCGTGTTTTTATTAGCGGTAATACCTGCCTTGTCTAAAGCGGCCTCCGCGGTTTTTCCCGTCATATTTTTAGAGCGCAGATCTACGCACATGACGTGACAGTCTGTACCGCCAGCTACCAAGCGGTACCCGCGATTGGTAAGTTCTTTAGCTAGCATCTGTGCGTTTAATTTGATTTGGTGTTGATAAGTTCTAAATTCAGGTTTTAGGGCTTCTCCAAAGCATACGGCTTTCGCGGCAATTACGTGCATAAGCGGTCCGCCCTGAGCTCCGGGGAATACCGCGGAATTAATCGCTTTGGCAAGCGTTTCTTTACACAAAATAAGTCCGCCACGCGGGCCGCGTAAAGTTTTGTGAGTGGTTGTGGTTACAACATCGGCGTACGGAACGGGGTTAGGATATTCCCTGGCGGCTACAAGACCGGCGTAATGTGCAATGTCACAGGCTAAATACGCCCCGCAGGAATCGGCAATTTCACGCAATTTTTTCCAATCAAAAATCCGGGAATAATTCGAAGCGCCTGCCATAATGAGTTTGGGTTTGTGCTCTTTAGCCAGTTTGGCCGCCTCTTCATAGTCAATCTCTTCGGTATCGGGCCGCACGTTCATGGCAATGATGTTATATAACTTGCCCGAAAAATTAAGCGGATGCCCGTGTGTTAAATGCCCACCGTGTGAAAGATTCAGTCCCAAAACCGTATCTCCGGGTTGCAGCAGCGCAAAATAAACAGCCATATTTGCCTGAGCACCGGAGTGCGGTTGCACGTTGGCGTGTTCGGCGCCAAATAGTTTTTTTGCGCGTTCAATGGCCAGGGTTTCTACCTGATCGACAAATTCACAGCCGCCGTAATAGCGTTTGCCGGGGTATCCTTCGGCGTACTTATTGGTTAAAATGGATCCCTGCGCCTGCATAACGGCCAGGGAAGTAAAGTTTTCGGAAGCAATGAGTTCAAGTTTTTCGCGTTGGCGGTTTAACTCCTTAGAAACGGTACCAAAAACTTCGGGATCGGCTTTGGCTAAATGGGGATACATACGAGCCTCCTAAAAAATTTGAAATTTTTGTTTAAAATTATGTTGTTATTTAATATAATTTACTAAATAGCAGTGCAAAAATCCAGTACGAGGTGTAAGAAAAAATGGCAAAACTAACCAAAAAAGACTTTCTCAAAAACACAATCAAACACATTGATATGAAAAAGTATAATGTGGTTCCGATGGTGGAAGCATTTGAGAATATGGCCTATGCCTCTCGCGAAGTGGCTCGGGCAAGCAAAATCTACAACATGATGCTAAATGACAAAAATTGCTCTGTCATTTTATGTATTGCAGGGTCGCTGATTTCGGCGGGTATGAAAAAAATCATCGTAGATATGATTCAAAACCACATGGTAGATGCCATCGTATCTAACGGAGCCAATATTGTAGATCAGGACTTTTTTGAAGCATTGGGTTTTAAACATTATATCGGTACTCCGTACAACCAGGATGATAACCTGTTACGCGATTTACATATCGACCGCATTTACGACACCTATATCGATGAAGACCAACTCAAAGTTTGCGATGAAACCATTTACAAAATCTGCAATGCTTTAGAGCCGCGCCCGTATTCTTCTCGCGAATTCATTTGGGAAATGGGCAAATGGTTGGAGAAAAAAGGCAAAGGCAAAGATTCCGTTGTGTACAATGCTTATAAATACGGTGTGCCGATATTTGTACCGGCTTTCTCCGATTGTTCCGCTGGGTTTGGTTTTGTGATGCACCAAGCCGAAAATCCGACCGCGCATATTTCCATTGACAGTGCCAAGGATTTCTTAGAACTGACCAAAATCAAAATGAAAGCCAAAGAAACCGGTCTTATGATGTGGTCCGGCGGTGTGCCGAAAAATTTTGCCCAAGATACCGTGGTGGCTGCAGAAGCCCTGGGTGCCGAGATCCCCATGCACAAATATGCCGTTCAAATTACGGTAGCCGATGTGCGTGACGGAGCACTGTCCGGATCTACCTTAAAAGAAGCCTCCAGCTGGGGGAAAGTATCCACCGCCTTGGAACAAATGGTATATGGTGAATGCACCACGTTAATTCCGCTGATTATCGGATATGGATACCACAAAGGCGCCTGGAAAAAACGCAAAGCCACCAACTACGTTAAATTCCTGCAGGAAGAAGACGCAAAGGCGGCCAAAGCCAAAAAAGCCAAATAATGCGTTGGAAAGTTGCGCTTGTCAGTTTCATACTCTTCTGCCCGTGTGCGTTATGCTACGGGCAGTTGCGTTTTGCAAGCGTAGGCGGTGAAAAAGGATATTCGGCCATGCGGGCCAGTTATGTAGCTGATTTGGATAACGGATTTATTTTGACTCCGCAATACGGGTATTACCGCATGTCTGATAAAGAAATTGACGAGGCCGGCTCTACTTCGCGTTACGGCCTGGAAGTTCGTTATGAACTTTTTGATCTGGTAGATGTACTCACGGACCTTATTTGGCAACCTCAGGCTGTGGGATATGAAGGCGTTATATACCGGGCGGGACTCTCCTGGGAGCCGTTTTATTATTTTTACGGGATTAAAAACCCGGTACTCACCATGCGTGTCGGGCAGGAGCGCTTGCGCAGCTATGTGGATCATACCGGAAAGGATTTACCGAACGGGGCGTTTCGGCAGGTAGGAACGACGATTATTACGGATGCTTCGTTTGATATCAAACGATTGCACTTGCAAGGAACATGGCACAAAGTGATAAAATATAGTAGCCGCGTGCCGCAGGATGTTACCTTTAGTTGGGCCGAGGTCCCTTATATGACCGCGGTTTTGCAAGGGTATATGAAAGACTGCTATGCGATACGGCTGAGTTATCCGACCGATTTTGTGACCCCGTATGTGTCACTGGCAAGGTATCATTATGATCAGCGGCGTCAGGTGGCGTCTGCGGTCAGTGCCGGACTTCACATGAAGTTGTGGGACATGGAACTGACCGGCGGTATAGAAGTATTTGAGCCGCGGCGGGAAGATAACCGAAAAACATATTTTTCGCTTTCCATGGATGTTCCCATGTAGGAGTTTGTATGCAGGTACCGCAAGTCTATTGTAATATTGATGAGAAAGCATTTTCCGTAACGATTTTTCTGACCCGGTTACTGGCCGGAGGTACACTGCTTTATGTGAGTGCTGGGTGTCTGCTCTATTACCGGGAGTTCTTGTTTAATGCAGCGGCCATTAGCTGTCCGTTGCCTGTTGCCCTGGGCGTAGTTATTGCCGAGTTGGTGTTGGCGTTTTTGTTAATACTGGGTTGGTTTACGCGTGTGGCAGCCGGACTGTCGGTTTTGTGCACGGCCGGAATGGGGGTCGTGTTTTTTGCGTCTAATTTTAATAAAGTATATGTAGCGCTTTTAATTTTACTCACAGCGGCGTTGTTGCCTGCGGCTCTGTTAGGTCCCGGGCGCATCAGTTTGGATTTCACCCATGCCCGCCGTCGTGTGGAAAAACAGTTTAGAGGTTAATTTATGTCAACTACGTCTGCCAAACAATACGTCAGTTTAGCTAATAAATATCGTCCGCAAACCTTTGAAGACATGGTGGGACAGGAGAGTATTTCCAAGACCCTGCAAAATGCACTTAAACTCGGTCGCATCGGGCATGCTTACTTGTTTTACGGACCGCGCGGTTGCGGAAAGACCACGACAGCGCGTATTTTGGCCAAGGCCTTAAACTGTACCGGCAACGGAGCTACGGGACCAACCGCGCAGCCGTGCGGTAAATGCCCGCAATGTTTGGAAATTGCACAAAGCGCTGATTTGGACGTACTGGAGCTGGACGCGGCTAGCAATACGCAGGTAGAAAAAGTGCGTGAGGCTATTATTGATACGGTGGCACTGGCAGCCAGTCGAGACCGTTTTAAAGTATTTATTTTAGACGAAGTTCACATGCTCTCGGCCAGTTCTTTTAACGCGCTTTTAAAAACCATCGAAGAGCCGCCGGCTCATGTGGTCTTTATTTTGGCCACTACCGAAAAGCATAAAGTGCCGGCAACGATTGTCAGCCGCTGCCAAACTTTTCGCTTTCGGCCGCTTACCGTAGAAGAAATCAGTACACACCTAGTGGAGCTGGCCAAAACAGAAGGGATTGAACTGGCCTCGGAAGCCGCTAAGATTATTGCCAAAAACGCCGGCGGAGCTATGCGTGACGGACTAACGTTGTTGGACCGCGCTATTGCCTATGCGGGTGACAAAATTGACGAAAAAACCGTCAGTGAAATGTTGGGATTGACTTCCACTGATTTACTCAAAGATGCCGTGGATGCGTTGTGTCATAAAAATAATGCGCAAATGCATCGGGTCTTTCAAACCCTGCAGTCGGAAGGATTTGATGCTAATACATTTTTAAAAGACTTAAAAAATACACTGGGAGATTTGTTTTATTTTACGTTGGGACAGGGAAGCGAACCGTTTACCGGTTCCAAGGAACTTTTAGAAGGAATTTCGGCCGGTTTTTTGGCGCGCTTAACACGCAAAATCAGCAAGCTGATTGATGAAGTGAAGTTTTCCGATAACCCACTGGTCAGTGCCGAAGTAGGCCTGTTTACCGTGATGGACAGCGTAGTGGATATTGATTCTTTTATCCGTCGTTTAGAAGCTCTGGAGGGGGGCAATGTATTACCTCCGTCGTCTACTCCATCCGTGCCTTCTGCTCGTAAACCGGCACCGACTCCAAAAACGCTACCCCCTGCGGCTAAACCGCAGGTGCAGCAAGCTGTTGCTAAGGAACCCGTTGAAAAGTCAGAACCGGTTCCGGTCTTGGATAAAGCGATTTCCAACCGGCAGGTATGGGATAAGATGCTCGCTAAATTTGGCAAGGGGGATACCCCGTTTGTATATGATGTTATGATGAGCGCGCAGGTAGAATTTACCACCCCGGACACATGGACACTTGTTTTTGAAAAGGGAAAAGAGTTTTACCAAATTACGGCCGAGCGTAAACTGGCTGAATTGTCCGCCGCGGCTACGGAACTGGCGGGCAGACAGATTGCTATTCAATTAACGGATCAAACAGCGTCTCCGGCTGCGCAAAGTCAGGCTGCTAAACCGGCATCTGCTCTGTCTAAGGCCGCATCTACAGAAGCGGTGATTTTAGATGAAGAACCGTTTGCGGCGGGACCGTTTATAGAGGACAGTGCCACAGATGTGGCCAACGCGCCGGAAGAAGTAAAACATATTTTAGAAATGTTTCCCGGAGAATTAATTGCCTAATATTCCACATTTAGATCGTTTGGTACGCGCCTTGAAACGGTTGCCCGGCGTAGGTCCCCGGCAGGCCGAGCGGTTTGCCGCCTATTTTTTGCGTGCCAGTCGGGGTGAAGTCGAAGAATTTATGGCTGCGCTTAGTGAAATGAAAGCGGCCGTGGTGCTTTGTCCGCAATGCTTTGCCTACAGCGAGAACGGGTTGTGTGAGATTTGCCGGGATACGGATCGTAATACATCGCAGATTTGCGTGGTGGAAGATCCGCAGGATATTGAAGCTATTGAAAAAACACGTGCCTATAAAGGGTTGTATCACGTACTGCACGGAGCGATTTCTCCGATGGATGGACGCGGGGCCGAACAAGTCAAAGTACGCGAACTGTTGTCCCGGGTACAACAGGCCACAACTCCGATTAAAGAAATCATTTTAGCGACTGATCCGGACAGCGAGGGAGAAACTACCGCTTTGTATTTGGCAGACCTACTGCGCGGGCAGGTAGAACAGATTACACGCATCGGTTACGGTGTACCGTTGGGCGGCGATATCGATTACATGGATGAAATGACTCTGGGGTATTCCCTCAAAGGCCGTACCAAAATATAAGGCCCTCTTCTTGTACAAAGAGTTGTAAGGCCTGGATTTTTAGAAAATCGGTATTAAACTAATAGAGAAGTCTTATTCATATTAACACGTTACATCCCGAGAACTACTCTTATGAAAAATAATGATCTGAAACAGCATATTTACTTTTTACAAGAAGCCATCAAAGAGGCCCAAAAGGGCATGCGGTCCGGCAAAGGAGGCCCGTTTGGAGCAGTTATAGTCAAGAACGGCAAAATTATTGCTCGCGGATGTAATTGTGTGACTTCTTCCAATGATCCGACGTGCCATGCCGAAGTAGATGCTATTCGAAAAGCATGCAAAAAACTCAAAAGTTTTGAACTTAAGGATTGCGTGATATACTCTTCGTGCGAACCGTGTCCAATGTGTTTGGGTGCCATTTATTGGGCTCGTCCCAAGGCTCTATATTTTGCGGCAGACCGTCTGCGTGCGGCCGCTTCTAATTTTGATGATGCCGTCATTTACCGGGAAGTACCACTTCCTCCCGGACAACGTACTCTACCAACGGCATGTATTAAAGTGCCTGGGCATAATAGTCCTTTTGACGAATGGGATGCCAAAACAGACAAAACAGAATATTAAGTGAATGGATTGCAAATGGGATTAATATTCCCATACTGTCCAGGTAGCTCCAGAGTGGCTACTAGAATGCGTTTCTTTGTTTGTGTCTGCTTTGCATACTTGATTGGTAAGGGCCGTTAAATCTGTTGTGCGTGCGACACACCATCGTTTGCCTGCGTATTTGTTTTTTCCAATGTATATTTGTATATCCATGCTGTTGGCTTGGTTGCGGTTTATGCCGCAATTTACATACGGCAAATCACTATTTTGTAATAAACAACGGGAGTGGTTAGTTGATTCTCGAAAATTCCCTATGTTTGATTCTTTGGTTTCTTGTTCGGCCATTACATCTATATCCAGTTCAGAAAAATCTTGTGTATATTTCCCATTGGCTAAATAATAAACTTCTTCAGCCTTGACCAGGGCTGTTGCGAGATGTTTAATAGAAGCGTAACGGCTTTTTAAAACTGCCTTTTGGTATTGAGGGACGGCTACCGCAGCTAAAATCCCTATAATTAACACAACAACTAATAATTCAATTAATGTAAAACCTTTTTCCATGATATTCTCCTACTATGTTGGATCCAAAACATAAAATAAAACGGCTATTATGTCGGACTGCTAAGAAGTGGTCCTATATATAATAGCCGTAGCCTGCCACTAAACGTGACAAGCATTCAGCACAAAATAATTGGGTAATTAGTCCACTTATTTTGCGCCTAAAACGACTATTTTTGACTTCTTAGCATGCTCTTATGAGCAACCCGTATCTTTTACGGTTCAAAAATAGTTGAAATTGTATATTAAATTAAATGGTGACGTACCTCCTAACCATCAAATTCTAAACTTAGTATAGCAAATTTTAGGTTCTTTGGTTTAAAAAAGCTACAATATATCTATGCCCCAATACTTAGCAGATATCAAACAAACCGAATTTTTCTTAAACGACACCGAAGCACACCATGCGTGTGCAGTAGCTCGTCACAAAGAAGGAGATGAAATCCGTGTGTTTGACGGAACCGGTAAACAATTCATGGGGCGCATTGATAAAATCCAAAAAAAGTTTGTCCGTGGAACTCTCTTAGCACCCTGTCGGGTTCGCCGTGTGGGACTGGATTTAATGTTAGCGTTTGTGCCTAATTCCAGAACGGGACTTGAGGAAGTATTAGATAAAGGCACGCAACTGGGTGTAAATACTTTTTTACCGTTAGTATCTGAGCGCAGCGAGTATGATGTGTTAAAAAAATATGACGGCAAAAATGAACGGTGGCATCAGATTATGGTATCTGCCTGTAAACAATGCGACACACCGTTTATCCCGAATATTTTACCGCCTGTTCGGTTTACGCAGGCTGTTGCGGACAAAGTACCGTCTTTGTTAGCCTATGAAGCCGAACAGACCCATACACTTGCTTGGGGGATGGAACAACTGCAGCATCCCCAGTCGGTGCGTGTATATATCGGTCCGGCCGGTGGCTGGACCCAAGAAGAGGTTGCGTTGGCACGGTCCCAAGGTATTTTACCGGTCACTTTAGGTGTTAATATTTTACGCGCGGAAACCGCCTGTCTGGCCGTGGCGGCAAAACTGTTATGAGTACTTTTTTTATTAAGACATTCGGTTGTCGGGTCAATCAGGTAGAAAGCCAGGCCATTTTAGAACAGTTCACACGCGCCGGTTTTACTCCGGCGGACCGTTTTGAAACCGCAGATATTTGCGTGCTCAATACCTGCACGGTAACCCATCAGGCCGATAAAGATGTTGAAAAACTCATTCGTCAAATTTTACGTCGAAACCCAACCACAAGACTGGTATTAACGGGTTGCTATGCAGCCGCGCATCGCGCGCATATTGAGGAGATCTTTCCGACCGCGAAAATCGTTGGTAAATATGACCTAGGGCGTGTATTGTTCCAAGAGACAGACATTTGTTGGACGGTGTCCGGACACGAGGGACACAGTCGCGCGTTTATTAAAATCCAAGACGGGTGTGATAATTTTTGTTCGTATTGTATTGTCCCGTATGCGCGCAGCATCAAACGCTCCAAACCGGCTGCGGATGTTCTATCTGAAATCCAGCAACTTGTTCGAAACGGTTTTTTGGAAATAGTACTGACCGGTATTAATATCGGCAATTATTTGTGCCCGAACACGCAAGCGGATTTGGCCGCCTTGTGTTCGCAAATCGCCGCTTTACCGGGGCATTTTCGGGTGCGGTTTTCTTCTATAGAGTTACCCACGGTTACTGACGGAGTGATTGTGCAAATGCATCGCTGTCCGCAGCGCTTTTGCAATTACTTTCATTTGCCGCTGCAGGCCGGTTGTGACCGTGTTTTAAAGGACATGAACCGTCACTATACCACGACGGATTATGCCAAACGGGTGTCCGATTTGCGCGCGCAGGTAGCGCAGATTGGGATTTTTGCCGATGTGATTGCTGGATATCCGACTGAAACGGAAGAAGATTTTGAGACAACTTACCGGTTTATCAAAGAACAACACTTAGCCGGTCTTCACGTGTTTAGTTATTCTCCGCGTCCGGGTACGCCGGCTGCAAAGCTGCCGCAGTTGCCCGCTTTGGAAATCAAACGCCGCGCGGATAAATTGCGCGAACTGGATAAAGAGCTTCGTTGTGCTTTTGCCGCTTCGCTGGTCGGAACAGAGCAAGAAGTATTTATTGAAGAAAAAAAAGGAAGCGCCGTGCACGGTATTACATCTAATTTCCAACAGGTTTTGCTCCCAGATAATACGCAAACACATGGGTTGGTATGCGTCAAAATTACGCGTGCCGAGCAAAATCTGTGTTTCGGGGAATTAATCTAGCTTATAAATTCATTGGTAGTTTACCGATCGGTTCAAACATACCCATCACGCATTCGGCAGCCGCTTGTTGGAACACTGGCGATGGGCTGAATGCAAGCAGTTTGCCTTCCGTGTTTACGTGATTGGCCGCCCACGGGTTGGCAAAACAGATAAGCAGTGTTCTTCGTACATGTTGCACAGCTTTATTTACAAAAGCGGTTTCTTCTTCAGTCAGTCCGATTTTACCCGAGAACGGTTTATAACGTCGCCAAAACAGGATAATCAAAGTATCGGTTTGCGCAGGATCTTTAAAGTCTTCAGTGATAATACCGTACGCACGCAACGTGTCGATAAAAGGAACCGCCGAAAAATTTTCATCGTTGCCAACGTTTAGTAAATGTACGGTGTCTCCGGGTTCTACCGGCGGGAAGTGCCCGAGTGGCACCAATGCTTTGCGGGCCGTTCGCATGGCAAAATCAGCCGGTTGGACGGATTCTTTTTGGGCCGTGGCTGCTAACTCATCGGCTTGCGCACACAACTCGTTGAGCACACGTTCGGCTTGTTTTAATACTTCGTCCGGGAAGACCTGTGCTTTTAAAAACTCAATGAGCTCCATCGGTTTTTCGGGGACCAGTAACACGTGTGCGCCGGCATCTAATGCTTGCAGAGCCGCTTGTTTTTCATCGCCCAGCGCTTTCATAAGAAGCGCGTCCGTACATACGCAGCGCGTAAATCCCATGAGCTTCTCTAGCAGTTTATGGATGACAATTGGTGACAAAGATGCCGGGTTTTGGTCATCTAACGCAGGCACCAATAAGTGTCCCACCATGACGCTGTCGGCTAGCGGCAGCAGTTCCTGGAAAGGAAGCAGGGTTACTTTCTTAAGTTGTGTGGTGGTTTCCGTGACGACGGGCATGTCTATATGGGAATCGGTCGTGGTATTGCCGTGTCCGGGGAAATGTTTTAAACAATTAAGAGCACCCCCGCGTGCGAGTCCTTTCATAAATGCACCGGCCAGGCGTGCTACCTGTTTTGGATCAGCGCCAAACGAGCGCGTATTTACAATGGGGTTACCGGCGTTATCGGCTAAGTCCACTACCGGGGCAAATACCCAGTCTACCCCGATGCTAAGCGCCTCACGGGCCGTAATAAACCCTTTTTCAAAGGCGAGCTGTTCTTCGCCCGCTGCTCCCAAGGCCAAATTGGAGGGCAGCAGCTCGGCATCGGGCAGCCATTTACCCAGACCGTCTTCGTAATCGGCTGCGATTAAAATGCGCGGCAACGGAGACGCTGCCCGCAATTTGCGTGTTAAGGTGGCTACCTTGGTTTTAGTGCCTCCGTATAAGCAAAACCCGCCTACTCCGGCGCGTGCCAGAGTCAATGCCTCTTCTTCAGGCGTCTTGCCAAACCAAAAACCGGGGAATACCAAGCGTGCGATATTTAACATAGGGTTATCTTTCCGAGTATAGCATTTTTGACAGCCCCTGTGGCATGTGCGCAATGGTTAATTTGGTGCTGCAAGTTTAACCAGGCAAACAACGCAAAGGCCGCGGCCTCTTTGGCTTGCGGATCAATGCCGTAAGCTAAAGAAGAAGTAATCGTAAGGTGTGGCAAAAAATCTTGTAAATAACGCAGCAGCGTCTTATTATAGCACCCGCCGCCGGATATAATAAGCTCTTTTTGAGCCGTTACGGGGACAAACCGGTTGATACTGTGTGCCACGGCTGCCGCGGTAAAGTATGTCAGTGTAGCTAACAAATCGTACGGGTTTTCAGATTTGGCCTCAGATTTAAAGTAACGTTGCAGATAGGTATTCCCGAAAGTGTTTTTATCCAAGCTTTTAGGCGGTTGTTGGCTGAAAAATTTTTGTTTGAGAAGTTTATTAACTAATATTTTATCGGGAGTGCCCTTAGCGGCCCGGACTCCGTTTTTATCAAACGTTTGATTAAAATAGTGTTGGCAGGCCAGGTCTATGAGCGTATTGCCAGGGCCACAGTCAAATCCCAGGGGAGTTCTGTTTTTGCCGACGACTGCGATATTGGAGATCCCGCCGATATTAAGTAAGAGCTTGGGGGATTTTTGTCCGAAAATATACTGGTCAAAAAACGGCATCAGCGGGGCACCCTGTCCGCCCAATGCCATATCCATGGCCCGAAAATCACTGACTACGGGGCAAGCGAGAACTTCTGCCAAAAACGACGGTTCCCCGAGTTGCAGGGTGTTGGGTGTTTTATCATATGGTCCATGGTATACAGTTTGCCCGTGCATCCCAACAGCACTGATTTGGCTTGGGGACAGTTGAAAATCTTTTAAGAACTTCTGTACGGTTTTGGCATAGCGCTGACCGATTTGATAATGCAGCTCACTAAGATACGGTGCGGTTAACCGATACGCGTTTAACAGCCGCTGTTGGAAAGTTTTTTCATATGGATAGTTTTTAAAATACAGAATTTGAAACGGCTTGGGATTAATAGCGCATACGGTCAACCCGTCAGCGCTGGTGCCGCTCATCAGTCCCAGTACAAGTTTTTTCATTTCAGGGCCTCCGCCAAAAAACCGCTGGATTTTTTGAGCTGTTTTTCGGCTTGAACGCGGGACAGTTTTTTGCGGTGCATGATAACCGCAGTTTTTACATGTCCCTTGGAAGCAGTCAGTAACTGGTGTGCGGTTTTTTCATCGGTACGGGCAATCTGGCAAATCAGTCGCACAGCGCGTTTGATTAATTTTTGGTTAGTAGGACGTACGTCTACCATTAAGTTGCCGTAGGTTTTACCGCACAGCGTCATCGCGCCGGTAGTAATGGCATTAAGAGCCATTTTGGTAGCAGAGCCTGCCTTAAGTCGCGTAGAACCTGTCAAAGCTTCCGGGCCGGTCGGTAAATAAATATGTGTGTCTGCAAAATCGGTCTTGGCCTGCGGGTTACAAGAGATTAACGCCGTGTGAGCCCCCAACTTTTTGGCCTTTTGAAGTGCGCCCTGTACGTACGGGGTGTTGCCGCTAGCGGCAAGCCCGATGACATAGTCTTCGGGACCTGCATAACGAAGGATCTCCCGGGCTCCCTGGGCGGCATTGTCTTCAGCGCCTTCCTGTGAGCGAAACATAGCCTTTTTGCCCCCTGCCAGGATCCCCCTGATTTGGGAAGGTTTTGTGCCAAAGGTGGGAACACATTCTACGGCTTCCAAAACCCCGAGTCTGCCGCTAGTACCGGCCCCGATAAAAATGATTTTGTGACCGGACATATAGGTTTGAGCGGCTCGAATTACTACGGTGGTAATTTCACGATGAGCGCTTTTAACGGCGCGGGCCGCATTAAAATCTTCCGCGTTAAATACGCGGGCCAGTTGCCTGGGTGTTAGTTGGTCAAGCCGGGTTGTGCGTGGGTTGGTTTGTTCGGTTTGGGGAAGTGTTTGGTTCATTTGGTTAAAGAATTATTAATTGCTTTAATTTTAAAAGACAAAGGTATGATGGCAAAGGTAATAAGGCTAATCAAAAACGCAGCCCAGAAAAAATTTTCATACCCCAGAGTGCTTTGCATCTTACCGGAAATCATCGAGGGTACCATCATCCCCAGTGCCATAATCCCAGTGGAAATCGCATAATGAGACGTCTTATAGGTTCCCTGCGATACATACATAATAAATACCGTCAGTGCCATCATGGCGAGCCCATAGCCGAAGTTTTCCAGAGTAAGTAGTACGGCTACCGTGGCAAGACCCGGTTTGGCGGCTGCCATATATACGTAAAAAATGTTGGGTAGTACTAGTGCTACGGCAAACGGCCAGATACATTTTTTAAATCCAAATTTGCCGAGCAGCCAACCACCTAGCAGGTTCCCCGAAATAATCGCGCCCAGCCCAAGGGTTCCTTTGATAAGTCCATAGTCCTGCATGGAAATCCCCAACGCACCCTGCGAAGCGGGTTTGAGCAGGAACAGCGGAACGATTTTTTCCAGGAGCGCTTCTCCAAAACGATACAACAAAATAAACAGCAGAATATATAGGATATTGGACTGCGTGAAGTATTCGGAAAAAGATTCTTTCCAGGCACGAGTTTGGGTGACCTGGGCCGGCTTGTCTGATTCGGGCAGTGGCAAAACAGTACGGTGATAGAGTGCACAACCTGCAAAGAATAGTCCCAACACCCCAAAGAAAATCGCCCAGTTATAAGGAACCGGTGCTACATTTTTAGCCAAATACCCGGTAGCCGACACTAAAAGCCCGCTTCCCAAAATCATGGCAATGCGGTAAAAAATCGTACGGATCCCGACAAAATAACCTTGCTCTTGGGGAGTGAGTGCGAGCAGGTAATAACCGTCCGTAGCGATGTCCAGTGTGGCAGAAACAAACGCACCGATAAAAAATCCAATTAAAGACAATGTGAAAAAACTCATGTCGGCCTGCGCGGTGATGACGGCGTAAAAACAGATCAGACCGGTGAGTGCCAAAAGTACTACACTCAGGACCGTTTGAGCGGCCAACAACCAACGACGTTTGGTGGAACGGGCGTCTATAATCGGACTCCAGAACATCTTGATGACCCAGGGCAAATACAGCCATCCTGTCCACCAAGTGATTTTTTCATTGGAATACCCCAGCGCTCCGTAAAGCAGTACCGATACCGTGTTAATAATGATGTACGGGAATCCTTCGGCCAAGTATAATGTGGGGATATAATTCCAGGGCGATACTTTCATTTTGAAGAAGAGCCTCCGCCTAGCAACCGGGCAATGGGTTGTGTGGTTTCATGTTGCTCAAAAATCATTTTGATAATGGCCGTCATCGGAACGGCAAGCAGGGCGCCCATGATACCCCAAACCAGTGCCCAAAAGATTAAACTGGCTATTACAACAAGCGGGTGTAAGTTCATACCTTTCCCCAGCCAACGGGTTTCCAAGATGTTGCCGATTACAAAGTGAACGGCGGTAAGCAGCGCCAATACAAGGAGCATCTGCCAATCAAACCCGTATTGCAAAAATAATACGGGCAGCGGAGCTACCGTGGCAATCAAGGGACCAATGTTGGGGATAAAATTTAATACAAAGGTAAGTACAGCTAGCATCGTAGCCAGTTCCGTTTTGACTGTTGTCAGTACGATCCATGTACAAACGGCCGCCAATATGGATACGGCGATTTTGACAAACAGGTAAAACGAAATCTGTTTTTGGAGTTTGCCGACCAACGCAGGCTTTTCGGACGAAGCGTTACCCATGAACATGAAAATGACAAACAGCGTAATCAGAATAATATTGGTAAATAGCGATACAATCAGTCCGCCTACACTTTTAACCATATTAAAGATGGGTAGCTTGTTGAGGGTTTCGGTAACGAATTGAGCATTGATGTTGATGTGATACTGAGACGCTTGGGCTAGTATCCAGTTTAAACTGTCGTTAAGACGCTCGGTATAAATGCCCGCGCCGGAGACAAAACTTTCAATGGAACCGGAAATAAATGAGGCAAGTAGCGTAATCACGGCCATGAATACAACGAAGTTTAGGATAATCCCTACGTGATAAGGAACTTTCCATTTACGGTTGAGCCAGGTGGCCGAGGAGTTGCCCAACATCCAAATAAACAGGGCAATAATAAATGGCATGAGTACTGTTTTAGTATACACAAGTACCCAGGTGGCGGCGCTGGCCGCCAGTATCATTAAACAGATCGTATTAATGGGTGCAAATTTAGGGGTGGTTTCTTTGGTCATAAAATCCTCTTATTTAGTATAGCAAAAATTAGCAATAATGGCCTAAAAACACCTTTGTTGACAGGCGTTTTTTTTTTTTGATACATTTTGAATATAAGAGTTGGTTTGGGTGCATAGAACCTGAAATATGCTAATATATTACTAATAGGAGTGAAATACTCTTTCGTAAGCTTTGAACGTAGCTTACTTACAATTTATCTGTTTTGGAATCCTATGAAGAATAGGAAGTAGTTGATAAACTAACTGATGAAAGAGTCCAAAAACAGCTGGTTTAGGTAGAAGATATATAGGGTAGCTCCCCGTATGTCCTCTACCGAATGTTTCGCATCTTGTATGCGGAACTACGGCTGTTTAATTGATAAGACTCTCTTTCATCCTTATCATTACACAGCCGTTTTTGTATCCTTCCTCTTCTTCCCAAGATAACAAGATAGATATATTGTGTTCGGTTTAGTAACTAAGGTACTCTCATGGACTTAGTGCTATGAAGAAAGATTTAAGAATATATCTTGATGAACCAAGATCCGTTAATTAGTATTTTGATCCCTGTTTATAATGCACAGTCTTTTTTAGAGGAGTGCTTGGAATCTGTTTTGTCTCAAACTTATAACAATCTGGAAATTATCTGTATTGATGACGGGTCGACGGACCAAAGTGCGAAGGTCATGGAACAATATACCAAGAAAGATAAACGAGTCCAGCTTATTTGTCAACTCCATCAAGGCATTGCTTCAACGCGCAATCATTTGGTTCATGAAGCAAGGGGAGAGTATATTGCCTTTGTTGATGCCGATGACAAAATTACTCCTACATATATTGAAGAATTGCTAAAAGTCGCTAAAAAGCAAAATGCGGATGTGGTACGAACTCTGTACTATTTATGGAAAGGGAAAGAGCTAACCCCATGTGAGAAAATATATAAGGAATTTTTGAAAAAAGAACCCTCCCAACAAGCCAAGCAAAGGATGCAAGCTGCTTTGGATGATAGTCAGGTATGGTTAAAACTTATAAAGACCTCGTTGATACGAGAAAATAAAATTAGCTTTTTAAACGATTCTGTGGCAGAAGATATTTCATTTGAAATACTGCTGTATCTTTACGCAACAAATATTATTTTTTATCCAAGGAATCTTTATTTTTATCGTGTAGGTAATATTAGTTCATTGTCTTCAGATAAACAAGCTCTTTGTATGGGAACAATAAAGAATCTAATTTATTTAAGTGAAGAAATAAAAAAACGAAAATTGTTAACGGCTGAAACAGGCGCATTTTTAGCCAAAATGCTAGTGAAAGCCATAAAACGTATGGGGAAATTCCCTTTCGAACCAATGCAACAGAGTTTATGTAGGTCATCCGTTGTAGCCCTTGAAAGCCTGTTGCCTTATTGTGCAGGGTATTTACGAGTAAAATATTCATTGTTTTGTTGGTTAAGTGGACAAACAAAAGCACAATATATTCCTGTCTTTGCCCGGATATTACAATGAAAGAAGCTCCGTTAATTTCAGTGATTGTACCTGTTTATAATACAGAGAAATATTTACATCAATGTGTAGATAGTATTTTGGCACAAACATTACAGAATATAGAAATTATATTAATAGATGATGGTTCAACGGATAAGTGTTCTCAAATAATAGATGAATATGCCAAGAAAGATAAGAGAATTGTAGTAGTACATCAACCAAATGGTGGATATGGACGAGCAGTTAATCATGGTATAGCATTAGCCAAAGGAGAATATATTGGTGTTGTTGAATCGGATGACTGGCTAGAACCGACTATGTATGAGTTGTTGTATAAGAATGCAAAATATTTTGGTGATATTGATATAGTTCGTTGTGATTATTTTAAATACTGTCCTTCAATTAAAATTGATCAGCCTGTTCAACATATTTCTACCGACATAACTAATCGCATTGTTTGCCCTTTGGAAGATCATAACATATACAAATTGGATTTTGCAATATGGGCGAATATTTATCGGCGAAATTTCTTAAAACAAAACCAAATCTATATGCACGAAACAGCGGGGAGTTCGTTTCAGGATGTGTCTTTCCAATTTATAGTATTTAGCCGAACTAAAAAAATGGTGTGCGTGGATATACCACTCATTCATTATCGTATGGATAATTCAAAAAGTTCTGTGAAAGACTCTTCTAAAATATTTTGTATTTGCGAAGAATTTAAATGTATTGAATCTTTTTTAAGGAAAACCAATCTTGAAACGAAGCTAATGGGAATAAAAAATCATCTGAAAATACGTTGCTACTGGTGGAATGTAAAACGACTTTCCCATAGACTAAGCCTTCAGTTTTTGCAAAAAATATATCCGGAAATCAAAAAAATGTACCAACAACAAATTGAGTGGAGGGGTCTTTCCTTGAAAGAAAGATTTCGTACTTTTTTGTGGGGACATTATCCGAAAATAATGTTATTAGTTTGGAGGATAAGATCTTCAGGGAGCCAATGTGGCCTCTAAAAATCTAGTAGTAGGAAGTGGAATATCAGGGATAGTCGTAGCAGAACGACTGGCTGGTAAAGGGAAAGAAGCCTTAATTATTAAGCAAAAGGATCATATCGGTGGGAATAGTTATGATTATTTTGATGAAAACAGTATTTGTATACACAAATATGGGACACATATTTTATATTCCATTTGATTTGGGATCCATTGAAAAGGTATTTTCCCGTAAGATTAAAAATTTATTTTAATATAAAATTTTCGAATATATTATTTAATATGTTTCAACGAATTAAACAGTTAGTCGTCGCCAATCTTTTTATTAAAAATTGTCTTCGCATGTGGCCGTACGTGAAGCCATACTGGTTCCGCGCTCTGCTAGGAGCCATATTGACTATCCCAGTAGGTGCATTAGATGGAGCCGTAGCTATGTTCCTAAAGCCATTTATGGACAAGGTCATGGTGGACAAACAACCCCACTTCTCTGCCATGATACCTTTCCTCATTGTAGGGTTTACAGTGGTACAGGGGGTACTTATCTATGCGTCTAATTACTTAAATACCTGGACCGCCAATAAGATAACCCTGGGAGTAAGACGCAAGTTGTATAATAAGCTGTTAAGTATGGACAGCAGCTATTATGACCGTAATAACTCAGGAACTATCCTGATGAGGTACTCTAATGATGCCCAAACAGCCTCCAGCGGTCTTATAGATAATGCCAAACAGTTCTTATCCAAGACATTTTCATCGATATCCTTAGTATGTGTATTATTTTATAACTCTTGGCAGTTAGCTATCATAGCTATAGTGGTATTGGGAGGGTTTATATACCCCATGGGGGTAGTGCGCAAGAAGATGAAAGCTATCTTAACCCAAACGGTAGGTAGGGCAGCTAACCTGATGACTATCTATAATGAGACATTCGCGGGTAATAAAACGATACGTTCCTTTACCCTGGAACAGTCTATGGAGAAGAAGTTTCTGGCTACTACAGACTTTATGTTTACATTGTCCATGCGCATGGTAACGGGAACGAACTGGTTAAGTCCATTAATGCATGTAATCATGTCTATAGGGGTAGGGTTAGTCATAGGGTTTGGAAGTTACTTAATAGTGAGTGGTAAGATAACGAGTGGTAACTTTGTAGCGTTTATAGCGGCCTTAATGATGTTATATACCCCCTTAAAGTCCGTAGGTAATAACTATATATCTATACAAAACTCATTTTTAGCCATAGACCGTATCTTTGGGATACTAAGCATAGAACCTAGCATAAAGGACCCTAAAATGCCCCGGGAGCTTAGAAAGATAGATAAGGGTGTAGTAATGGAGGGAGTACACTTTGGGTATGTAAAAGGCAGGGAAGTCTTAAAGGGTATTAATTTGACTATACCTAAAGGGCAAACAGTAGCCTTAGTAGGTAATAGCGGAGGGGGCAAGACCACTATATCAGCATTGATCCCCAGACTATATGACATACAGAAGGGCAGTATTAAGATAGATGGGGTAGATATTAAGCAGATAAGCCAAAAAAGTCTAAGGAAACAGATAGCAATGGTGTTTCAGGATAACTTCCTATTTTCGGGTACGATAAGAGAAAATATTCTATTGGGTAACGAAAGAGCTACAGAGCGTACTATATGGGAGTCTTTAGAGAGAGCGTGTTTAAAGGAGTTTGTAGAAGGGTTGCCCAATAAGCTAGATACAGAGATAGGGGAGAGAGGTATCCTTTTAAGTGGGGGTCAGAAGCAGCGATTAGCGATAGCGAGGGCGTTTGTAAAGGATGCGCCGATAGTGATATTGGATGAGGCAACCAGTGCGTTAGATAATAAGTCAGAGAGAGTGGTACAGGAAGCGTTAGATAACCTGATGAAGGACCGGACAGTGATAGTGATAGCGCATAGGCTGAGTACCATACAGAATGCAGATAAGATAGTGGTGATTAATGATGGGAAGATAGAGGAAGAGGGGAGACACTTAGACCTGATCCAGAAGAAAGGGGCTTATGCAGGATTGTATGCATTGCAGTTTAAGAGACAATAAATTTGGAATTGTTTGTTAAAACAAAAATTTTTGTGCTTACTATTTTACACAATCATAATATGTATAATTTCAACTATTTGAAAAGAAACTTCCTTTGTTAGAACATCGGACTCTGTTTTATGAGGATATCTTTTGAAAGATTTAAGGAGACTATTAAATGATAAATTTAGTTGTTGGCGCTGGTTTTTCTGGAGCTTCTATTGCACGCAAAGTTGCAGAAGAATTGAATGAAAAAGTTGTGGTCATAGATTCAAAGAATCATATTGCTGGTAATGCTTATGATTATCGTGATAAAAACGGAATTATGATTCATAAATATGGTTCACATATTTTCCATACCAATATGGCAAATGTTTGGAATTTCATCAGTCGATTTACCTCCTTTAATACATATATGCATAAAGTTGTTGCTTTTGTTGACGGGGTAGAAACAACTATTCCATTTAACTTACGCACGTTATACGATATTTTTCCTGAAACCTTGGCGCGCCGTATGGAAGAAAAGCTGTTACAATGTTTTGAATACAATAAAAAAGTACCAATTTTGGAATTTCAAAAACAAGATGATACTGATTTGAAGTTTTTAGCAGATTATGTGTATGAAAAAATATTTCTGCATTACACCATAAAACAATGGGGTGTAATGCCCAATGAAGTTGACGGAGAGGTCACGGCTCGAGTACCGGTTTATATTTCTTGTGATAAACGTTACTTTCAAGACAAATACCAAGGAATCCCTCTGAACGGATATACCAAAACCATTGAAAATATGCTCAATCATCCGAATATTGAAGTGTTGTTAAATACAGCATTTGCTAATTATAAAGGATATTACGACAGATTATTCTACACCGGTCCGATTGATGAATTTTTTAATTACAAATTTGGCGAATTAGGCTATCGCAGTGTTAATTTTAAGCTAGAAGAATTTGACCGACCATATTATCAGTGCAACGCGGTTGTCAATTATCCGTGCAATTATGATTTTACGCGAATTCATGAGTATAAATATTATTTGAACGATATATCGGATAAAACGGTCATCGCCAAGGAATATTCTTCAAACTTTGAACATGGAAAAAATGAACGTTATTATCCAATCCCCAATGATATTAATAGAGCACTGTATCAACAATATTTGAATGAGGCGAAAAAACTTAACAATGCTTATTTTCTAGGACGTCTAGGCGATTACAGATATTATGATATGGATCAAGCAGTTTTTCGTGCCCTGAATTTGTTTAATAAAATAAAAGGAGCAAAATAAGATGAAAAAAGTGGATAATCCAAAAGTTAAGATTTTTTTATCATACCATAAACCAACAAAATTATTAAAGAACGGGGTGTTTCAGCCCATCCACGTTGGTCGTGCAATAGCTCAAGAAAATATCATTACAACAGAACAAAAACAAAATTATAAATGGATGAAAGATAACCTAATCGGAGATGATACTGGTGATAATATATCACACAAAAACCCTAATTATTGCGAATTAACGGCTCAATACTGGGCGTGGAAAAATTTTGCAGAAATACAAAATCCGGATTATATTGGCTTTATGCATTATCGACGACATCTGAATTTTAATTTAGATAAAGAATATTCTGAAAACAAATGGGGAACAATTGATAATAATTATTTAGATGAGTCTTATATTGAAAAATATGGCCTTAATGAAAGGAATGTAGAAGAAATAATTAGACAATACGATATATTAACTGTAAATCCGTGGAGTGTAAATAATGCAGGTTCGAAAAACAACTATGATCATTACGCAACAAGTGACCCGAAAATTCATATCAAAGATTATGATTTGACTTTAAAAATTTTGCAACAAAAATATCCCGAATATAAAATAGATATCCAAAAATATAATGCTTCAGAAAAAGGTTATTATACTAATATATTTATCATGAGGAAATATATTTTTAATCAATATTGTCAATGGTTATTTGATATCCTGTTTGAGGTAGAAAAAAGAGTTGATATTTCAAATTATAGTTTTCAAGAAGCTCGAATCTTCGGATATCTATCTGAATGGCTTTTCGGTATTTATATTACACATATTAAAAGGACAACTAAACTTAAAATTAAAGAACTTCAAAGAACGATAATAAAATATCCCGAATTAGATAAAACCAGTAGTGCCAAAAGGGATAAAATCTTATTTATATCTTCAATAACTCCCCATATCCGGCATGATGAGGATTTAAAAAGAGCATATGGATTAGTAGGAGGCAACACTGGCAATTTGGTATATAGAAGTTATACAAAAGAATATTTAGTATATGATATAGATAAATCAGTTGAAATACTAAATATTAACGACTTGAATAATCTATCTGATATTGATAAGAATTTTGATAAAATTGTTATTTTGTGTGCAAATCAGCTATCTCCTACGGATAAATATTTATTACAATTCTATGATTTTTTAAATGAAACAAAGCTCCCAATTGTTTTACTAGGGCTAGGTGCACAAAGCGATATTGGCTATTCTATGGATTTTTTGAAAGATTGTCAAAAAATGGTGTGTTTTTTAAAAATGTTACAGAGGAAAAAAGCCAAGATAGGTGTACGCGGGTATTTTACAAAACATTGTTTAGATAAAATAGGCGTAAATTCCACAGTTATTGGTTGTCCCTCATATTATAGAAATGGTTATTATTTTAAAGTTGAACATAATAAAAATAAGCATCCTCGTTTTAATGTTAGTTGTGATTACTTTTGGTTTAAAAATAGAAATATTTGGGAGAAGGTCATAAATAATCATTTATCAACGCAAATCATATGTCAATCACGGATGGAAGATGGGTTATATTTATTGTCAAAAGGCGCAGCTAGCAATACAGATATTGAACAGGTCAACCGCTTATTTAATAATAATGAAAAGTACACGAATAAAAACAATCAATTTTTAGGTCGTTGCCATCGTTTTTTTAATATTGATGAATGGGAAAAATTTGTTGCCTCAGGCGATTTTTATATAGGTCCCCGCATACATGGTTGTCTTATCCATATTTTAAATGGTAAGCAAGCTATGCTTGTGGTTCATGATTCTCGTACAAGAGAATTTGCTGAGTTATTCAAAATACCCTATATTACAGATTTGGAATTAACTTCAGATCTTGATATTAACAAACTATATCAACAATATTCCCCATTAGAAATGGAAAAACAATATTCTTGTTTGTTTGAGAATTATAGAAAATTTTTAACATCTGCAGGATTAGCTGCAAATTTTTACACAGATATAAATATTTGTTTTGCTACAGATGATAATTATGCTAAATATATGGGAATTGCTATTACATCTATTTTACGACATAAACTACCATTTGACAATATTCATATTTATGTTTTAGATGGAGGAATATCTCAAAAAAATAAAGATAAGTTAGCAAAATTACAAAAAATTGCAAAGTTCAATATCACATTTATAAAAATGAATGATGAAGTATTTCACAAATATCCGCTAAGGGGTAACCCTCATTTTACATATGCGACATACTATAGATTAGTTTTACCTACTTTGTTACCCAATGTTGATAAATTAATTTATTTAGATTGTGATATTATTGTTAGAAATAGTTTGGCAACATTAATGAATGAAGATATGGAGAACAATTTATGTAAGGGGGTTATAGATGTATTAAATGTTGAAAATCAAAATCGTTTGCATTTGGACAAATATGTCAATGCTGGGGTTTTACTCATAAATTTAAAAAAATGGAGACAATATGATGTTGGGCAGAAATTTAAAACATATCTTGAACAACATTTTGATGAGATCTTATGGAATGACCAAGATATCATGAATGCCGTGTTGAAAGGAAAGATAGACTATCTTGACCAAAGATGGAATACACAACTTACAGAATATGAAGGCGGTCGAACAGAGGAATTTCGTGAAATAGGAGAAAAAGCTTTTATCATGCATTTTATAAGCGATAAAAAGCCTTGGAAATTTTGTAAAAGTAAATATGAACAATATTACTTTCAAGAAGCGCTTCATTCTCCATGGAAAGACGGATGGATAATACATATCATAAACAGATTAACAAGAGAAATGATAAAACTTTCCAAAATACTGTTTTCTGTGGAAAATTCTCAACCTAAAAAACATAAAATAATTACTATTTTTGGTATTAAGATTAAATTCCGACGTAAATTATATCCTTTGGAATGTAAAATAACTCAAATGCAACACCAAATATATGAATTAAATATAAAAATTCAAGAATTAGTAGCCGAAAGAAGCCAAAAAGGATCGGAATAAAATATTTGGATTTGTTATAGCATTGTATTTTTCATCGCCATGCGTTTGTGCGGGGTTGGCAAGAGCATCATCAGCTTGAGCTAATTTTGAAGCAATCCATTACAGGGTTATATCTGTCTTTTGGTGCAACTTTGTTAAATTGTTTCGGAAAAAGGTGCTAAGTTCTTTTTAAGAAACATTTTTCAGAAAAACCAATACTTTCGGAGTTAAAAGGATATTATAATATTTAAAGGATTTGTAACAAGCAGATGGTTTCAAGGGTAAGATAAATATGTTATAATAAATATAAGAAGGGCAGTTGGCGCAGCGGTAGCGCGTCCGCTTCACACGCGGAAGGTCACAGGTTCAAATCCTGTACTGCCCAAATTTTATAAAATCCTTCGTTTTATGACGAGGGATTTATTTTTTATCTATTGTCTCTCCTCCAATTTTGATACACTCCTAGCACATAGACGCCCAAAAAGTGTCCAAATTTTAACAAATAGGTCCTGACTATATGCTTGTAATTATATGTTATCCGTTCGCCTAGGTCCTCTTGTATAAAGGCTCATGAATATATAATCTCGTCCAATGTGTAGTATAACTACAAATTAGTCAATAAATTAGACTTTGAGTTCGCTATTAAAAAGTCTCCGTTACTAAACGGAGACTTTTTCTTACAAACTATAATATTTTATTGATTTAATGGTGGGTGGCAATATTTATGTACGGGTTATTTCATATGTACGTGGATAAAATCCGAATTTAACGTACCGGGTAATAATTGTGCTATGCCGTCAATCATAAACTGCATGGCGATTGCACACAGGATCATACCCATAAACCGAATAACGATTTGAGTCCCGTTGGGGCCGATTTTGCCGAAGATGTAACGGGCGCCTACCAAACAAGCCCCTACCACACAGGAACTAACGAACAGAACCAGGATCATACTTAGCGTCATAGCAAGCGTAGTGCTTTTTTCAGCATATAAGATGACAGTCGTAATAGAACCGGGACCGATAAACAATGGCATGGCCACGGGTACTAAAATATGGCTTAAACTATTGCGTGCCTGATCAAATGTAGTTCCAGAGGAGGCAGCAGTTTGAAGTCCGCTGTTTTCAAATTTGCCTTTACCCTGTAACATGCGAAGACCGACACGTAAAATAATAATGGAACCTGCCAGTCTGAACGCAGGGATTGTAATACCGAACATGGTTAAAATACGGTTACCGAATAAGAAAAATACAAGAAGTAGTCCGAAAATCGAACAGGCCATCAGTAAGGCCACGGCACGTTGTACTTTGGGGGTTTCGTTTTCTACATGTTCCAAGAAAATCGGTACATTACCAATTGGGTTTAAAATGGCCATAATACCGATAAATGAGTTTACGACAATACTCCAATCCATAATGGGTTAAAGCTCCTAAAAGGAAAATAACCTGCCTTATGACAGGTATTACATATAGTATATAAAATTGCGAGAATTTCTTTGGATTTATTTTGTACTGATAAAGAAACAGATTAGTCGTTAAAAAGTAAACATTTACGCCCCTTAAACCCTTTATTCAATTTTTTCGCTTGACGCGTTTTTTTTTTTTGATATTCTCTCTCTATAAGTAAAAAATATATAAGGAGAGAATTATGGTTCAACATAAACAGGCATTTACGCTCATTGAGCTCTTGGTAGTCGTTCTCATTGTAGGCATTTTAGCTGCTGTGGCATTGCCGCAATATAGACTGGCCGTAATGAAAAGTCGATTTGCTACACTCATGTCCATGGTGGATGCCATTGCACGCGCGGAAGAAGTGTATTATTTGGCCAACGGAGAGTATACATTAGACACCAAAAATTTGGACATTGATTTCGCTACAACAGATAATATTACAAATACAATGAAAGCCCCCAAGTTTCATTACGATGGATTTGGTTGCAAAATAGGTGATTCTGGAACTGTTGCCTATTGTTCAGGGGATCAATATGGATATTATGGACGGTATTTTCAGCACACGGATTATCCGGGACAGCGGGTTTGCTATGTTCAACTTTCTAGAGAAGATGCCGAACTGCGAAAAAAAGTATGTCTTGCTTTAGGCGGAGAGCCACATGATGATATACAGACCGGGTGGATTTATTACTTTTTACCATCATGAAAAAATTTTGTTCAGACGAGTGATTATGATATTAAGTAAAATATATACATGGATAAGTTTCAGCTCGTTTCTAATTTTACACCGGCCGGAGACCAGCCCAAGGCTATTGATGCCTTGGTAAAGGGAGTGCTTGAGGGTCAAAATCGTCAGACCCTTTTAGGGGTAACTGGATCTGGCAAGACGTTTACTATGGCAAACGTCATTACCAAGCTGAACCGTCCGACTTTGATTTTGTCTCCAAATAAGGTACTGGCGGCCCAGTTATATGGCGAGTTTAAACAATTTTTTCCAAACAATGCCGTAGAATACTTTATTTCCTATTACGATTATTATCAGCCTGAAGCATATATCCCGCAGACAGATACGTACATTGAGAAAGATTCTGCGGTCAACGAACAAATCGATAAGTTGCGCTTAAAAGCTACAACCTCTTTACTGACACGCAATGATGTAATTGTGGTAGCATCGGTCTCCTGTATTTATAACATCGGATCCCCGGACAGTTTTAATGAAATGCGTATTTATGTAAAAAAAGGGGCCGAAATGACCCGCTCGCAGCTTTCGGGACATCTGATTAAAATCCAATACCAGCGTGACGAACTGGAATTTACCTCGGGTAAGTTTCGTATGCGCGGCCCGTTTACCGATGTGATGACACCCTATTCACAAAATGCCATACGCATTGAAATAGCCGGAAAAACGATTGCACATATTTACGAAATCCACCCGATTACCGGTAACGTGGTAACAGAGTTAGAAGAAGCATGGATTTATCCGGCCAAACACTTTGTGGCCACGGAAGAGGATACCCAACAGGCCCTGACTCAAATCGAAAAGGATTTGGAAGTTCGCCATGCCGAGCTCATCGCGCAGGGCAAAGAGATGGAAGCCTATCGTTTAAAACAGCGCACTGAATATGATTTGGAGATGATTCGCCAGGCCGGTTTTTGCAGCGGTATTGAAAACTATTCCCGGTACATGGACGGTCGTAAAGCCGGTGAACGCCCTGAATGTTTATTGGATTATTTTAAACGGTTTGATGATTTTTTGATGTTTGTGGATGAATCACACGTAGCCCTGCCGCAGGTACGCGGGATGTTTAACGGGGATCGTGCCCGTAAACAAATGCTCGTGGATTTTGGGTTTCGCTTGCCCTCAGCACTGGATAACCGTCCCTTGAAGTTTGATGAATTTGAGCGTTTGCTTCCCTCTACGGTATTTGTATCTGCGACACCGGGTCCTTATGAATTAAGTATCAGCGGTAATAATATTGTAGAGCAGGTTATTCGTCCTACGGGGTTGGTGGATCCCAAAGTAATTTTACATCCCACGGCCGGACAGATTGACCATTTGGTAGAAAAAATTAATGAGCACAAGGCCCGTAAAGAACGTACCTTGGTGCTGGCGCTTACCAAAAAAACAGCGGAAGATTTGAGTGAATATTTCGTTCAAAAAAATATCAAAACACGCTATTTGCATTCCGATATAGATTCTCTGGAGCGTGTGGAGATATTGCGGCAATTTAAACAGGGCGATTTTGACGTACTGGTAGGCATTAACCTGCTTCGCGAAGGGATTGATATCCCGCAGGTAGGACTGGTGGCCATATTGGGAGCCGACAACGAAGGGTTCTTGCGCAACACCACGACACTTATTCAGATTTCGGGCCGTGCGGCGCGTAACGTGGGCGGTGAAGTTATTTTGTATGCGGACCGGAAAACCGATTCCATTAAATACGCTTTAAATGAAATGAACCGCCGCCGGGAGATCCAAGAAGCATATAATAAAGAGCATCATATTACGCCCAAAACGATTCAAAAAACAGAGGCCGATTTAAAAGAATTTGAACGTCAAACACAGACCAGTGCCTTTGGTATTTTAAGCGAAAGTTTGCCGGAGCCGACGGCTAAAAATATCAAGCATTTAGAAAAAGATTTGGAACAACAAATGCGCGATGCAGCCGAAGCACTAAACTTTGAACTTGCGGCCGAACTGCGTGATCGGTTGTTTGAACTCAAACAAATGAAATTAAAATAGGTACAATATAATATATGGAAAAAACGTTTATTTTAAAAACCGTAAAAAAAGTCATCGGGCTGGAAGAAACTCCCAGTACGCAAGGGTTGGCTCGCAGCTTGGCCGGAATAGAAACCGACGGAACACTCATTTTGGCCTGTCATCAAACAGCAGCGTTCGGTACGGATAACAAACCGTTTTACGCAGGAGAAGGTGGTGTATATTTCACACTGATTTTAGATCCTCAAACCAAATTGACGTCCCAAAAATTAACATGGGCCATGGATAATGCGATTTCGGATGTGATTAATGAGGTGCTGGGTATTAAAACCAAATTATCCAAAACAGGCGAGATCTTGGCCTATGATAAAACGTCTCGTACTTGGAAAAAATGCGCCGGAGTATTGGCCGAGCAAACGCAGAGTGGTACCTGGTTATTGGGGGCCGGTATTTATTTAAATAACCGCTTGCCTGTATCTCTTAAATCTACAGCCATTAGCCTAAAGAACCTTATTGGCAGCGAAACCAGTAAAGAGTTATTTTTAGATGATGTACTAAATAACTTCTGGAAAGAATACGCTTTCTTATAAACCACTCGTAAAGTATTTTATACAGGGGATTTAAACAACATATTTAAGTCTCCTGTATTTTTTGTCCTTTTTGTGGCCCCCTAAAATTTGCTTGACGCGTTTTTTTTTTTTGATATTCTCTCTATATAAGTAAAAAAATATATAAGGAGAGAATGATGGTTCAACATAAACAAGCATTTACGTTCATAGAGCTTTTGGTTGTTATTTTAATTATAAGCATACTTGCCGCAGTCGCATTGCCACAATACCAAAAAGCAGTAGAGAAATCTCGATTAAGTGAAGCTTTGGTAATTATGGATTCCTTGCAAAGATCCATGGTTGTTTGGCGTTTATCCAATGGATTACCATCAAGCGGTGTTATATATTTCAGTGGTTCTAGGGATGGTATTGAAGGAATTGATATAGATATCAGTGGGTTGGATTGTACGGCACAAGATGGTTCTCCAGATAAGTTTTGTTATAGTAAAAATTTTCGGTATTTGAGCTATTGTAATTCTTCATTGTGTACCATTCAGGCTACCAGAAAAGCTAAAGATGAAACAGAACCAATCAGTTATTTTTTAGAACGGGTCTTAAGCGGAACTAACCGAGCAGGAGCCTGCTATATATATGACAATAAAGGATATTCCATATGTAAAGATTTAGAAACAAAAGGTTGGAAGGTTTTTGATAAACGTTAAGGGATAGAATACAAAACCCCGCTTAGTAAATAACCAAGCGGGGTTTCTTTTTGGAACAATCAAAGGTTTGTTACATTTCGTCTCCGATATGTTTTTTGACCTTGGCCACTAAGTCGGTAAGCACGAAAGGTTTAGAGCAAAACGCTTTTACCTGCGGGAACATTTGGAACATCCGTTGGGATTCCACCAAGGCCGAAGTAATGATAACCGGGGTGTTGACGAGGTTTTCATCTTCGGACATAATCTTGACAATGCCAGCACCGTCTAGTCCGGGCAGCATGACATCTAACAGTACCAAATGCGGGTGGAATTCTTTCATCATGTTAATGGCATCGCGACCTGTCTGGCACGAAGCAAGTTCATACCCTTCGCGCGAGAGCACTAACGTTAATAAATCCACAATACTGGCTTCATCTTCTACAATTAAAATTCTTTTTTGCATGTTAAAAACTCCTATAATTTATTATACTTTTTTATATGCCCAAAAAAAACTTTAATGCATCGGTTCTTCCTAACATGCGTGCCTTTGCTGCGCCGCTTATCGGTCGCAAAGACTGCGTACTTGTGGGACTCTCCGGAGGAGCCGATTCGGTGTGTTTGTTGCATTTTTTGCAATATTTGGCTAAAGAACAACATTTTGCCCTGGCCGCTGTACATGTGAACCACGGTCTGCGCGGACGAGCTGCCCAGGCAGATGAGCACTTTTGCCAAGAGTTATGCGGGGCGCTGGATATTGATTTATTTATAAAAACAGTGGATGCCAAAGCCGTTGCCGAAAAATACGATTTGAGTCCCGAACACGGAGCCCGCAAGGCCCGCTACAATGCCTACAAACAAGTTGCTCGTCAATGGGGAGCCACGAAGCTGGCGTTAGGGCATCATTTAGATGATTTGGCCGAGACATTTTTATTAAATTTACTGCGCGGTACACAGGTGCAGGGACTGGCGGGTATCCCACTTCGGCGTCCATTGGGACCCGGTGTGGAAATCGTTCGCCCTTTGTTGTGTATTTCCCGGGAGCAGGTGGAAGAGTATCTGTCCCAAAACAAGTTGTCTCATGTGACGGACCAAACTAATTTTGACGACGTGTATCGGCGCAATTGGGTGCGGCATACGTTGCTGCCGCTTCTGGAGAGCAAGCAGCCTAAAATCCGCGAGCACCTCGCGCAGTTTGCCGCGGGAGTGGCCAAGCTTACCCAAAAATAAAATAGGTCCATTTTATACTTTTTTCCAGTCGGTCAATTTGCTAGTATATCTTTATGTATCAAAGTGCCGTATTAGCGTTTGCCGCGCAGCATAAGATTTCTGTGACAGGCCTGACTTTCCGTTCGCAAGACGTGCAAGTCGGAAATATCTTTTTCGCGCTCAAAGGGGCTAACGCTGACGGCAATTTATTTATCCCGCAGGCTGTTAAACAAGGAGCCGGCATAATCGTGTCACATCAGCCGCTCTCACAGCCTTGTGACGTTCCGTTTTTCTTATCCAACAATATTGACCAGGATATGGCTGACGCGGCCTATGAGTTCTACAACCGCCCGTCCGATAAGCTGCGAATGTGGGGGATTACCGGTACCAAGGGGAAGACCTCTATTGCCTATTTACTGGAAAGCGTCCTGCAGGCTTCTGGACGTACTGTCGGCGTTTTTGGTACCGTTAATTACCGCGCCGGCGGACATATGATTTGTCAGGCGCCTAACACAACTCCGGCGGCACTAACTCTTTTTAAACTGCTTGCTCAAATGAAAGAGGTTCGTTGCAGCGATGTGGTTATGGAGGTTTCTTCACACGCTCTGGAACTGCAACGCGTGCGCAATATTTGGTATGACACTGCCGTGTTTACCAACCTGCAGCGCGATCATTTGGATTTTCACCAAACCTTTGAAAACTATTTTGCAGCTAAAATTAAACTGTTTGAAAACCTTGCTGATCCGGCCAACCCCAAACAAAACCGGGTAGCCGTCATCAATGCAGATGACCCTTACGGACAACGGCTTATTGAAAAGTTTCAGGGACGTGTCAAAATCGTTACCTTTGGGATAAACAGTCTGGCAGATTTTCAAGCCAAACATATTGAGGAGTTTTTAACACACACCTCATTTGAGGTGAGCGGGATACCCCTAAAAATCAATCTGCTGGGAAAACACAACGTATATAACGCATTGGCTGCTTGTGCAGCTGCGCGGGGACAGGGGATTTCATGGGACGTAATTGCCCAGGGACTGAGTGCTCTGCCCGGGGTACCGGGCCGTATGGAGCGTGTGGATGAGAGTCAGGACTTTTTTACGTATGTGGATTTTGCCTATACCAATGAGTCATTGGAGCGTGCGTTTGATACGGTGCGTCCGTTTAAAAAAGCGCGTATTTTACTGGTGTTTGGTTGCGGCGGACAACGAGATCGTACCAAACGACCACTTATGGGGCGGACGGCTTGCGAACAGGCCGATCATGTGTTTTTAACCAACGATAATCCGCGTTGCGAGGACCCGAACCAGATTTTTCAGGATATTTTGGCTGGTATGCAGGGATACCACAATTATACCGTGATTCCAGATCGCAAAGAGGCGATAGGCCGTGCCCTGGCCGAAGCTAAAAAAGATGATATTGTAATCATTGCCGGGAAAGGACACGAAGATTATCAAATTGTCGGAACGGAGAAACGTCACTTCTCGGATCAGGAAACCGTACGTGAATTTTTACGGAGTAAGTATGTTTAAATTGTCAGATTTTCCAAATAAAAAAGCCACCGTATTGGGAGGAGGAAAGAGCGGACAGGCTGTTGCACAGTTACTGGCGTCTTACGGATGTGAGGTGTTAATCAGTGATGAGCAACTGGTGTCGTTAAATACGCCTTCTGCACACATTACTTTGGAGAGCGGTGGGCATACCGAACAGGTTTTTTTGGCAGATTTTATTGTAAAAAGTCCGGGAATTTTCCCCAAAAGTGCCGTGTTATTACAAGCACGAGAACTGGGGATTCCCGTATTTAGTGAATTGGAAGTGGCTCTGTCTTTTTTACCTGAGGACACGCAGATATTGGCCGTATCAGGTACTAACGGCAAAACCACTACGACCACGTTACTGGGCACAATTTTGCAGCAACAGGTCTTGCGTGAAAAATCCAACAGACGAGTATGGGTCTGCGGCAATATCGGAAGTCCGGTATCCACGTGTGTAAGTCAAGTGAGTTCCGGTGACGCCGTAGTCATTGAGGTTTCCAGTTATCAGTTAGAAGACAGCACCTATTTCCATCCGCATATTGCCGGACTTTTAAATATTACGCCCGATCATTTGGATCACCATAATGGCATGAAAAACTATATTGCCGCCAAAGCGCGTCTGTTTAAAGATCAAACCAAACAAGATATAGCGGTTTTGAACGCGGCAGATGCCGAGTGTGCCCAGCTTGCCGAAAATATTGCCGGTGAGGTATGGGCATTTTCGGCTCAACCGAAACATTGGCTTAAAACCGATGTGTTTTATGACGGAGATGAACTGATTTTTAGTGAGGGGTACCATTTGCGTCCGCCTCAACTGCGCGGGATCCATAACGTGGAAAACGCTATGGCAGCCGCTCTTATGGCTTTGGCAGCCGGTGCTACAGAAGAGGATGTGCAGACTGCATTTAATAACTTTCATGCCATGGAACATCGCATAGAGCCGGTGGCGGTGGTACGTGGGGTAAGTTTTATTAATGATTCCAAAGCAACCAATTTGGATTCTACGATTACCGCTTTAAAAAGTTTTGATAAAGCCAAAAATATATGGCTTATTTTGGGAGGACGTGATAAAGGTGCCTCCTATGAAGTGTTGCTTCCATACTTAAAAGCACATTGCAAACAGGTTTTATCCATCGGAGAGTGTATGGATAAAATTGAAAAGGAACTTAAGGACGGGTTCCCGATTGTGCGTTGCGAGACATTAGAAAAAGCAGTTGCATATGCCGCACAGCACGCCGCAACCGGTGAGATCGTTTTATTGTCTCCGGCGTGTGCAAGTTTTGACCAGTTCAAAAGTTTTGAAGAACGCGGCCGAGTATTTAAGCAATTAGTTAATCGTTTATAAATTCATGAAAAAGTTATCGATAGGACTCTTCTTGTGTTTATTGTCCGGAAACTCTCTTTGGAGCCAAAGTTCATATTCAGAGCACGTTATTTCAGAAGGGATTAGACAGGGAGATGTATTGTTTTCTGTGTTTGCAGGAGGGATGCGTCCTGCGCATAAAACCGGGATTAAGGCTTCGGGGATAGATTCGGAACTTCCCTGGGGTGGTACGGGCGGCCAATACGGTGTTGGCGGAGTCCGTTTTTTCCACGATTATATCGGATTTGGATTAGAACTAAACGGGGCTAATACTACCTATGCTTCCAAAATGCGCTCCGGGGTTCAATTCAAAACGGCTATGGATGTGTGGAGTACCTTTTTAACCAGTCGGATTAATATCAATCCGTATCATCCGGTACGTTTATATGTGCCAATGGGTGCGGGATTATCGTTGGCCCGCAGTCGTTGGAAAAACGTTAGTGTAGACACCAGTGATGAAAATACTGATGTATCCTTGGGATATTTTATCGGTGCTGGTATAGAGACCAATTGGAACAGTCAGGACCAATCTGTCGGACTGGAAGTACGGTATTCAAATTTTGGTTTTAATAAGGCGCAATACATTGATAAAGTTCAACTTTCCGGGCAGGGCAGATACGGGTATTTGTCCGTAGTACTTAAATTAAGTTACCGCTTTTAAATTTAGCACTAGTTCATTATAAGAACTGATTTGGAAAATGCGTCAGCAAATATTGCTTGACGCGTTTTTTTTTTTTGATATTCTCTCTTTATAAGTAAAAAAATATATAAGGAGAGAATTATGGTTCAACATAAACAAGCATTTACGCTTATAGAGCTTTTGGTAGTTGTGTTAATTATAGGGATTTTAGCAGCGGTAGCGGTGCCGCAGTACCAAAAAGCAGTTTACAAAGCACGTGCTGTAGAAGCATTGGCCATGTTAAAGGCCATTATTCAAGCACAAGAAGTATACTTTCTGGCAAACGGCGAATATACAAACAATATACACTTATTAGATATAGATATTGCCGAGAATTTGGTTTCTACTACTTTTGGCGGAAGCAATACACAGAAACCCGATCAATATGTATATTCCTGCCACGCAGATGGCACCTGTGCTGCAAATGCTGCTAATCAAAATATGCCTTTGTTTCAATATTCAGGATTCAAACATCGTTATGGAGATACTCAAGGAGTATTTGAATGCGGGCTATGGGGGAAAGAAAGTGATATAGCCGAATCGATTTGTAAGAGTATGGGAAAATATCGTACTACAACGAATGGTTTCAATTATTATCAAATCAACTGATTTTATTTAACATTACATGCCACAAATACTCAATGTTTCCATGAGTTCCTTTAATCGGGGATTCAATGGCTTCCCCGAAAACTCCGTTGTATTTTTGTTGCAGATTTTGGGCAAAAAAATCCTGTACGCGTTTAATGGCCAGTTGGCGGTTTTCTTCGGTTTTAACGATACCGTGCGGGACTTGTTTGGGCGTCAGTTCAAACTGCGGTTTAATTAAAAAAACGATTTCGCTTTTTGGGGCCATTACTTTGCATAACGGTTCCATAATCATCGTAAGCGAAATAAACGAAACATCCACAGCGGCAAATTGCGGGACCTCGTCAAATAAATCGGGTGTCATATACCGGGCGTTGGTTTCGGGCTTAAAAATGAAGTTGGAATACCGCCGCATTTCATCGGCCAGTTGTCCTTTGCCGACGTCCACTCCGTATACAAGTTTGGCCCCGGCCTGGATCATGCAGTCACTAAACCCTCCGGTCGCCACCCCGATGTCCACGCATACCTTCCCCTTGATATCAATGTTCCAATGCTTAAGAGCACCGGCCAGTTTAAGACCGCCGCGTGAGACATACGGACAGGATTTTTCTTTAAGAGTAATCATGTCTTCTGGCAAAATCGTGCGGTCGGCACGGGTTTCCACTTCGTTATTCACGAGAACCTCGCCGGCCATAATGGAGGCCTGCGCACGGGTGCGACTGGCAAAAAATCCCTGTTCCACAAGCGCCGTGTCCAAACGCAATTTATTTTTAGGCATCGGATTCCTCGGCCAGTTCAGTATCAAAAGGAGAGGCCACCAGTTCAGACCCTTTCTTTTTGAGTTCTTGGACTTTAAATTTAACGGTTTCCAATTTGGCAGAGAGCTCTTTGGACAAGGTGATTCCCTCTTCAAAGAGTTTAACAGAAGCATCTAAATCGGTTTGTTCTTCTTCCAGTTTGGCTACGATTTCTTCCAAACGGGAAAGCTGTTTCTCAAAATTGAGCTTGGGCATATTATTTTACCTCCGTGTGAATCATACCGTCTTGTACTTGTATATAAATCGTTTCACCGGGTGCGGTTTGTGTAACCCGGCTGATTACCGTTCCGTCTTGTTTGCGCATAATGCTGTAGCCGCGTTTTAATACAGATTGTGGCCCCAGTGTTTGCAGTTTTTGGCAAGCGATTTCAAGCCGGTGCGTGAACTCGGTTAGCCGGGCATCCCAGGCATTCTCCAAGCGCGTGGTTAAGTCGTCTAACTCCTGCTCTTTGGCTTGCGTAAGTGTCTGCGGGTCTTTAAGTGCCCGGGAGTTCACGGCTAAGTTAAAGCGGTTTTTAAAACGCTCATAAAACAAAGACACTGCCTGGATCATTCGTTTTTGCAAATTGGCGATTTGCTCAGCCGTGTTTTGGGAGTTTTTGACAACCAGTTCGGCTGCGGCGGAAGGGGTAGGAGCTCGTAAGTCGGCTACAAAGTCCGCAATCGTAAAATCCACTTCGTGCCCCACACAGGAAATCACCGGGATCTTGCTGGCAAAAATAGCTCGTGCTACGGCCTCTTCGTTAAATGCCCACAAATCTTCAATACTGCCCCCGCCGCGTCCTACCAAGAGTACATCTAACGCCGGGGTAAATGTATTTAAATCGGCAATTGCTTGAGCGATTTGCGGGGCCGCTTCATGACCTTGCACTAGAACGGGCGAAATAAATACTTCCAAATGCGGGTTGCGGCGTTTTAACACAGATAAAATATCACGTACCGCAGCTCCGGTAGGGGACGTGACTACCCCGATACGCTGCGGGTAGGCCGGGATAGGTTTTTTGTGTGATTCGTCAAAGAGACCTTCTGTTGCCAGTTTCTTTTTAAGACGTTCAAATTCCAGATAAAGGTTTCCTTTGGCAAGGGCTTCAACTTTTTTAACTACGATCTGGTATTTGCCGGATTTGGCATAGACTGACAAACTGCCCCATACACGCACTTGCACGCCGTCTTGCAGTTCCAGAGAGTATTTACGTGCGTCCCACTTGAACATGACGGCAGAGAGTAGAGCTTCCCGGTCCTTGAGGTCAAAGTATAAGTGTCCGTTCCCGGATTCGCGTAAGTTACTGACTTCTCCTTCTACAAAAATATCGCGAAATACACCTTCCATCATTTGTTTAACGGCAAGGGTAATGGCGGTAACAGTAAAAACCTGACCTCTAAAGGGGGCTTCGGGCTCCATTTATTCTCCTTTGAGTTCTTTGAGCTTTTTGATAAGTGCGGCTTCGCGGCCCAGTTCCCCGGGTTCAAAAAATTTAACAGGGTTGGGCATATAAAGCTGTTTGACGTAGTGATTGTGGTAATCGTGTGCGTATTTGTAACCGCGGTTTTTGCCTGCGCTTCTTAAATGATCCGGCACGGGACGGTAACGTCCCTCACGTACTTCCTGCAGAGCCTTGTCTACAGCCAGGTACGCCGAGTTACTCTTGGGACAACACGCTACGTAAATTGCTGCATGAGCCAAGGGGATACGCACTTCGGGCATGCCCAGTTCCTCAGCAGCTGCAAACGCTGCCTGGGCGATCATAATGGCGTACGGTTCAGCAAGTCCCACGTCTTCGCATGCACAGATTAAAATACGCCGCGCGATAAAGCGCGGATCTTCACCGCTCTCTAACATGCGGGCCAACCAATACACAGCTGCATCCGGATCGCTTCCGCGCATGGATTTAATGAACGCAGAAATAATATCGTAATGTTCATCGCCTTTTTTGTCATAGCGCAAATGACGTTTTTGGATGCATTCCTGAGCGATTTCTAAAGTGATATGTTTTTTACCCTTTTTATCGGGTGCTGTGGTTACAAAGGCCAATTCGGCTGCATTTAACATTTTACGGCTGTCCCCGTTGGCCTGTGTAATCAAAAAATCAGCGGCGTCCGATTCAATTTCAGCATTTTCATTTTCGGCCGCGCGCGTTAAAATTTTTAGTAAATCTTTGTCTGCCAGTGGTTTAAATTCAAAGACCGAAAACCGGGATAACAAGGCATTGTTGATGTAAAAATATGGGTTTTCAGTGGTGATACCGATTAAGATAATATCACCGCGTTCCACAGAAGGGAGCAACACATCTTGCTGTGTTTTATTAAAATGATGGATTTCGTCTAAGATAACCAGAGTACGCCGCTCGTCAAAAGACGGGGTAACGGCGCGTTCTTTGGCTTCCGCGAGGACTTTTTTAAGGTCCGCTACTCCAGCGGCCGCGGCGTTTAGTTCTACCGTGTGAGCTTGTGTACGCGAGGCAATGTAGCGTGCAGTAGCGGTTTTGCCGCATCCAGGCGGTCCGAAAAACACGGCTGATTTAATCATATCAGCTTCTAACAGACGACGCAACATTTTGCCCGGTCCCAATAAATGGGGCTGGCCTGCAAAATCTTCCAATTTTTTGGGCGCCTGACGCGCCGCAAGAGGCATTGCTTCGTCGGTCATTTCTCTTGAGCAACCTTAAGTTTTAAAATCAGTTCATCCAAGCGGCTTAATTCTTCTTGGCGTTTACCGCCCTCATTTTGGCTTTTTAGATACGCTTGGCTGGCAAAGTGCAGGGCCGCATACAGGGCTTGTTTGAGAGTATCAATCTCGCCGTCTGCCTGCAGCTGCATCATGTAGGTTTCTACCTGAGCTGCCAGTTCGGCCAGCTCCATACCGCCTAGTCCAGAGTTTTCTACTTCCAGCGGGATGCGTTTAATTTCTACGGTTAAAATATCCTTTGCCATATATGTTATTGTACTTTATTTTTTGACTCTTTTTTAGTACACTATAAGTACAATTTACTCTGTTTTTGGAACCGTATAAAGAATACGGAGTTTTTGGGAGTTCCAAATCCTGTCTGAGTCCAAGAACAGCCAATATAGGTACACAAGGACGACGGTCTGCGTGTGCCGAGTGTTTCTCGTATTTATACGAGGGACCACGGCTGTTATTATGTGACTTCAGACAGGCACAACGGTAACAGCCGTATTATTTTATACTTCTGCTAAAACAAAAGAATTGAATTTACAAATAGGAGTAGGGAATATGAGTCAAAAAGCATTTACGCTCATCGAATTATTAGTCGTAGTTCTTATTATAGGAATACTGGTGGCAGTAGCTTTGCCACAATATAAATTGGCCATTATAAAAACGAAAGTTAGTACAATATTACCTATATTGGACAATTTGACAAAGGCAGAGGAAGTTTATTATTTAGCCAATGGAGAATATGCAAGAAAAATGTCAGAGTTGGACATTACAGCCCCAAAGAATTGTATAGAAGATATGAGTGAAGGGGCAGCAGAGGAAAAATTTTGGAAATGTGGGGATTTTATTGTTGATATCTCTTCGGCTTCAAAACAAGTAGCGGCAAGTTATTGTCCAGGAGAAAATAGCTTAAGCAATTGTCAAAATACGCGGGACTTTATGATTAAATTTTATTATTTACATGCAAAAATAGATAATCCTGGTACACGAGCATGTACAGTTGCTAATTCTTCTTCTTTGGGTAGAAAAGTGTGTGACAGTTTAGTATTCTAAAAAAAGAGTATAAAATGGATTTTTCCACGCGTTACGCGTTCTAAAAATACTATAATATTATTATGACTATTTTAGAATTCAAATCCGCGTGCGAAACCATTGCACAAGAATACAAAACCAAAATTAGCGCCGCTGTTTCCGCTACCGAGGTAGAAGAACTACGCGTGGCCGCCCTGGGCCGTAAAGGGGCTCTGACAGATTTATTAAAGGGCCTGAAAGATTTTTCCATAGAAGATAAAAAACTAGCTGGTCCGTTGGGCAATGCCCTAAAGGCCGAACTGACCGCTGTATTAGATAAAAAGGCCGCTTTCTTTGCCGCCAAAGAAATTAATGATGAACTAAACAAAACCAACATTGATTTAACCTTGCCTGGCTATCCGGTAGCCTGCGGACATAAACACCCGCTTTCTGTGGCACAGGACCGCATGACTACGATCCTTTCGCGCTTAGGATTTGAATGGGCCGAAGGTCCATGGGTAGAGGATGAAAAACATAATTTTGATTTATTAAATGTGCCGTTGCACCATCCGGCACGCGACGCACAGGATACTTTCTTTGTAGACACTAAAGCCCCGTTGGTGCTTCGTTCTCATACGTCTAATGTACAAAGTCGTTATATGGAAAAACACAAACCTCCGCTTCGTATTATGGCGCCGGGACGTGTGTTTCGCAACGACAGTCTGGATGCAACGCACAGTCCGGTGTTCCATCAGATTGAGGGATTGTATGTGGACAAAAATGTATCCTTGGCAGATCTTAAAAGTGATCTGACGGCCTTTATGAAAGGCTTGTTTGGCGACAAGGCTGAAATCCGTTTCCGTCCGTCGTTTTTCCCGTTTACGGAACCCAGTGTAGAGGTAGACGTCAAATGCGTATTCTGCCAGGGTAAAGGATGCAATGTCTGTAAACAAAACGGCTGGATAGAGATGCTCGGTGCCGGTGTGGTTCACCCCAATGTGCTTAAAAACTGCGGCATCGACCCCGACGAATTTAGTGGCTATGCGTTTGGTATGGGAGTAGAGCGCCTGGCCATGATGATGCTTAACATTAAAGATATTCGTGCATTTTATGAAAACGATGTGCGTTTACTCAAACAGTTCTAGGGAGATTTTATGAAGATTCTATATTCTTGGTTAAAAGATTTTATTGAGATTGATTTAACGCCCGAAGAACTGGCCAAAAAATTGACCGATTTAGGTATTGAAGTGGCTTCTGTGGAAACTGCCGGGGCTGATTTTGAAGGTGTTTATGTAGCGCAAATTACTAACATTGAAGACCACCCTAATTCAGACCATTTGCATTTGGTAACCCTGGACCGCGGTAACGGTGTCAGCCAACGTGTAGTATGCGGGGCTCCGAACGTGGCTGTAGGTCAAAAAGTCCCTTTGGCGCGTGTAGGGGCACGGTTAGGTAAAATTGTGTTAAAACCGGCTGTAATCCGCGGCGTTGAATCTGAGGGTATGATCTGTTCTTCCGATGAACTTGGCCTTACCCACACCCGGGCTCACGGGATTTTAGTGTTAGATGAAAACCTTCCGTTAGGAACGGACGTATCGACATTGTATGGCAAAGCGGACAGCATCTTGGAGCTGGAAATTACCTCCAATCGCCCGGATTTGCTGTCTCACTGGGGAGTGGCTCGGGAATTGGGAGTGCTTTTAAATAAACCTGTTAAACTGCCTGAAATCAAAGATATTGCCGGACAAGGAAAATCGTTGGACATAGAAATCCAAAACACCGAAGGATGTGGCCGTTACATTGGGCGCATTATTCGCGGTGTTAAAAATGCTGAGTCACCCGAATGGATGAAAGAACGCTTGGCCGCGATGGGGCTGAACCCGAAAAACGCATTGGTAGACGTGACTAACTATGTAATGTTTGAGTTAGGCAATCCGTTGCATGCGTTTGATTTGCGGGAAGTAGAGGGGGGCAAAATCATTGTCCGAAACGCCAACCCTGGTGAAAAGTTTACTGTACTAGGCGGGCGTGAATTGGAGCTTACCGAAAACTGCTTAATGATTGCCGATGAGAAGAAAGCAACTGCTTTGGCTGGTATTATGGGCGGACTGGACAGCGGGATTAAAGAAGATACGCAGGATATTTTTATTGAAGCAGCCTATTTTAATCCGCCAACCATAAACAAAACGGTTAAAAAGTTTGCCATTTCATCGGATTCTTCGCAACGTTTTGAACGCGGTACGGATATTGAAGGAGCAATGCTTGCCATGCGCCGCGCCAGTGAATTGCTTGTACAGATTTGCGGCGGAACAGCCAGCGAAATAAACGACGTCTATGCGCAACCGTTTGAAAACAAAACGGTAACGTTTACTCCGGCCGAGATTAATGCGATTTTAGGAGCCAATATCTCGCAAGATAAACTTAAAGATATTTTCGGGCATTTGTCAGCAACTTTTGATGCAAGCTCAAGCGTGTGGAAGTTCAAAGCGCCTACGCATCGCCGTGATTTAAACCATAAATGGGACCTGGCAGAAGAAGCTGCTCGCTTCGCAGGTTACGATCAAATCCCCGTGTCTGCTACGCGTGCTCATGTGATCTTTGCCGATAACCCCAAAGGGATTGATTTGGGAAAAATCTATGCTAATATGCTCATCGGTGCCGGTTTTTGCGAATGTAAAAATATTGATTTTATCGGTGAAAAAGAACTCCAACTGTTGGGGACTGATGCCAAGTTCTGCATTCGCGTTAAAAATGCCTTGGCGCAGGGATGGGACTATTTGCGTCCGACATTACTGGCTTCTTTGATTAAGAATGTAGAGAGTAATTTACGTTTTGGAAATACTAATTTGAAGTTGTTTGAAACCAGTAAAACATTCCAAAATATGAAAGGGTTTCCCGTAGAAAACTATACCGTAGCTGGTGTATTAACAGGGAACGTGGAAGCAGACAAGTTTTTCGGGTTACCCTCTAGACCGGTAGATTTTTACTGGCTTAAGGGACTCGTGCAAACCGTAGTGGGCCAGGCGGACGGAGTCAGTTTTACGCCGTCTAAGAACGTGCCCGTATATATGCATCCTAAGATCAGTATGGATATTTTGCAGGGCGGTAAAGTGATCGGTGTGTTTGGTAAACTTCACCCGCTTACATTAAAAGCGTTTGGCGTAAAAACGGCGGATGTATGGGCGTTTGAATTTGCCACCAAACAGCTTGAAAAAAATTATTCTGCCCGTGATTTTAAACCGGCCGTTGATGTGGCGGTGTTCCCTCCGTCTTTGCGGGATTTGTCGGTGGTGCTCGGAAGCGATGTAACATATGCACAAATTACCAGTGCCCTAGATAAGACTGCGCTAGATGTCGAAATGACTTATCACCTGATTGACGTGTATCAGGGGGAACATTTACCTACCGGTAAAAAGAGTGTAACTTTTAGCTTGGCCTTTAGCAAAACAGACGGTACGCTCAAAGACAAAGAAATCGACGGTGCATTTAACCGTATTGTCGATCAACTTAAAACCCAAGTTGGTGCGGAGCTTCGCTGATGCAAGAAAAGCTCAAACAGTTGGAACTTTTAATTACGCAAACTTTATCCCGTCAGAAAGAACTGGCGGGAGAGAATGCGTCACTAAAAAATCAACTGCGCAGTTTAGAGCAGGATAACCTACAATTAAAAGAGTTCCAGACGCAGCTGCGGGAGCTTAAAGAGTGGAAGAAAAATACGCAAACGGTGCTGCGCAGGATTGCCGCTCGGGTGGATAAAGAGTTAGAAAAAGCCAAAGAAGAAAGCGATAAAATCGTTTAAATTAAGATTGTATTTACCTATTAAAAGACCGGTTTAAGACTGGTCTTTTTTTGTCTGATTATCGTGGCACCCTAAAATGCGCTTGACACGTTTTTTTTTTTTGATATTTTTTCTTTATAGGGACAACCCATATGAGGAGAAATATATGCAAATTAATAAAGCGTTTACATTAATAGAGCTCTTAGTAGTTGTATTGGTTATAGGGATACTAGCGGCCGTGGCTTTACCACAATATCAACGAGCTGTAGAAAAGGCGCGATTAACGGAGGCAGTCACAAACCTTCGTGCCATAGCTAATGCTCATCAATTATATTATCTTGCAAATGGGGAGTATTTGAGGACAGAAGATATGGATAAGCTTGATATTACAATCCCTGGAACTGTTGTAGGGTCTCAGAATAGAGTGACAACCGTATATTTTAAATATTCTCCCAATGGAGATGGACCCTCACACGAAAAACCCTATGCGAACTTTTTGGCCTTGGCAATACAAATTAACAAAGAAGATGGGAAGGAGGCGTATAGCTTGAAAATAACTCAGACATCTCCTACAATTATTAGATGTGAGCCCTTCTCTGCAGCGACTGTGATTCAACAGAAACTATGTGCAGAACTTAATGCTAAGGGAACCTTATAACAAAGCCCCCTTTCATTGAAAGGGGGCTTTTAAATGGAGCGGGCGAAGAGAATCGAACTCTCGTCTCAACCTTGGCAAGGTCGCGTTCTACCATTGAACCACGCCCGCGAAAATCAGTTTAACTACCTATATAGTATAGCACATTTAAGCCACAGATACAAGTTTTATTTTTTGCTTGTCTTTCTGGAGGCCTGCTTTTGAGTGGGATTCGCTGCCGGAGCATAAGCTGTCCGTGCCGGTCCTAAAAGCTGGGAGGCAATGCTTTTTAGGTAATAGTTTTCGGTAACAGCTTGGCGTATGCCGGCATTTTGTCGTAGCGCGCTCAAAGCGGGGCTTGCATTAATAACTTTGATGGCCTCGGCCGGATGATCCCGGTAGTATTTAATGGATTTGCTGGTCAGCAAATAACTCATAAAACGGCTGCCGCCTATTTTACGTACTATATCGGGATTAGTCAGCACCTGTTTAACGGTATTGCTTTCAAAAAATTCGTTTAGTTTGACAGTGTCTTGTGTAAACGCGGCCAATAATTGAGGATCTTCCAAAAGAGGTGCCACATCGTTTCGGGAGATAAAAGCTTTTGCTACTTCTTCCCGGTTGAGCAGATAACGAATTATCTCAGGGTCTTTAATATTGGACGCAAAGTTTTCGGTCAGTGCCCATGGGGCCATCCCAATAATGCCGTAGTTTTTTGGAGTAATGGACTGATAATTAAAACGGTTGATAATGGGTAAGGTAGTACCTAATTCGTCCACTGCTACATTGCGGTCCTGTCCTTCATAAATTTGTACATAGGTAACATCTTTACTTGGATTAAAATCTGTGTTGGAAGCGAGACCCTGTATATTTTTAGGGTCCAGTGCCGCAGTAATATCTTCGGCCCGATTTTTGGCGTTGAGCACGCTTAACATCACAATCGCAGCAGCTCCCAATGCACAGATTACCATCCCCCACGCGAGCATGTTAAGAAATGTATGGTTTTGGGTACGCACCTCTTGCTCTTCTTGGGCTTTTTTTTCGGCGGCAACGACTTTCTGGTTATATTTTTGCGGGTTACGCAAACGGTCGATGATTTCTTCGGTTTTCATACACGCATACCTGGTAAAGAAGTATAATTTATTATATGAAATCTTGCGCCGTACTAAAAGAGGAACCTTATGCAAAAAACTATTTTTTATCATGATACAGATTGCGGCAATGTCGTGTATTACGCTAACTACTTAAAATACTTTGAAGAAGCGCGCACTCTCTATATGGCAGAACGCGGGTTTTCCGTACCGGCATTGATGCAGTTGGGCAAATATTTTGTAGTGGCCCGGCAGGAAGTGGAATACAAGTATCCGGTACGTTACGCCGATGTAATTACTGTAGATACCAAAGTACTGGAAATATCAGATATTAAAATCGTATTTGAAAATACCATCACCAACCAAAACGGTCGTTTGTGTACGAAAGGCAAAACGATGTTGGTTTGTGTGGATAAAAACGGTATGCCCACTTCCATGGGACCTGAGGTAAAATCAGCGATGTTACCGGCTTCTTGATTGGTAAACTTTTGCACCAATTGCTACGGGCGGAACATTTGTTCCGCCCATTTTGCATGTAGGGGCTAGGTTAAATTTAGTTGACCAGACAAGGAAGCACGCGACCAATTGAATAAGCTATCTGTGACATGGACGGATTGTATTGCGTCTGGGTTTGGGCTGCCTGCCACAAGGTAATCCCGTGTGCTGAGCCGGCTTCTATAATATGCTGACAATAAATGGCTTTGTGTTGGGCATAAATTCGTTCATCGCTACCGCGTAAACGAGCTAATTGATTGTGGGCTGAGTCATTTTTCTTCTTAAGAGACGTATAGGCATAAATCGGGCGGAAGGTATCCGTATGGGCCGCATTAATTTGGGCATGTAATGGAGTTTCATCCAAGGTGTTACGGGCATCTACCAGTTCGGATATCTTACGAGGTGCTTTGGCCCCGTAAAACCGGCGAATCAAAGAAGCAGCAGCCTGTACGGTATCTGCGTTTTTTGCAGCGTGAAAGAGGTTATTTCCGTATTTATCTGTGGAGAGTAAAAATTGCCCGTCTTTGGAATACTCGGCCAAACTAAGCAAGGTTTTTACATCTCCCTGACGTGCTAGTTTGATAATCAGCGGAGTACCGTAAGCATCCGGCGCAGATAAATAATTTTCAACACCCTGGGCGGTTTGTAAAGCTAAAGCAACCGATAAACGCGAGGTGTCTGCCTCCGGGGCATTTTGAGCGCGTGTTACGCCGGGGATTAATATCAATGTCAAAAGGATAATACTCACTATACGTTGTTTCATAAGGACCTCTTTCTTCTTTAGTATGTGAGTTTAAAATAATAAAAAACAGGGCCTTTAGACCTATATGGATCTAGGCCCAACTAAGTCAGTTATAATACCAATAGGCGTATCTAAATGACTGACTAGGAGAGAGCAGCCCCGTTTCTGCTTGACATATTTGGTAACCTAATAAGGTGGATTGAGGATAAGAAACACAAATTTTCTTTCCTTTTTCAAGATTTACATCTTGGCCCGAATGAAGGATTATTTCATATGCCAAGTATTCATCCTTCGATAAGCCAGTTAATTCACACCAAAGGTATCCATTTCCAAATTCGCATACATAAGAGTTTCCTGTTATCTTGTTATCGTCTGTTTTCCCGGGAATTTGTATGTCTAATTCTTCCACATTGGAGACATATTCGCCATTAGCTAAGTAATAAATTTCTTGGGCTTTCGCACTTGCTTCTGCCAGTACTTTTGCTTGCGTAAATCTACTTTTTAATACTGCTTTTTGATACTGTGGTAATGCCACTGCTGCTAAAATGCCTATAATTAGTATCACTACTAAAAGTTCTATCAGGGTAAAACCGTGACGACTATTTATATTAAGCATATGTTTCTCCTTTTCACTGTTTTGGGAAACATATACAAAAACGGCCATTGTGCTTGAGTTCTAATCACAGTCCCCAATCATAACAGCCGTAGTTTACCGTCGTGCGGTAAACATTTAATACAAACTGATGGGGTTATAAGGCCCATTAGTTTGTATCTAAAACAGCTGTTCCTGGCGTGATTAGAAGCTTATAAGCTACTGCGTATCTATTACGCTTCCAAAAACAGATTAAATTTTTTACTTCTTTTTTATTATAACAAAATTATCTTTAGAAATCATATTCCCTAAAAGATATATTTTTATTTATTTAGCCTTTTCGCCACACAAGGCGGAACCAGGTCGCTTATATCAGCACCGTAGGAAGCGGCTTCTTTGACGGCACCGGAACTGGTAAACTGGTATTGTTCGCAGGCGGGTAGGAAAACGGTTTCCAATGCAGGATAGAAGCGTTTATTAAAATAAGCATTGGTACGTTCATGATTCCAATCATGCGCACTGCGTAGTCCCCTTACTACGGTCGTATAACCGTGGGATTTCATATAATCGGCGAGTAACCCTTCCGTACTGTCGATGGTAATGTTGGATTCGCTCTGCAGGGCTTCTTTTAAGAACGCAACCCGTTCTTCCATGGTAAAACGGGTGGTTTTGTTAGCATTGCGAAACACAACGACGGCTACGGCACCGAAAATGGCGCGAGCCCGTTTGATTAAGTCAATATGACCGTTGGTAACGGGGTCAAAACTGCCGGAAAAAACAACTGGTTTCATAGGATTCCTCTATACTAACTATTTCTATTATGGTATCATAATTTTATGATAAAAAACCCATTTTCCGATGAAATCTATTTACAGCGTACCCATCCGCATACCCCGGATTTGCGTGATGAATATTTTAGAGACCAAACCAAAATTATTCATTCGCTTCCGTTTCGCCGGCTTAAGCATAAAGCGCAGGTGTTCTTTGCGCCTAAAAACGATCATATTTGTACGCGCATTGAACATGTATTACATGTAGCTACCATTGCAGCTACCATTTGTCGCGGTCTTAACAAAAGCGGCAATTGGCAGCTCAGCGAAGATTTGGCCTATGCGATCGGACTTGGGCATGATATCGGGCATGCTCCGTTTGGGCATGAGGGAGAACGCGCCATTGATGCGTGTTTAAGACCCAACGGGAAACGGTTTTTACATGAACTTAACAGTTACCGCGTGGTAGAACATATCGCCAACTACGGAGAAGGATTAAATTTAACCTTTGCCGTAAAAGACGGCATTATTTGCCATTGCGGCGAAGATTTTGCCAATAATGCTTTACGTCCCGGGAAAACGCCTAATGATTTGGAACATATTACAGGGCGTACTCAAATGCCTTCTACATACGAAGGGTGTATCGTACGACTGGCTGATAAGATTGCCTACTTTGGGCGCGATATTGAAGACGCCATTAAGGCCGATTTGATTACAAAAGATGATATTCCGACCCCGGTACGCAAAGAAGTAGGAACTTCCAATGGGGAAATTATTAATACACTGACATTGGATTTAATTGATCATTCCAAAGACAAAGATTGCATCGGGTTTTCGGATGACAAATTTAATTTGATTTCTCAGTTGCGCGATTTTAACTATAAGCGTATTTATTGCAATGAAGATATGCTTTGTCGTAAAGAAATCGTAACAAAATGCCTGCGGGATGTTTTTGATTATTTTCGCAACTTGTTTAACCAACATGTTTTTGATTATGAGGCCTATGCCCGCGAACCCCAACAAGCAGCTCGCGGATTTGGCAACTATCTCAAATCCATGAAAGGATTTTATAAAGAAAATCCCGCGGAAATCGATACGGTTATAGCCGATTATATTGCAGGCATGACTGACTCATTTGCCCTGAGTGTCATGCAGGAAGTATTGCTGCCAACGGCGGTGGATTTTTTCTAGTTCACGGGTGCTTTACGGATTGTAAAAAGACCTATTTTGAAAATAGGTCTTTTTTTCGTTGCAACGTCCTTTCAAATTTCATAACATATTAATGGAGAAGGTTAAATTGTTATGTATCAGTACAACACCACCCAATTTGCGTGTTTGTGCTTTCCCCGACGGAAAAATCAACAAACGTCGCGGGCAAAGCTTCGTTTTTCCATTTTACTTTCTTTATTTTCACATCTTTTTCGAAACAAACAAATTTCCACTTATACCATATACCTGCAGTGCATATCACAATTTGATTTATATAGGGCTAAAAGTATCTTTCAAATAGGTCTTTTGGCCCTGTTTTTTTGCCGTTTAAATTGCGATCATATATATAGGAGAGGAGTTATATATGCATAGACTACTTGCGCTTGTGCTGAGCGTTAGTATATTAGTAAGCAGTATCTCACCGGCTTTGGGCCAGGTAGGCCCGGTCGGTCGCGGTGTTGCCGGTATCAGACGAGGTGTTCCTGCTGTAACCAACCGAAATCTGCTGCCTACCCGTATGTCTGCCCAAATTAATCGTCGTGTTATGCAACAGACCATGTTGCCGATGGGTTGGGTTCAATCGCATATTTTATCGGGCAATGTAAACGGCCTTGCTCAACAAATTTTACAACAATCTGCAGCGTTGCGCGCTCCCATGTTGCGAAATGATTTCGTGACCCTCTCCTTAATGCCCAACGCAGTTACTGATGGGCAACGTCTTCAGGCGGTAACGGCCTATCAAGTTCAACTTCAAGAAACTTCCGCCATATTAAATGTCCCGCAAACAGATTTAGACTCATTTTTGGTATTTGCTCAACAGCACCCGGCAGATCTCAAAGTGACCGCTGTAAAACATGTATTAGCTGATGCGTCCGCGCTGGGATTGGTCGGAACCAAAGAATCCGCTGCCGTATTGCTTGATTTTTATAAACATGCGCAAGGCACGCTGTTTGAAGATACGGCCGCATTAATTACGGCTCGTGGACTATTACACATGCAGGCCTATGAGGCGTTAGAAACATTTTTAAGTGAACATACAGGTAAAGAAGTTCTCGCAGGTACGGCAGCTTACATTCGCACGAAAGGGATGCCGATAGAAGTACCGAGCGAGTTGCAGATAGACCATTCTTTGGCGGCTAATGAAAAGTTAGCCGTTTTTTTAGGCGATGGGTTCCTGCCCAATCGTTTGCACGCGGATCCGTCTGTGCAGGCTACCGAATTATGGGTAAACTTAAACGTTGCGCAACCTCAGGTACAACCGGCACCGGTTGTAAGCGAGGCACAGGTATTGGCTCGTTCCATTCAACCGGCTCAGTTTGCTAAACAGGGAGTGCCTCAAGTAACGGCAACAACTCCTCATATTGAACCGTTGATGTTTAGTTCCAATCCTGCGGTTTCCGTAAATGCGGCACCTGTCGTATCGGTAACAGCTGTGCCGCCGACAGAAACTTCCGTGACAACGGCACGTCGCTCTTCCAATAGCGGGATTTTGTACAGCGGGATCCCGGTGTTTGCAATTGCTGACTTGGGGAAACGTTTTTTCTCGTGGTTGGGCCGTCAGTTTAAAAAAGAGCAGAGCACAACAGTCCCTTATGAAGAACCCGGTTTGCATGAGAGCAACGTACGTCCCGTATTTGCCCAAGTGGATTTGCCAGCCCGAGCATCTATTGGAGGAGATTTAGTAGGAGCCGACAGCGAGATACATGAGGTTTCCGTTGGAGTAGATGGTTTTAAATTAACCGTTGAAGGAACCGATAAGGTAGAGCATATTTTACATAACGTAGATTTAACAGTCAGCTCGGATTTAAAGAATTTTTCGCCGGAATATAATCGCTTGGCTTTAGATACAGACTATATTTTTGAACTTCGTAATCAAACCGTTCCTGCCAAACGTCCGGATCACTTCTACTTTGCCTTATCAATTCGAAACGGGGAATTTGATACATTCCTGCAAGGGGCCAATGACTTGCACTTAACGCGTCCGATGCGTATTAAAATCCAACGTTCTGGTACGCCCAGAAATTCTGTTACCATCCCGGTATATGACCGCAATCTGCGAAGTTCTTCCTTAATGGCGGAAGTAGATGCAAGCCTGCTTAGCGGCATTAAAGATCCGCAGGAAGGGCATATTTGGTATAACGGGCAAACATTGTATTTCCAGGATAAATATGGAACATTAACGGAACTTCAAAATGCATTTGTTCGTCTTCCTAAAGCTGAAAGCAAATACTGGACCAAGATTTTTGAAGCGAACCCGGAAACAAAGTTTCGCTTGGGTGTATTTTCTACCATGGGGAAAATGGTTCCGGTAACGTATTTGGTCCCCAGCCTGCAAATCGGGCTAGGAAAAACGCTGGCACCGGAAATGCATGATACGTTCGGTATTGAGAAAGATACGGCCAGTAATATTATGCTGGGGATCAATAACGTATTGCCGGCGTTAATGCTTTTTGTACATCCGCTGATGAAACAATACGGCGAAGCCGCGGTATTTCGGGTAGGTTCAGCCATGTTTACAGTCGGTGGTTTGGTAGCCTTGGCTACCGGACTATATGGGCATGTGGGTGGCGGTGAGGTTACCAATTTACAGTTAACGGGATTTATTGTTTCCAGTGTACTGATTGCCTTGGGTACCAATGTAACTCGCTTTGTACAAAATTTACTGATGAGTGCTAACCGTGGAATTGTGCCGCAGGCCAGTTCTTTCCAAAAAGCACAGGAAGTTACCGATGCCGCTCCCGTTGTGTACAATGCCAGACACCTGGCCAAACGTGCTTGGGAAGTAGCCACGAAAAAATCTTCCAAATCGTTACGTGATGTAATTTACTATCAGCGCGGTGCCATGTTTAAAAACTTGGGAACCATGTTGTTCTTGTCATTCCCGATGTTTGCCAACGCGTTGGGTAAGATGGTCGGGTTAGATTTGGGACTGGATTTTTCAGCCAGCTATGTACCGTATACGTTATACAGCTTATACACTTTACGTCAGGTTTATAAAACACGTTATAAAGACGCTTTCCCGATGAACAAAACAGTGCTTAGCAATAACCTGCAGGATTTGCAAAACAGTACGGCAGCCAGTATCAGCCAAGTGCCTCCGGCCGAGTTGACTTCTACACATCCGGTGCTGGTAGAAGCTGCTAAACAATTGAAAGGAGCCATTGATGCATTGGTACCGGTGGAATCGCGTCAAACTAAAACCACCATTAACAATTTAACCATTAAACATGAAACAGAAGTAGGTGCAGAGCTCGAAGAGCTGTTGCTTTTATCCGGTCGCACCCCACAGGAAGCACAAGCCGCCCGTCAAAGTTTACAGCAAGCGTTTGATGTATTGGGTCGACGGGATGTAAAGTGGTATAAAGTGGCCAAAATGAAAGGATTACCGGCGGCTTTGAGCGCCATGACCTTGGCTACTTTTGGGGAATTGGGATTTTCCAACGGTTTAGCGTTTGCCATGCGTGATATGGGATTAGACGGCACTGCCGCTACCGGTGTAGTGGGCCTGTTATTGTATGGATGTATGTTCGGTTGGCGTATTATAGGGAATGTATTAAGCCAGCGTATGAGCGGAGGCAGTATGTATGCGCTTTCTTCTACCGCAAGCATTGTGGGCCCGGCCATGGCCGCACTGGCAGTACCTACAGGCAACATCAGTTTACTGGTAGCCGGTACTATTACAGCCTGTTTTGGAATTAGCAACTTCTTCTCTCAAATGTATGAATACATGGTAGGGTTATATCCTAAATACAAACGTGAAATCGCACTGCTTATTAACTTTACCATGCCGTTAGCTGCTCTCCCTGTAGGAGCGATGAAATCTGGTGCCTTTGAAGCAATCCCGGGACTGGACATGGCTATCTGCGGAGCTGCCTTGGCAGGCAGCGTAGCCCTTACACCCGGTATGTTAGCGAACTCCAGCATGGTTCAGGCTGCGAAATTTGGTTGGCAACAACTAAAAAATAAAGTACATCAATTCTTCCACCGTGGCGGGGATGTGCCTCCTACTGCTGAAGTTCCTGCCAATTAAAAGGAGTCCCAATTTAATCGCAAAAAAGGACCGATAAATTCGGTCCTTTTTTGTGGTTACACTTGCAACCCTAATTTGGTTTCATCGATTTCGCTTGACGCGTTTTTTTTTTTTGATATTCTCTCTTTATAAAGAAAAACAAATAAGGAGAGAAATATGAGTCAACAAAAACAAGCATTTACGCTCATAGAACTTTTGGTGGTTGTCTTGATAATAGGTATTTTAGCGGCTGTGGCTGTACCGCAGTATCAAAAAGCAGTACTTAAAAGTCGTTTAACACAGGGAATTGTGTTTGCTAAAGGGGTGCATGATGCTCAGGAATCCTATTATTTAGCTAATGGGTTTTATGCAGATTCTCAGGATGAGTTGGATATTCAAGTAATTTGTCCGGAAGGGTGGGAATGCAAAATTAACAATTTGGGCGTGGGAATAGATGTGGGGGAGTCTTATGGGATTGCTTATTCCTATGAGAACCGTTCTGATGATAGGAAATATGCGGGGCTATTTTATTGTTGGGCCGAACAAGAAGAAACGATAGCGGCAGCAGTCTGTAAAACGATGGGTAAAGAGCTACAGTTTGGGGGAACCCGTGTACGTCATAGCTTGAAATAAATTGGCTTGCAGGGCTATTAAAACAATTTACTTAGTAATCTATTGTAGTGGTTTTGTGGAATTTGCATCCCGGGAGATACGGTTCGTCCCCCTTTGGGGCCGTGATAATCAGAGCCTGCGGAAGCAAATAGTCCGTATTTATCGGCTAGGTGTAATAATTCTTGACGAAGGGCAAAACTATGTGCCGGATAAAAAATCTCAATGCCATCCAATCCGGCCTCTGTCCATGCCGGGAAATTCCAGTGCTCGGTTACCATTCCCGGATGTGCAATTACAGCGAGTCCTCCCGCTTTTTTAATATTTCGGATCGCTTCTATAGCAGTTACACCGATAGCCGGAACATAACCAGATTGTCCCTCCAGTAAATACTTGCGAAAAGCAGCTTGGCGGGAATGTGCATACCCCTTAGCTTTCAATACATCGGCCACATGGGCCCGGGAAACAGTATTAGGGGCGCGTGAAAATACCTCTTCCTCTGTAATCCCCACGCCGGCGTCTTGCAGTTGCTTAATGACCTGTTTGATACGACCTTGACGGGCTTTGCGGTTATTAGCCAAAAAGGTTTGAAATTCCGAATTGTTAATATCTATATTGTATCCGGTAAAATGCAGGTGATCATGTTCGCAGGTACTGATTTCCACACCATATACAAAGCGCAGGTTCCTTTCTTGTGCCAAGGTTGCAGCCCGAGAAGTACCATCCATTGTATCATGATCGGTAAGCGCAAAAATCTGCACACCCTTTTTTAGAGCAGCATGTACTACTTCTTCCGGTGTACAGGTACCGTCAGAAAAATCAGAATGGGTATGCAGATCAACAATGGACATGATTTTAGACGCGTTCTACAGCTGTTACGCCAGGAACTACTTCTTTAATGCGGCGTTCTACAACGGCTTGTAGGGTCATTTGGGCATGCGGACAACTTCCGCAGTGGCCGCGCAGACCGACCGTTACAATGCCTGTTTTTTCATCTACACCGATCAGTTCAATGTCTCCACCGTCAGATTGTAAAATGGGACGAATTTCATTTACTACTTTTTCTACAGCTTCTTTCATAAATATACCTCATTTGCTATTTCTTATATTATAGCTTTTTCGGACTTACTGGCGCAGTGACTATTTTGAGAAAAAACTTGCAAAAGCCCGCGCAGTATTGCTATACTTTTGGTATAAGATTTTTGCTCGTATTTTGTAAAGGAGAACTATGAAGAAATTGATCGCTTTGTTTTCGCTCGTGTTGTTCGTGAGTGCTCCGGCGTTGGCTCAAAAATATGCCAGCGTCAATGCCAAACGTGCCAATATCCGCACTTGTGCGGGTACCCAATGTGCTGTTAAGTTTTATGCCTGGCGTTATACTCCGGTCATTATGCTTAAAACCAATGAAGCTAAAGACTGGGTGTTGGTCAAAGATTTTGAAGGATATCAAGGATGGATTTCGTCTTCTTTATTAAGCCCTAACGGCGGCATGTCTGCAAAAATTGACTTAAATGTACGCCGAAGCCCGTCTACAAAAGCGGATATTGTATGTACCGTAGAAAAAGGCTATCCGTTTAAATATATTTCCAAACAAGGCAAATGGATCCAGGTACAAGACGAACCAGTCAATGCCAAAGATGGGATCTGCAAAGGGTGGGTATACAATGCCAACCTGTGGGGTTTCTTTAAACAATAATTAACCTCTTGTAATTTTAAGGATAGGGTTTCAAATTATGCTATTTGAGACCCTACTTTTTCTTCGTATTTAAAGTTTTCTTGCCAAGGAACTTGTTTTTAGGGTACAATATAAATATGAAAAAGATTTTTGCTTTATTTTTAGCTGTTATCTGTGCGGGTTTTTGTTATTACTACTGTAAACATCTTCCTGCGCAAGAAGGTCGGTTTAATTTGGCAGGCACGGTGACAGTACCGGATCGTCTGTTGCAACTGGCGCAAGCAGATAATAATTCTTGCTCCATTATTGTGAAAAATGAAGCGGATGTCCCGGTAGCTATTAAACGTGTGGTTAATCCCAAGTTCCCTTTGGAATTTACCATGGGTGAAGAGGATTTGTTAACCGAAAGCGTAGGCAATGAACTTAAATTAGAAGTTCAAATTAATAGCCACGGGCAGTTAGGTATTATTAAAGAAGGCGACGTTTTCGGCAGTGTGGACGGATTTGTAACGGCCCATGCTAAGGATGTACAGGTAGAAGCCGGAAAAACGTTAGGGAAGGTACAATTGGCCCGCAACGTGAAAGGTAATTTCTTTAGAACGGCTGCTAGATAAAGGCTTTTTGGAAAGAACCCCCGCGACATAATTGCGGGGGTTCTTTTTTGTAATTGAAATCCCTGCTAGAGGGGATGGTCATTTATTTGTTAATCATAGAGCCATTCATTATAGGTTCCATTTTGCATGGTGGGAGCAGATAACCCTGTTTCTTGCTTACAAATTTTATTCTGAATATTGTTTAGATCTCCAGATCTGGCCACACATACCCAACGCCCTTTCCAGTTCAGATTGGCACTATGGATGTAGTATTTTTGAGGATAGGCACTGGATTCTTTATGGTTGCATCTAGCTGAACTATGGGAAGCATAGCAATCGCCCCAGTCTAAAACTTTATGCCATTTGAGCGTTGGATCTGTTGTCCCACCTGAATCAATGTCTAATTCCTCAAGATTCTCAGTATATTTGCCATTGGTTAAGTAATATATTTCTTGCGCATCAGATAAACTTTTTACCATATGTTTTAGCGTAGCATATCGGGCTTTTGCTACGGCTATTTGATATTGTGGCAAAGCAACTGCTATTAAAATCCCTATTATCAATACCACAATAAGCAATTCAATTAACGTGAAGGCTTTATAATTTAGTTTCATAACATTCTCCTTGAGATTATTCAATTTACTGTTATGAAACCTGCAAAAACGGCTGTTATCTTGAGCTTCTCTAAGCAACACAGTATAACAGCCGTAGATTCTCACCGTAAAGTGAGAAACATTCGGCACACAAGGGTGGCCGCCCTTATGCACCTAAAACGACTGTTTTTGGACTTAGAGAAAGCCTTTAATTTTTTAAAAGCAGTCCGTGTTTTGTACACGGTTCCAAAAACAGAATAAATTGTAAAACTATTATAGCAAAAAACCGCCCTTGCATACTAAGAATATAGTAAAATAATAGTATCTATGAAACGCAGCTTATTTCTATTGGCGACTTTCACTCTGTCTTCTGCTTTGTACGGGCAAAATACAATGACGCGCGAACAGGCGCGTGAGGTATTTGCCGCGTATAATCCGGTACTCTTAGAAAAAGCCGCTGAAGATGGCAACTTAAACCAATTTGTAGAAAGCGTTTTAGCACAATATATTTCCCAAAATCCGCCAAATACACTGGAAAGCCGCTACACGTTAATTGCCTTGGCTCGAAATTTTGAAAACTCACTAGCTATAAATGCGGTACTAGACCAATATCGTCGGGCGCTTATTTATGCTCAGCAAAGCGGGAATGATCAACTGGCAGATGTGGCGCGTACACATGCGGCCAAAGAATTATCTACCACGTATCCACGTATTTGGGCAGTCAGTGTTCAGGTCAAAGAAGATTTACTAAGTAAATATAAGCAAAATTTACGTTCCCAAGAGACCCCGGCAGCTGACAAAAAGGATTTACAAGCCGTTATAGTGGCCGTACAGGCGGATTTAAAAGAGTTACGTGCCCATACCGGGGAACAGCTAGTTGCCTTGACGAAAGAAGCTCTTTACCAAACAGAGGAACAGGTCTTGGCAGACCAGGGCGCTTTACAGGCTAAGCAATCTAAGGATGTTAAAGCCACTTCCAATTTACAAATTAAAACCAATCACAAAAAACCGGTAGCAGAGTAATGGGTAGCGTAGTACCTCACAGTTTAAAATTTTAAGGAAATATTTATGATTCAGACAGTAATTAACAAAATTTTTGGAACAAAAAGCGAACGTGATTTAAAGAAAATTCAACATTATGTTGATAAAGCCAATGCGCTTTCGGCCGAAATGGAAAAGCTCTCCGATGAGCAACTCAAGGCTAAAACACAGGAATTTAGAGACAGACTAGCCCAAGGCGAAACGCTAGATGACATTTTGTCGGAGGCTTTTGCCGTAGTACGGGAAGCAGCCAAGCGTGTAATCGGATTACGCCCGTATGATGTGCAGTTATTAGGTGGTATTGTATTGCATCAGGGTAAGATTGCCGAAATGCGCACGGGTGAAGGGAAAACTCTGGTTGCTGTTATGCCCTCTTACTTAAATGCTTTAACGGGTAAAGGAGTACATGTAGTTACGGTAAATGACTATTTGGCCAAACGTGACCGCCAATGGATGGGGCCTATTCATGAATTTTTAGGCTTAACAGTGGGATTTATCGGCCACGACATGCCCAATCCGGAACGCCGCGAGATGTACCAAAAAGATATTACGTACGTAACCAATAATGAATTGGGTTTTGACTACTTGCGTGATAATATGGTCATTAACCGTGCAGACCGTGTACTGCGGCCGTTGAATTATTGTATTGTGGACGAAGTCGACTCGATTTTAATTGATGAGGCGCGCACTCCGCTCATTATTTCCGGGCCATCAGATCAAAGTACCGATAAATATTATATTGTAAACCGCTTAATCCCGTCTTTGAAAGTTCGTTTAATTACCGAAAAAGATGAAGTAAAGGCCAAATACGAGGGCGTGAATTTGGACGAGGGGGTCGATGCTATTATTGATGAAAAAGCTCATACCGCTACACTGACTGATACCGGAATTGCCAAGGCGGAGAATTTCCTAAAAGTGCCCAATTTGTATGATGATGTGCAATCCGAATGGGTGCATCATATTAACCAAGCGTTGCGTGCACACCATTTGTATGAACGTGATGTGGACTATGTCGTAAAAGACGGCGAAGTTATTATTGTAGATGAGTTCACGGGCCGTTTGATGCCGGGACGTCGTTGGAGTGACGGGTTACATCAGGCTGTAGAGGCTAAAGAGAATTTAGCGATTAAGGAAGAAAACCAAACTTTAGCCACCATCACGTTCCAGAATTTCTTTAAACTGTATAATAAGCTTTCCGGTATGACGGGTACGGCTATGACAGAGGCCAATGAGTTTTGGCAAATCTATAAACTTGATGTAGTTGAAATCCGTCCCAATCGCCCTTCCAAACGGGTGGATTACCCAGATTTGGTATATTTGACCGAACGGGCCAAATTTAATGCTATCGTGGAAGAAGTAGAAGACCTATGGAAAAAAGGAGCTCCGGTTTTAGTGGGTACCCGTAGTATTGAGAAATCCGAAAAACTCAGCCAGATGCTGCGTCAGAAAGGGATCCCCCACAAAGTATTAAATGCCAAATATCACGAGATGGAAGCCCAAATTATCAGTCAGGCCGGACGCAAGGGTGCCGTAACCATTGCTACTAACATGGCTGGTCGCGGTACAGATATTGTACTGGGCGGGAACCCGGCTACCCAAGAAGAACAAAATGCTGTTGTGGCATTGGGCGGTTTGCATGTGATCGGCAGCGAGCGTCACGAAAGTCGTCGTATTGATAACCAATTACGTGGTCGTTGTGCCCGTCAGGGAGATCCGGGATCTTCCCGTTTTTACATTGCGCTGGATGATGAGCTGATGCGGCTCTTTGCCAATTCCCAGAAAATTGCGTCCATTTTATCGCGTGTGGGGATGAAAGAAGGTGAGGCTATTGAATCGTTCGTGCTGACCCGTCAAATAGAAGGTGCCCAGCGTATGGTAGAAGGGCGTAACTTTGATATCCGTAAGCAATTATTAGATTATGATAAGGTTATGAACCAACAGCGTACGGCTGTCTATGGTATTCGCAATGCTATTTTGGACGGGGAAAACATGACGGATAAATCTCACCAGATGATGGAAGAGATTGTAGCAGAACTGGTAGAACAATATTATAATCCGCAGCATCCCCAAAAGAGTGATTTTGGAGCGTTGAATGCCAATCTGCACCGCTTTTTCCCACTGCCGTTTGAATTAACACCCGAAACGGTAGGTAAAAAATCACAGGATGAATTGATCGCGGAGATTATGAACTCTGTAAAAGATTTGTATGCCCAACGGACGCTGTACTTTGCCGAACAGGGAATTGATTTTGGCGAAGTAGAGCGTATGCTTCTCTTGCAGATTATTGATACGGCATGGAAACAAAACCTGTATGAACTGGACCAATTGCAAAACAGCGTCAGTTTGCGCGGTTATGCTCAAAAGGATCCACTCATTGAATACCAGAAGGAATCCTATAAGTTATACAGTGCCATGATGAACCGTATTCGTGATTTGATGGTCAGTTATATCTTCCGCTTGCAATTGCCGCCGCGGCGTACAGCTGCCGAGCGTGCGCAAGAGGCTGCCGCTAAAAACCCGAACCGAGATCAGCAGGAGCCCGTGCAAAAACACATCGGGCGTAATGATCCGTGTCCGTGCGGAAGCGGGAAAAAATATAAGAAATGTTGTGGAGCCAACCAATGAATAAAATGATTAAAAACTTAGTATTGATTGCCTGTACGGTCGGAGTGGTGTTTTTGATCCCGTTGTTTTTGTCGCATGATTCGCCCATTCCGGTAGAAATTCCGCGCTTGGACGCACAAGAGATGGCTGCCAAAAAAGAGGCTGCCGAGCAAGCCGAAAGACAGGCACAAAAAGAGGCCCGTGCTCGTCGGGTATATGCCTGTAAAGTGGATGAGGATTGTATTATTGTAGACAAAGATCCGTGCGGTTGTGCGTTGGGCCCCAAGGGCGTAACAGCAATTAACGTAAATTTTATTACGGATTTTAATGCTATTAATGCACAGTCCATGACCAAAACCTGTCCGGATACTGTATCTACGGAAAGAGAATGCAGCCCGAATACAGAAGCGGTATGTCGGGCTCGTACGTGTAAAATCCAATATTAATTATGGTTCGATTCCGTTCGTCTGTTACCAACATGCCTGAAACTGCTGTCCAAAGAGGACCGGTTTATGCGTTTTTTCATGAAACAAGTCGTTTGTTGTTTTTGCTAGCTTGTTTGTTGGTAACAGTCGGACTTTTTTATATCAGCTATCCCAAAATATCAGTTTCTTTTGCAGCGTGGCTTGCTTTGGCTCCTTTTATTTGGGGGGTAAGTAAGGCGCGCAGCTTTTGGGGATCACTTGGATATGGCTGGTTGACCGGGTTGGGTGTTAACGCGGTATTATTATCGTGGATTTATTATACGTGTCTTCATGGCGGCGGACTTTCTGTCGGTTTATCGCTGACTGCCTGGCTTGGACTAAGTGGTTTGCTGGCTTTGCAGTTTGCCATTTTTGGCAGTGCGTGTTATTTCCTTAAAAAAACGGGTGCGTTGTTTCCTTTATTGGCAGCGTGCGGCTGGGTAGCTCTGGAATGGCTCCATCAAGTCGTTGCGTTCTATGGGCTGGGGTTCCCGTGGGTGATGCTTGGCTATACCCAGTGGAATGTACCGCAGGTGCTGTATATTGCTTCTTTTGCCGGCGTGTATGGCCTTAGTTTTGTCTTGGCATTTACCAGCAGCTGCGTGGGATGGTGTTTTGCAGAACCCGGTTTTAAAAAAGGGATCGGACAACTAGTGATAGCCGTTTTGGTATTTGCCGGTGTGTATGGCGTGGGGCAGCATATGCAAAGCCGTTATGCACGGGTTGCCGCACATCCGCACTCTTTGTTAAGTCTGCAGGCTGCCATATTACAGCCGAATATTGATCAGTATAAGAAGTGGACAGTCGAGTATGAAGATGAAATTGCCCAGACGCTGCAGGACATGGGGGACTCGCTAGCTGATAAAAACTTATACTTAGCTGTCTGGCCGGAAAGCGTAGTGCCGGGATCACTTTCGGAAGATCGTTATTTTGAATTGTTTTCGCGTATCGGCAAAGGGTCCGGAGCTTATCAGGTAATTGGTTCTAATATCGAGTCCTCCGACCATCAGGTCCAACAGGTGGGGGCCTATTTGCTGTCTCCCACAGCCAATGCGTTATCTGCATATCGTAAAATTAAGTTAGTACCATTTGGTGAGTTTATTCCTTTTGAATGGCTGGTTCGATACGTTGTAAAAGATATAGACGTTATGGGCGCCTTGGGATCTTTTGTTCCGGGTCCGTTTGAACAGTCGTTGTTGGATGCCGGCGGGGTTAAATTGGGAACCACTGTTTGTTATGAATCAATTTTCCCGCAGTTATGGCGCAACCAAAACAAAAACGGTGCGCAGCTGTTTGTAAATATTACCAACGATGCCTGGTTCTTTAATACGGCCGCCCCGTACCAGCATTTGGCCGTCAATGTGCTACGTGCTGTTGAAAACGGACGTCCCGTGTTACGGGCTGCCAATACCGGGTTTTCAGCTTATATTGATGGGTTTGGACATATCCAAGAACAATCGCTGTTATTTACGCAGGAAATTTTAACCATGAATGTTCCGTTATCCGTGCGTGAGAAGAGTACGTTTTATGCACAATGGGGAGATTGGTTTGCTTGGTTGTGCGCGATTATATTTTTGACCATTGGGATTTCTACGGTAGTGTTTTTGTATGAATAATATTGAGTTTAAAGATGTGGAACAAAAAATTGAAGAGTTACAGTCCCGCGTTGCTAAGATTGAAACGATCGATAAAGTAGCCGACAAACAGGTTGAGCTTGCTAAACTGCAGCAGGTAGCTGCTTCACCTGAGTTTTGGAATGACACACAAAAAGCCAAAGAAGTTACTCGTCAAATAGACGAGTTGAAAACCTCCATTGATACGTTTATTGAATTGCAAAAACACATGGAGGATGCAAGAGCTTTGTTTGATTTGTGTAAAGAAATGCAGGACCAAAATGAACTGAACAGTTTGTTTGAAAGCCTGGCGCAAACCGAAAAACAAGTAGCCCAAAAAGAGGGTGCCATCCGACTCTCAGAACCCAACGATAAACTTAACGCTATTTTGACCATCCATGCCGGTGCCGGCGGTACAGAGTCGTGTGATTGGGCACAAATGCTTGTGCGTATGTATACGCGCTGGGCCGAGCAACACGGATTTAAGTTTTCTATCTTAGATTCCCAGGCTGGTGATGAAGCCGGTATCAAAACATTGTCAGCCATGATTGAGGGCCCGTTTGCATACGGATATCTCAAAGGCGAAAACGGGGTACATCGGCTTGTACGTATCTCCCCGTTTGATGCCAATGCCCGCAGGCACACTTCTTTTGCTTCGTGTGACGTGCTTCCGGATATTGATGAGGACATTAATATTGAGATCCCGGACAGTGATATTGAATTGGAAACCTCGCGCGCTGGCGGTCATGGTGGCCAAAACGTAAACAAAGTAGAAAGTGCCGTGCGGCTCTTACATAAGCCGACCGGTATAGTGGTATCATGTCGTATTGAGCGTAGTCAATTGCAAAACCGACAAACCGCTATGAAGATGCTCAAAGCCAAGCTCTATGAAATGGAAATGGACAAAAAACGCGGCGAGGCGGAGAAACGGTATGGCCAAAAGGGGGAAATCGCCTGGGGACATCAAATTCGATCTTATGTGTTCATGCCATACCAGCTAGTCAAGGATCTGCGCAGCGGCTATGAAACTAGCCAAATCAATGCCGTTATGGACGGTGAGTTGGATCCGTTTATATTGGCCTATCTTAATTACGAAGCGCAGCGTAAGCAAGCATGAGACGCGGCTTATACATTCACGTCCCGTTTTGTAAGCAGAAATGTAATTATTGCGACTTTTCCTCATTTGCCAGGCAGGAAAAACAAATAGATAGCTATTTAACGGCCTTGGCACGTGAGGCCGTCTTATACCGAGAAATTGCCTGTCAAATGCTGTATGTGGGGGGCGGGACTCCCAGTTTACTGCAGGAACACCAAATATACCGATTAGCTAAGATTATTCGTAAAAATTTTAAGCCGGTATCTTGTTTTGAGGAAAGTACCTTTGAGGCTAATCCGGAAAGTCTGACTTCCGAGAAAATTGCCGTTTTGCGGGACATCGGCTTTAATAGGCTTAGTATGGGACTGCAAAGTTTTCACGATGAGGAGTTGAAACTGTTGGGGCGTGTTCATACTGCTTCCCAGTTTGTAACCGCTTACAAAGCGGCTCGTATCGGTGGGTTTTCCAATATCAATGTAGATTTAATAGCTGGACTGCCGAAACAAAGTTTAGAACAGTTTTTGGAGAGTGTGCAGCAACTTGTTGCGTTGCGACCGGAACATGTTTCCGTATACGGACTGCAAATTGAAGAAGGGACTCCGTTTTTTGAACAGGGAATCGTGTGTGACCAACCGTTGATGCGCAGCATGCTTGAAGAAACCGCCACAGTCTTGGAAAACGCAGGATACCATCATTATGAGATCTCGAATTTTGCATTGCCCGGTTATGAGGCCAAACATAACAGCCATTATTGGAAAAACGGCGAATACCTCGGTTTGGGCTGTGCCGCTGCTTCCTACCGGCAGGGCGTGCGGCGGCAAAATACAACCCGGTTAAATGATTATATCTGTTGCATGGAAAACGGGAAAACGCCTATCGTTTTTTCGGAAAAACTATCCGGCAAAGCACAGGTCGGGGAGACCCTCATGCTGGCTTTTAGGCAATTGGACGGTGTGGAGCTGACCCCGGAGCAAGAACAACTTTTTGGAAAGGAAATAGAAAAACATCTTAAAAAAGGACTTCTCACCCGTGTGGATAAAAAGGTAAAATTAAGTAAAGAGGGGTTATATTTGGCAAACGAAGTGTTTCGCAGTTTTGTCGCCCCGTTTGAGGATGTATGAAGCTGACTGCCGTTCGTACAGATGTTTTTACTGAAACAAGCGATTTGCCGGCTTTTATTACGCGGTTTATCCCATCCGTATCCGAAAAAACCGTGTTGGCGGTTTCCTCAAAAGTAACAGCTCTTTGGAAAGGTACCACCGTAAGGTATCAAAGTCTGGCGCAAAAAGAGACGCTTATTAAGCGGCACAGCCAAGCCGCGCTTCAGACACCGTTAGCCTGGTTGACTCTTAAAGACGGCATGATTATGACCAACGCCGGAATTGATGAGTCCAACGCGGACGGAAAACTGATTTTGCTGCCGGATTGCTATGCGTGTGCTGCGGAGTTACGTGTTGCATTACAACAGAGATGGCAAGTGCAAAAACTGGGGATTATTATTACGGACAGTATGATTTTACCGCTGCGCGCCGGTGTAACGGCGGCGGCCGTAGGATATGCCGGGTTTCACGGGGTTAAGGATTTACGCGGACAGGCCGATATTTTTGGGAAAAAACTGCAGACCACTTTGGTGGACATCGCTGATAGCCTGGCCGGTACCGCGGCACTGGTAATGGGAGAGGCTGATGAACAATGCCCACTGTGCATCGTTGAAGAAGCGCCCGTGGTTTTTACGGAAAAAGAAGTGCGAGGTGAAATACAATACCCCGCTGAAAACGATTTGTATACGCCTTTGTTAAGGGCGGCAAAATTAATCAAACAGGAGAAATAAATGAAAGGTATCGCAAATGAATTCAAGCAGTTCATCATGCGCGGCAACGTGATTGATATGGCAGTTGGTATCATCATCGGCGGCGCATTTACGAAAATTGTCAACTCTATGGTAGCGGATGTGTTAATGCCGCCCTTGGGTTTACTTATGGGCAAAGTGGATTTTTCCAACTGGTTCGTAGTAATTAAAGACGGTGCCAACGGCGCTCATAACTTTAATACCATCGCCGAAGCTCAAGCTGCCGGTGCCACGACCTTAAACTTAGGTTTGTTCTTAAACGCTATCATCAGCTTCTTAATCGTAGCTTTCTGTATCTTTATCTTGATCAAAGCGATTAACAAATTAAACAAACCGGCCCCGGCTCCTGCCGCTGCTCCGACCACCAAGAAGTGCCCGTATTGCTGCAGTGAAATTGCCTTGGAAGCTACTCGCTGTCCGAACTGCACCTCTGAAATTAAATAAACAGTATATTAATTATACATATGCCCCAAAATATATTATTTTGGGGCATTGTTGTAGAATTATTCTACTCCCGCCGCGGCGCAAATTTCTTTGGCACTGTCACACATTTTTTCTGATCCGAAATGAGTTCTCCATGTTTGGCAAATAATTTTTTTTACTTCATTGTCTGTAGTATTTAAAATATTGTCTAATTTCCATATATTGTCCTGCGCGGGACGTTTTCTTATAGATATAAATGCTCCTTTTAACCATGAGTTTCCATTTGTTGCATTTTCGTAAAGATTGGTATATAAGTTGATTCCACAACCGGTAGGCATACAATAAATATCCCATCCTCCTAAATGATTATAGGAATGGTTATTGTCTAATTTAGTAAAAGGGAGTTCATAATCTAACGAAGAATGTTCTCTTGAACTGTTAGAATTAGAAAAATATACCCAATCTTCGGCAGGATATCCTCCGTTTGCTAAAAGCCATACGTCAATTGCTTTTGTTATTGAAGAAACAGTAGAGATATATTCGGCCAAACGAGCTTTTTTAACAGCTTTTTGGTATTGAGGAACCGCTACTGCCGCCAAAATACCTATAATTAACACAACAACGAGTAATTCGATTAATGTGAAACCATGTTTCATAATTTCTCCATATTATATTAAGCCCAAACAAAACGGCTGCTTTGTCTGAGCTAACACGAGTAACCCAATACAAAACAGCCGTGGCTTGTCGCATATGCGACAAACACTCAGCACAAAATCCCGGGTTTGCAAGCCGTTATTTTGTGCCTAAAACCAGCCATTTTTGGACTCGTGTTATGCTTTTATTTATTAAAAGCTCTTTGTGCCCCGAAGGCACAATTCCAAAAACAGTAAAAATTGTATCAAGCGCAAACGCGCAGTATTTATATCCTCCTAACTAAAATCTAAGAGTATTATAGCAAATTGTATCTGTTTATCCAGTGTTTTAATTTTCTATACTATTAGTATGATTTATTTTTCACATCGCGGATCCAATACTCAGCGTGTACAAAATACAGTAGATGCTTTTGCTTTGGCGCATAAGCAAGGGGCGCGCTATTTTGAGTTGGATGTTCACTTGCTAAAGGACGGAAACCTCGCGGTACATCACGATTATTCGCTTTTAAGTACGGCAGGGATAGATGTACCGTTAAAAGAATTAACCGCCAAAACCTTACACGATTATCCGCTTAAAAATCTGTTTACACAAGATACGGTATATGTTCCGTTACTGCAGGATATTTTGCCGGTAATTACTCCGGGGTTGGAGATACTTAATATTGAACTTAAAAATGATAATAACTTATATCCCGGTTTGGAAGAAACTGTTTTAAAGGCAGTTGCGGCAGAGATGTTGCCAAAAGTGTTATTTTCCAGTTTTGATTATGAATCTTTAAAGCGGTTACGAGTCCTGTCACCGACAGTGCGTATGGGTCAGCTTACGCGTACTTTTAACGTGCAGGAAACTTTAAATATTGGGGCTGAGAGTGTGCACATCAATCATATACGTTTTACGCCGAAAATCGCGCAAACCTGTCATGCTTACGGACTCAAAGTATATTGTTACACAGTAAATGATCAAGAGCTAGCAGTTCGTCTAGCTCAAGATGGGTGTGACGGTATTTTTACCGATAAGATTACAGCGTTTATCCATGAAAAACCCCTGTAATTATTGCAGGGGTTAAAAGTCTTATTCGTAGTAGTTTTCTTCACTTCCACTGTCGTTACCGCTTCCTTGCATTCCATAATATTGTTCGGGTGTGTAGCGTTTGGGTTTTGTCCACAATCGTTTTTCGCGTTTATAATCTTGCGCGGTATATTCACCGGGAACTTTTGGTTGTTGACGTTTATCAAAGAAATATACATTAGTATCTTCGGTTACTTGAGGAACTACATTAAAGATATATTCGGATTCTCGGTTGGGTTGTAATTCGCGGCGTTCTTCTTGTGCAGCATTGCCCAAATCTTCCATATAATCTTCCTTAGTAAGGTAAATCTTTTTTGCATATCGTTCGCCATTGATTTCCCGAGTATCGTTAGATTTGCACGCGGCTAATAAACCGATTACGGCAAATAGGGGCAGTAAAAATATTATTTTTTTCATAATAACCTCTCTTTTGAAAGTACCATATTTTCAAGTAGAACTGCAAGTGTTACGGGTCCAACTCCGCCTGGTACCGGTGAATAATTTACCCCGTGTGCTGCTAAAGCAGCAGGATCGGCATCCCCGGTTAATTGATTGTTGTGCCAATTTGTGGAAATATCTATCACCGTCGCGCCGGGTTTAATCCAATCGGCTTTTAAGAGCTCCGGAGTTCCGGCAGCCGAACAAATGATATCCGCGTCTTTCACGGCGCGCGGTAAATCGGTTTTTCGGTGACAAATCTTAACAGTGGCATTTTTGCAGGTTAACAGATGAGCCAAGGGGCGCCCAACCGTAGAAGAGCGTCCAATGACAGATACTTCTTTCCCTGGTAAATCAATATGATGAAACTCTAGTAACTTAATAACGGCCATGGCCGTACACGGCACAAAACCGGTCAACGCAGAAATCTCATCCCATGTCTTGCATAAGAACAAATTGCCCATATTTACGTTAGACATGCCGTCAACGTCTTTTTGCGGGGCTAGAAAAGCAGCATAATCTGTAGCGGCTAAATGCGCAGGCAAGGGTCTGGGGATTAAAATAGCATCAGTATTTGTATCTTGGGAAAGTTGTTTAACAAGAGACACAAAATCATTTGTATTGGTAGATGCATTTACTTCGAAAATTTGAGTTTGCAGTCCGATTTTTTCGGCTGCAGCCACTTCTTTTTTGAGGTAAATATAAGCTCCGTAGTCTTCCGTGGAACCGATAGCGGCCAGTTTAATGGGACGCCCACTTTTTTGATGAACAACTTCAACTCTACCTGCTAGAGATGCTCGGATGTTTTGTGCTAATGTTTTTCCCTCTAAAATCATACTGATATTTTAGCAAATATAGTAAAACTTATGAAATTTTGCTATACTAAAATTACAATTTATCTGTTTTTGGAAGCGTAAAAGATACGTATGTACCGCAAGGTTCAAACCAAGTCCAAAAGCAGCCTATTTAGGTGCAATATAAAGGAACTTATAATCCCTTTGTATTGTGCCAAGTGTTTGCCACCTAGTGGCAAGCCACGGCTGTTTTGCAAGGGACACTTGGTTTGACTCAAGCAAAATGGCCGTATTATTTTATACTTCTAAATTGGTAATTGAAATTATTGTAAGGAGTAACAAAATGACAAAACAGGCGTTTACACTAATTGAACTTTTAGTCGTTGTACTTATTATAGGAATCTTGGCAGCAGTAGCCCTGCCACAATATCAGAAAGCTGTAGATAAAGCCAGAGGCAGTGAATTATTTGCACTGGTAAAAAACCTAAAAGTACAACAGGAAGTCTTTTTCTTAGCAAATGGACATTATGCAGCAGATTGTGAGGAGTTGGGAGCTGATTTGCCAAGTGGATTTATTCAGTCCGATACAGATACAACCGCTTATCGGTTAAACCGAGGGATATATACAACAGCTATTAAA
>JAFVFN010000011.1 GCA_017475405.1 Elusimicrobiaceae bacterium
ACCGCACTCAGTACCCCGATGATTACCACTACTACCAGTAATTCACTCAGCGTAAATCCTTTCTTCTTCATTACCTCGTTCCTCCTTTGCTTTATTCCTTTTTGTTTATCCGGGGGAAAGCAGGCTTTCGCCTGCTATCCCTTGTCTTTCTGTTGTGTTTGAGGAGGAACAGAAAGAAGAGCTCTTTTTAATCTCTCTAAATCTACTCCGGAGGCTCCCCCCCTGTGGTGGATGTGTCCCCCCTCTATCACTCAACTATTACAAGCTATCAAAAAAAAAAAACATGTCAAGACAAAAACAGGGACAAAAAAGTCCCCGGCTCATTACTAAGCCGGGGACTTGCTTTATAAAAGTCGATTTTTATTCTCGGATACACTCTAACGCTACACCGGTACCCTCCGCGTTATCGCAATGCCATCCGTTACTGCAATGGTAAGCACCGCATTGGTTGGGAGCCGATGTAGAGATAATCCCTTTCTTGCTGCAAGAGGCAAACGGCCCGCAGTTGCTGTCACACCAGTCCTGATCAGAACCGTAGACATTGTTTCCTTCAATACGTTCGCCGCCATTCCACCAGGTTCCTCCATAATAATACGCATGATGCTGCTCACAACCAGATCCTGCGGAAACCTCAGGCAACTTCCCGCCGCGGTAATAAGCATAGTTCATAACAGAACAGGAGGACGGTTTCCGGGCCGTCGGGCCGTGTGCAGCATAAGCACCGTAATTGGCTTTCACAGCCTCTTTATAGGCTTCGTAAGTGCCATAACGTGACTTATATCCCATATAATCACTGTTAAATTGTTCCTCGCTGATATATCCGCCGGCCGCGTCAATGGCAAACTCTGCGTTATGACAATTGACCAAAACACCGATATTAAACCGATTAGGTCGGTACTTATACAAGCATTTGCCTGCTTTAACAAATTGTTCCGGCAGACAACATATTCCTTCCATTTCTACCTTTCCCTGCGGACATTGTGTGCCCGGAGGAGTCGGTGTGTCTTCTTCTATTAACTGACAAGAAGCAGCCGGTTGCACATAATCTGAGGACGCCTCCAATTCACTGCAGGTCGGGTATTTGCGGTCAATCTCCCAACAACCTTTGCTGCAGCAAAGACGTCCATCGGCGTAGGAGGGCATTTCCAAGCGATATTGTTCACCGACCGGTGTGGCAATCATACCGCCCCCGGTTTCGTTATCGCTGAAAGTAAAATTGTTGCTTTCTTGAAATACCTGCAACCGAGCAACCGGCAGATAATTCTTATTTAATGCGCACCGAGCCTCCTGTTCATTGCGTACGGCAAACATCATTTCCTGAGCTTCCGATACCTTGCGCATTTGGATTATTTTGGTAAATTTGGGTAATACAACAGCAGCCAACACCGCTATAATAATTACTACAACCAATAATTCACTGAGCGTAAACGCTTTGGTTTTCATACGGCCTCCTCTTAATTTGTAGACGACAAAACTTTACCAAAAACCAAGAATGCTTGTCAACTCTCTCAAAATCCGGCTTGGATTTGCTATACTAAATAATATGAGATCTCTTTGCCTGCTATGTTTAATGACGCTGTGTAGTTGCCTGTATGCCGCGCAGTCCAAACCCTATAAACCGCACACTGTGCGTGCACAGGCGCAATATCTCTCTACCGATGCGTTGGCTGTCACGGACACTTGTCCCGGCGGCGATATTATTAACCCTTTTTCCTGCAGTAAGGACCAACCGGCCGGATTTACCTGCTTTGATGTATACCGCGTGCAGGGAGATCCCATTGATAAAGAGCGCTACTCGCTCCTTGATCAAACCATTACTACGGAAGATACAACCGCAGAACCCAAATGTAATTTTACGGGAGAGCTTAACTGCAATAACTTCTTACAGTCCTTAAAATACAATCTAGATTTTTCGTGGTTTATTACCAATTTCCCCTCATCCTCTTTCCCGCAATGCGGACAAACCTATACCTGCACGCGTATTGCCTGTTGGCAAACCCTGGCAGATACCACTTACGGGGCTCCGCAAGCTAAAAAATTGGCCTGCGTATTCAAACGCAACCAAATTTACTTCTTGGGCACGCAAATTACCTGCCAAGACAAAAATAAATAGATTCCCCGCTTATATGCAAAAATAGCAGCGCTGGTTTAGTATAAAACCACACCAACACTGGAACAAAATATATACGTGTCACTTATCACTGCAGTTAACTATATGTATCTTTTTTCAGTAACTACAGCTAAGCTTTCAAGCATGAACTTTTGAAGCTAATTATACTTCCAAAATGTATAATAACTTCCCGTATCTGAAGGCGCAGACAAACCGCTTTCCTCTTTACAAATTTTATTCTCAATTGAGGTTAAATCTGTATTATAGGCAGTACAGATATATTTGTAGGAGAAGTTTATATGGTTGTGTACAATCATAAAGGCTAATACATCCTTTACTTTACAATCAACACTGTCATACCATAAATGACAAGACCCCCAATTGAAATCACGTGCCGTACCTGTTCCCTCAGGGTATTCATTGGTCGGAGTAGGTGTATCAATATCTAAATCGGTCCATTGAGTTGTGTAAGTGCCATTAGCTAGATAATACGTTTCTTCTGCATAAGCAATACTTTGTACCATGCTTTTAATCGCAGCATAACGACTTTTCATTACTGCTTTTTGATATTGTGGCACAGCCACTGCGGCCAATATGCCTATAATTAAAACTACCACTAAAAGTTCGATAAGCGTAAAAGCCTGTTTATGTTGAATCATATTTCTCTCCTTATATATTCTTCTTATATAGAGAGAATATCAAAAAAAAAAAACGCGTCAAGCGAATTTTCATGCTATAATAATTAGGTAGTGTAAAAATTTACTCTGTTTTTGGAACCGTAAAAGATACGGGGTGGCTTTGTAGTATTAAGCCCACAACCATGCCAAAGACAGCCGATTGGGACACAAAGAAACAGACCTTCGAAACCTGTTATTTTGTGTCAAGTGTTTGTCACCTGAGTGACGAACTACGGCTGTTATGATTTGGGACCATGGTTGTGCCCGGTCATAATGGCCGTTTTATTTGGTTTCAAGCAGGGAATTAAAAATAGGAGCAAATTATGAAATCAAATATACAAGCATTTACATTGATCGAGCTGCTAGTCGTGGTGCTGATAATAGGTATCTTAGCAGCAGTGGCTGTGCCACAATATGAGGTGGCAGTATGGAAGTCACGTTTGGCACCACTTAAATCAATCGCCCAAAGTATTACACAGGCACAAGAAGTATATTATTTAGCAAACGGTGAATATACCAAGAATATGGAAGATTTAGATATTACTCTTCCTCCATTTATAAGTTCTCAACCTGTGACAGGCTATACAAGATATCAATACCCGTATGGGACTATCGTCCTAAGCACGGCTAATAAGTTCATACAAGTCCTATTATATCAAAATGATACACTTATTTTAACCTATCTGCAAGCTTGGAGTGGATCAGAGTATACTGTAAGTCAGAAAAATATGAAAAATCAACGTGTTTGTATAACTTCCAACTCTTTAGGAGAAAAAATTTGCAAATCCGAAACTGGACTTAGTCTTCCTAATAAAACAGAAAGTGGAACTAAATATTACGTTTATACCAATAATTGATACTCATTTAATTTCCCCTCGTAGATAGCTCTATCGAGGGGATTACCGATGGTCTCTGTTATGTATACTTCCAATCTCTAATTTACGTTCTAAAAGGCTTCTCAACACCAGAAGATGTCTCTTTTAACATAACTTAATTCATGGGATCTAATCGACCAGTAGAACCATAAGCTTTGCATGCGGCCATGCCTCTTTCTGTAGAAGAACTGCAAAACATTTTACCCGGTTCCCCCTTTGCACTGCCTGTTACATTATCCGGAATATGGTCAAAAAAGATTTCAATCCCAGTTGGAGAGAATCCCTGCATGTCATTGATGGCAACTCTCACACGAGTCTTATCATTTTTACACATTAACCAAAGTGCATAATTACCTTTCTGCCACACATATGCTTGCGTAGCAGGATTTGCATGGGGAACAAACCCTTCCGGCAAATCAGCACCTAATTCCTCACAGGTGTCCGCATATTCTCCGTGCGCTAAATAATATATTTCCTGCTGTATTTTAATATTTTTGGCCAATGAGAATACTTCTGATAGGCGACTTTTATCTACCACCTTTTGATATTGAGACATAGCCACAGCTGCTAGCACGCCTATAATGAGTATGACAACTAAGAGCTCTATGAGCGTAAATGCCTGTTTATTTCTTTGCATAATTATCTCTCCCTATAATGTTATTCTATAGAGACAGAATACCAAAAAAAAAAAATGCGTCAAGTGCTATTTCCTGGGAGGCTTAAAGCTACGTGAAACGCCATTATGGTAATCTATAAACTTTCCCCCAATTCCAGGCGTCTGTAATGTATGTTGCATGTAATACTTTTTCGCAAAATTTACCGGTTGGGTTCACTGAGTTGTGTTCTACACAATACATGGCCTTTTCAGGTAAAATACTATTTTGAGGTTTCTGATGAACGAATAAATACCCTGCACATTTATAATCCCCATCATTAAATAATGCTAGTGAATTCGTCCAATCATTTCCCCAACTAAGAGCAAATTCATACCTTTCATTATGTTTAATAGTTCCTGATACACTGCAGTTACTTCCCGCAGAGGGTGCTTCCAATGTAAGGTCAAGTTCATCAAAACTCATCGGATAATTCCCATTAGCTAACCAATAAATTTCCTGAGCATTTGCAATGGCACGAGCTGTTACAACTAATTCGGTTGAACGAGATTTCCAAACAGCTTTTTGATACTGCGGCACTGCCACCGCCGCCAATATGCCTATTATTAACACTACTACCAAAAGCTCTATGAGCGTAAATGCCTGTTTATGTTGAACCATAATTCTCTCCTTATATATTTTTTTATTTATAAAGAGAGAATATCAAAAAAAAAAAACAATGCAAGTTGCCGTCAGAGACCAATTGTATCTGCCCCACTAATAAACGCATTTTAAAAATTAAGTTTAGTATAATATGAGTATGTTATTTATCCATTTTAAATCGCTGTTTTCGTTTAAGTTCTATCACCGCTTAATTACGTTAAGCACTCGCTATGCTGTTTTCTTTGCCGTTTATTTATTTATTTTAAGTACTATTGTACTGTTCTTTTTCACGGGCTCTGTACTTAAACATAACCTGCCTGCTTTTTTAAAGAATTTCCCGCAGGTTACCTTTGAAAACGGCGTTTTAACCGCCCCGCAGCACGCCGTTTCGGCGCCTATTCCGGGAACGGACTTTAAGATCGTATTTGATGCGGCCGCCCAAATGCCCCCGTCTGCAGATGAGTTACTCAAAGCTAATACAGTGGCCTGGGTACACAAAAATTTCCTATACGTACCTTCCGGCAACCGGCTGCAAAGCCAACAGTTGCCGACTACGTTAAATTTCACCGCTTCCCCGCAAACCATTGAGAAATACCAGCCGACATTATCTGCCTCACTACGTGCGGCGTTGTTCTTGACCTCCATACTGGTCTTATTATTTTTACTGGTATACGAGTTTACCCTGGCGTTATGTGTGGCGTTGTTTTTTAATATTTCACACCGGGCGGTTTTCCCCAAAACGGTACTGCTCAAATTATCTGCGTACCTGTTAGGACCGCTTACCACTTTATTTTTGTTACACTTATGGATCCATATTCCGTTATTTACGCTAGCACAAGCGGTATTATGTATCATTTACGTACAACAAATTTTTAATGCCTTGCCCGAGAAACAATTATGAAAATAAAATTGATCCGCTCCTTTTCTGCCGCACACCATTTACCGCATTATGACGGTCCCTGTCACGAGCTGCACGGACACACCTGGAAAGCTGTATTTATCATGGAAGGTCCCGTGCAACCGGACGGTATGGTATGCGATTTTAAGGTCATTAAAAAGTTACTGGACTCGTATTTACCTGACCATCAACTGCTTAACGACTTACTAGAAAACCCGACGGCCGAGAATTTGGCACAATATTTGTTTGATAAAATTACACCTGCACTGGCCGAAAAGAATTTAATCCTTAAAACGCTGGAAATTTGGGAGAGCGAAAATGCCGCCGCTATCCTGGAACGTTAACGAAATTTTCTACTCTGTACAGGGCGAAGGACGTCACAGCGGGATGCCTGCGGTGTTTTTGCGGTTGTCCGGATGCAGCATGGGGTGTTCTTTCTGTGACACAACCTATGCGTTTGCCAACGGCACCCCAATGAACAGCTTACAAATCCTGGTGGAATTGGCGAAATACCCCTGTAAAACCGTAGTCGTAACAGGCGGCGAACCTACCGAACAGAACCTTACAGCCTTGATTGGTGTCTTAAAATCTGCCGGACATATCGTTCATCTGGAAACTAACGGAGCACGTGACTGTGATGTCAGTCAGGCCGATTTTATCTGTGTATCCCCGAAAAAAAATGTATCTGAAAAAATGCTCCAAAAAGCGGATATCATCAAACTGGTCATCGGGCAAAACACCGATTTAAAAGAGATTGAAAAATACTATGCCTATGAAAACGAGCATACAACGCTTTATTTCCAACCCGAAAGCAACCTACAGGAGAATATTGACCTATGTCTAACACTGGTAAAACAACACCCAAGCGCGCGACTAAGCGTGCAGCTGCACAAACTGCTTCACGTAAAATAACCGAAAAACAAGCTTTGGAAAATATCCGCCAGTTACTGGCTTATATCGGAGACGATCCGAACCGGGAAGGCCTTTTGGAAACCCCCCACCGCATCGTGAAAAGTTGGGCGAAACTCTTTGGCGGGTACAAGCAAAAACCGCAGGACGTGCTCAAAACCTTTAAAGACGGCTCCTGCGAAGAAATGGTTGTGCTTAAAGACATTGAGTTCTACTCCACCTGCGAACATCATCTGCAACCCTTTTTCGGGACCATCAGCATCGGATACCTGCCCAACGGACGGGTACTGGGAATTTCCAAGCTGGCGCGCCTGGTGGAAGTATTTGCCCGCCGGTTGCAAATCCAGGAAAAACTCGTAGCTCAAATTGCCGACAGTCTCATGGAAACCTTACACCCTTATGGTGTAATGGTGGTATGCAAAGCCAAACACATGTGCATCAGTTCCCGCGGTATTGAAAAACACAACGCAGTCATGGTTACCAGTGCCATTCGCGGGGCGTTTAAAAAACTGGAAGTTCGCAATGAGTTCTTGGAAATGATTAAATGATGCTAGGGCAGGTCCCCTTCCTCCATAAATATTATCGCAATACAATACCTAGAGAAGAACACATTGGTTTGTAATAGCCACCAGCTACAGAATTATCTGCCGCAAATTGACAAATAATTCTTTTGGTATCTGTGGACAGATAGTCTTCTCCCATATACTCTAGACTCCAGTTTTGTATATTTACCTGTTTCAATATAACTGCGGGTGTTGCTTTTTGTGGTGGATTGGGATTGAGTTTTGAATCTTGAATAAAGTTGAAGCTAATTCGGCAATTTGTCGTGCCACAATAAGATCTCCATTTGCCGGCCCCATTTTCACAGGTATATGCAGTACAATTCGTTCCCGAGAAATCCATATCAAGCGATTGTTTAGCATCTGTTCCCAAAAAATATACAGTTGCGGAAGGATACCCGTTCTCTAATACATATAGGTCTATGGCTTTCATAAGTAAATTCATTGTCAACTTCCATTCAGCAAAGCGTGCCTTCTGTACGGCTTTCTGATACTGTGGTACCGCCACGGCTGCCAAAACGCCTATAATAAGTACAATTACTAAAAGTTCTATGAGCGTAAATGCTTGTTTATTTAAATACATATCATATCTCCTTATAGGAAAATCCCTATAAGGAGAAGATATCAAAAAAAAAAAACAATGCAAGTGTTATTTAGTTTCTCTTTTTTTATAAAATCGGGGAATTAACATAAATAAAATATATTTTTATTTTTACTTCTAAAAACTACTGATTTATGTGTAAAATATGGCTTATATACGTTAAGATAAATTGAGCATTTTTTCTTAATTGATATGGAAACGCTCCATAACCAGTTAAACATGCAAAACCATACCAAAAACACCCAATAGATATTTCAATCACAAAAAGAGCAAAATACTATTTAATTGTTCACAACACATATCTAACAATATTACAGGTTACTAAAAAACACCTTGAACCGTTGTAACGGGATTGATATAATAAAAGTACAATTAAAGGAAATCATTCTCTCATATGTTTACATCCATAAAAAAACTAATTATACCCACACTGCTATTAAGTTATCTAGGCTGCATTGCCTCTTATGCACAGACGTTTACGGCAGATACTTCGTTTGTATTTGAACCGACTCCTAAACAAAAACGTGTTTTTTATAAAAAAAACCCGCCCCCCTTTTTAGCGGTCTACCAACAAAACGACAAAATGCTGGTATTACTTGCGGCCTCACACGGACCTCAATCTATTCCGGCCGTTCATTATGCGTTTGATACATATCATCCTCAAGTGGCCCTAGTTGAGCGCGAACCCGGCCAGCCTTTCGGCGACAAATGTACCGAAGCGGAAGATGCTTACACGGCCGCGTTAAGTGCCAAAAACAACCTCCCTTTAGTTCGTACCGATGCCGGTTTACAACAACAATGGGACTATGCCAAAACACACGGATTTTCCTATGAGGATTTTCAAATGTTATGGATCATCCGCAATGCCTACGGTTTTTCCAGACAGGAAGGGCAACAAACCAATGCTCTTCAGGAAATAAATGACTACAAACGCACGATTCACAATCCGGCCTGGGGTGAATTATTTACCGAGGAGCGTTTATTAAGTTATTTTCAACAGCATTATCATCAAGATTTTAATACGACGGATTTTGTAAAACTATATGAAGATTTGATGGAAGTATCTCCCAAAAAGTGGGTACTGCAAACTCCTTTTTACAGGCTCGTGAATATAAGTCCAGATGTGCGCAGCGTAACTATGTTGCAAAATATAACAGCGGCTCTCAATGAATATCCTGTCGTATTTAGTGAAATGGGTGCCTCACATTTTATTGACATCCACAAAGCCCTGCAGCGTATGTTAGGCAAACCGCGTTACATCACTGCAAACCAATTGTCTCCTCAGATTTTGTGGACTGATTGTACCTTGGAAGGTTTACAAGAAAAAACACTTTTACCATGAATTTTATACAGGAATAATGCTATGCACAAACAACTCATGGGCATTATTAATGCCACTCCGGACTCTTTTTATGACGGTAATCCGGAAAACAATCTCCCCGCGCTTCTAAAAAAATGCGCGGACTACTTACAGGAGGGTGCCGATATCCTGGATATCGGCGGTGAATCCACCCGCCCGGGTGCAACGCCGGTATCGGCAGCGGAAGAGCGGTCCCGGGTAATTCCTTTAATTCAGGCCGCACATGCCAAATGGCCACAGGTTCCCCTGTCTCTGGATACCGTTAAAATCCCGGTCGCCGCAGAAGGGCTTAAAAGCGGAGTCCAAATTATTAACGACGTAAGCGGTACGCCGGACCCGGAAATGTTTCGCCTGATCAAACAACACGACGCCCAAATCGTCATCATGCATGCGCGCGGCAACCCGCAGACCATGCAGACGCTGACGGACTACCAGGATCTCTTAGGTGAGGTCAAAGAGTTCCTCGCCCAAAAAATCGCGCAGGCACAAGCCTGCGGTTTATCTAGCGACCAAATTATTATTGATCCGGGGTTTGGGTTTGCCAAAACGCGCGAACAAAACTATTATCTTCTAAAAAATTTGTCTGTTTTCAAGGAACTGGGCGTACGAATGCTGATCGGGCTCTCGCGCAAGACATTTTTGGCACAAAAGCGTGAACTCCCCCCCAAACGCAAAGCACAAACTCTGGCCGCCAATTTAGTGGCACTGCAGGGCGGTGCAGGTATCCTGCGTGTGCATGATGTGCGCGATACGCGTAAAATCATGGATTTTTACCAAGAACTGGAGGATGCCCGATGACACAGGTATATCTGACCCAATGTGCGACGTTTACGGCCTCACACGGACATGGCGGGACCCTGGCAGAGTCTTCCCATTTACATACGTTTGCCTATGAGGTGACCTTTCACGGGCCGCTTAATACAGAGGGCTACTTAATTGATTTTAGGGTACTGCAGGATTTTTTGGCCCGGAAAATTACCCACCGACTCAATGGATCCGATTTAAACACGCTCTTTGAGTGTCCGACTACCGAGGCACTGGCGATTTGGATTTTTGATACAGTAAGACGTCAATTCCCAAGTGTATGCAGTGTCAAAGTCGCTGAGGACCAAGACCGTTGGATTACTTATATGGGAGAACAGTAATATGGCACAAGTCATTTTAGCCCTGGGCAGTAACATGGGTACCCCTAAAGAAAACCTGGACACTGCCATTAACGCCTTGGCCACGGTAGGCAAGGTCCTTGAAACGGCCCCTTATATTTTATCCAAACCCGAGGGTTACCCCTATCAGGCTGATTTTGTAAATACTGTGCTGGTATTGGAAACCGACCTGGAACCCATGCCGCTGCTGCGAGCCCTAAAGGCCCTGGAACAGCAACTGGGACGAACTCCGACGTTTGCCAACGGACCGCGCGTGATTGATATAGATATCTTATTTTACGAAGACCGAGTGATTTTTGAGGATACACCCCAATACACCCTGATGATCCCTCATCCGCGCATGACACAGCGGGAGTTTGTACTCAAACCGCTTTCTTATATACGGCCCGACTTTATTCATCCCAAATTACACCAGCCTGTTTATTTATTATACCGGGCTCTGATGAAGAAAAAAGGCGCACCCTCTTGCCAGATTTTGTAAAATATAGTTAAGTAATAAGTAGTACTATTTTAAAAGGAGACAACGCATGAAAAAAGTAATGATCGTTTTGGCAGCTGCTCTTTTCTTAGGCGCCTGCCATTGCAAACAATGCGCTCAAACCAGCGCTTGCAAATACGGCAACGGCAAAGCTGCTTGCCAATGTCATAAACAACATAAACCCGGCTGCAAATGCCCCAAATGCAACCACCACAAACCGGAAATGAAACCGGCCCCGGCTCCCGTAGCTGCCCCGGCTCCGAAAGTGGAAAACGATGCCGCAGTAGCCGAAGTAGCCAACGTAAAACAAAATGCTGTCGGTGCTGCTGTCTTGTCTTTCAAAGAACCGATCAACTTCAAATACAACAGCGATGAAATGGATGCCAAATCCACCGCTACTGTACAAAAAGTATCCAACATTTTGAAAAAATACCCCAACGCCAAAGTGCGCGTAGCCGGTTATACCGACTCTTTGGGCAATGCCAACTACAACATGGACTTGTCCGAACGCCGCGCTCATGCCGTAGCTTCTCAACTCGTAAAAGACGGAGTGGCTGCTGCTAATGTGTCTTACATCGGTTACGGTGCCGCTAACCCGATTGCCACCAACAAAACCGCTGAAGGCCGCGCTCAAAACCGCCGCGTTGAATTAGAAATCACCAACAAATAAGTTTTTGTTGTGTTCAAACTCCCTGCTCTGAAATATCGGAGCAGGGAGTTTTATATCCAAAAACCTATCCAAATGAAATTACTGATATTGCCATCGAATAAAACCAGTGCCTGTTTCCAGGGGTACCGTACTGTTAGTATCACTGCGGCACAGTTTATTTTCGGTGGATGCAAGATCGGTATTATAGGCAATACATTGCGGGTCGCGAAATTGATCGGCATGAGTATACGTAACACCATAACCAATACCTCTCATAAAGCAAGAAACCGATGAGTTCTCCCACAAATGACAATCTCCCCAATCAAATACTCGTGTCGGACGAACAAACCCTCCCAATTCACTGGAGCTTTCCGCAGAATAAGCCGGTGTATCTATGTCTAATGCATCAAAGGAAGCCGCATAACTTCCGTTTGCCAGATAATATACTTCCTGCGCTTTGGCTACAGCGTTGACTATAAGTTTTGCTTGCGTCAAACGACTTTTTAATACGGCCATTTTATACTGTGGCAATGCCACAGCGGCTAAAATGCCTATTATTAACACGACAACGAGTAATTCAATGAGCGTGAATGCTTGTTTATGTTGAACCATAATTCTCTCCCTATATATATTCTTCTTATAAAGAGAGAATATCAAAAAAAAAAAACGTGTCAAGCTAAAAATAGGAACATGTTCTTGAGATTGTGTTTGGTTGTGTTCTCATCCTAAAGATTCAAACCCACACAGGTCCTTAAAACTTGCTATAATAAAGAAAACTCTTACACAAGGATTAAATTATGGAAGCTATCTCCTCTTTACTCAGTAACACCAAAACCGAAATGACTGAACATGTAGCCCGTTTGGAACGTGATTTGGCCACCATCCGCACGGGTCGTGCCAGTGCAGGTCTCTTGGAAAACGTCCGCGTAGACTATTATGGTACCCCCACCCCCATCAAACAAATGGCCGTCATCAATGTACTAGACGCCAAGACCCTGGAAATCCAACCCTGGGACATTTCCTCATTAAACGATATTGATAAGGCCCTGCAAAAAGCAGACTTGGGAGCTAGCCCCGTTAATAACGGTAAAGTTATCCGCATTACGCTGCCTTCCATGACGGAAGATCGCCGCAAACAACTGGCTAAAAATATCTCCAAAATGAGCGAAGATTTCAAAGTAGCGGTACGTAACTCCCGCCGCGATATTATGGAAAAGCTCAAAAAAGCGCAAAAGGCCTCCGAGATTACCGAAGACGACCTCAAACGCTATGAGGGTGATGTGCAAAAAACCACAGATGGTTTTATTGCCAAAATCGATCAAATCATTAAAGCCAAAGAAGAAGAGATCATGAAAATCTAGGCAAATATATGCCGACTATTTGACAAGGGTTCCGCTCAAACGGAACCCTTTATATTGCTTAGTTCGCATACTGCAATGTCAAGCAGCAACTATATATCCTCATAAATTGATACTCCCCTCCTCCTTAAATATCTAGGGCAACTCATAATAACCTTCATGTGATCCAAATGGCACACCACCCAGGCTTCGACATACCTTGTGATATTCTACGGACTCCGCCTTGCACAACCTCAAATTGGACCCAAAATAGGTCTCAATTTTCGCTTTTCCGTGCCAGCCCGCATATACACTACCCGCGTGACTTAAGTCAATTGAGGAGCCATCAGCACATTTATAGACTCCGCTATTTGTAGTGGTTCCGGTACACTCAAAAGATACATCTAATTCCGACAGATCACTTGTATATGCTCCATTGGCCAAATAATGGATACGTTCTGCATCGGCAATACTTTTAGACATAATAAGGGCTTGGGTCATACGACTCTTGTTTACGGCTACCTGATATTGAGGTACAGCCACCGCCGCCAAAATCCCTATAATTAACACAACTACTAAAAGCTCTATGAGCGTAAATGCTTGTTTTTGTTGAACCATAATTCTCTCCTTATTTATTCTTCTTTATACAGAGAGAATATCAAAAAAAAAAAACAATGCAAGTGCTTTGTCAGAGTCCACAGTTCAACCTGCTAGTGCAACCCCGGAGGTTGTATAATGAAAGGTATGTACCAGCAGTTAAGTAGTGGCGAGCGATTTACCATCGAACGCCTGTTTAAGCAGGGTTACTCCAAAGCTCACATCGCTAAAG
>JAFVFN010000012.1 GCA_017475405.1 Elusimicrobiaceae bacterium
ATATACTTCATTACCGGAGTTAATACTCTTGGTAGGTAACATAAGTGTCTTATATCTACTCTTGAGTACTGCCTGTTGGTACTGAGGTACGGCTACGGCTGCTAATACCCCGATAATGAGTACCGCTATTAACAGCTCTATAAGGGTGAATCCTGAACTGCAGGTTGTATTTGTAGTAAGTTTCATAAACCGCTCCTTTTGTTCAATCCCCTGTTTATGAAACCATATTAAAACGGCTGCTAAGAATTGAGCAAATTGAACTAACCCAACTACATAACAGCCGTGGTTTGTCATTTTTATAAATGACAAACACTCAGTACTGTATTAATAAGGGATCGGCTTATTCATACAGCACCTAAAACAGCTGTTCTTGGAGTTCAATTTTGCCCTAGTACATACTAAAGCTCTCCGTTTTTTAAACGGTTCCAAAAACAGATTAAATTGTACTTACAGTATACACAAAAAAGACTGGATTTACCAGCCCTTTTTGTACTTTCTGTTATTCATTTTCTACAAATAGTCTTTAATTACTTTATGTACTTTATCTGCCACAATCGCATAGCCCTGAGCATTGGGATGTACCTGATCACTTTTTAACTGCGTCTTATAGAAAATACCTTTCATAATCCCGGGTACAAACAAGGCACCTTTTTCTTTGGCCAAGTGCTTGTAGGCTTTAGTGTATTCCCCCATTCCCGGACCTCCGGTGTCTACAATCACGGCAATCGCCCCAATATCTTGCACCTGATCAACGATTTGGGATACAGCATTTACGGCAGCCTGACGACTTTGTTGCCGCATAAAATCATTGGCACCAAACTCAATAAGCACCATATATGGGTATTCCCGTAACACCTGTTGAATACGCGCAGGAGCCTGTGCGGCCGTCTCCCCAGATACTCCTAAGTTAATTACCGGTCGGTTAATTTTTTGAGCCAGTACATCGGGATAGCTACTCCCCGCAGGGGCCCCGTATCCGGCGGTCAAGCTGTCTCCAAAAGCTACAACCGATTGGTTGTTATTGGGAAAGTTTTTGATTGTCGGTTTACGACCTTTGAATAAATAAAATAGTCCCATGAGTATAATTATAACAACAAGAATTTTCTTCATAGGACTATTGTAGCAAAAAAATGACACTTCCGAATTAGTTGATAATAAAAGCCTTATCCCACCCGGAAGCTGCTTTTTCAGTTTCAATTCCACCTAAGTTGCGGCACGCCGTAATTGCTATATTCCCCCTAGCATAACAACCAATATCTCCCTTATGGAAAATACCATAGAGGGTAGCAGTGTCTGACGGATCACTAAAAAATTGAACATAACGAATTGTTTGATCCCCCGCCTGCACGTTACCTTTGCCGATCATAACACGCATCTCTGCACAATCTATCTGGGACTGATTCGTTCGCACGCAGTGTGATGCAAATGGGAACTCTGTATCCAAATCATCCAAATTATATGTATACTCACCGTTAGATAAATAATAAATTTCTTCAGCTTCTTTAAGTGAGGAAACCAACCCCATATATTTAGAAAGAGTTGCTTTCTTAACAGCTATTTGATATTGAGGCAAAGCTACTGCCACTAAAATACCTATAATTAACACAACAACGAGTAATTCTATGAGCGTAAAGCCCGTATTATTTTTCTGCATATATTCTCCATTATGTTGTTTTGGAATACACACACAATAAAACGGCTGTTACCGTTGGATTGAAAAGAGGTCATCCATAAATAACAGCCGTGGTCTCCCATCAAAAGACAGGAAACACTTGATACCGTATAACACGGGGATCAGCCATGATACACGATATCTCAAAACGACTGTTTTTGGCCTCTTTTCAAACTTTTATTTCTAAAAGTTGACTGTATTCTGCATACATTCCAAAAACAGATTAAATTTTTTTACTACTCTAATAGTATAACATAAAACTAAGCAAAATGTATGATGTTACGATTAGGAATTTATAGAGGAAAACAGTTGATTGTTTGTATAGAAATCCTATTTGTTAAACAATTTTAATATAATTTAGGTTAGACTAAGGTAAATTATATTAACTAACCAGAGAAAGGAACTTGTATGAAAAATATTTTAGTCATCGGCGGAGCCGGATATATCGGATCCCATACCGTTAAAATGTTAGCTACGCAAGGCTATAACCCTGTTGTATTTGATAATCTGTCCAAAGGACACAAGGAGGCCGTATCCGATTATCCTTTTGAATTGGGTGATTTGGGCGATAAAACTCGTCTTGGAGAGGTATTTAAAAAATACAACATCGACGCAGTCATGCATTTTGCGGCATTTATTGAAGTGGGTGAAAGTGTTAAAGAACCCTCCAAATACTATCACAATAATGTGGCCCAAGTACTTAATTTATTGGACGCTATGGTAGAAAATAATATCAAGTATTTTGTATTTTCTTCGACGGCCGCTACCTTTGGAGAACCCGTACGTGAAAAAATAGATGAAACCCATCCGCAAAATCCAATTAACCCTTACGGAAACACCAAGCTAATGGTGGAAAAAATGCTTGCCGATTTTGATACGGCCTATGGTCTTAAGGCCACAGCCCTGCGTTACTTTAATGCCAGTGGAGCCGATGACAGCGGGCTTATTGGAGAGTCCCACTCTCCGGAAACCCATTTAATCCCCCTGGTGCTACAAGCCGCAGCAGGAAAACGGCCCTGTATCAAAGTATTTGGAACCGATTATCCGACACCCGATGGGACCTGTGTCCGCGATTATGTACATGTCAACGATTTAGCCCGGGCCCATATCTTGGCCCTGGAAAAAATGTTCCGAGACAACCAAAGCGAACGTTTCAACCTGGGCAGCGGTTCCGGTTTTAGCGTAGCTGAACTTATTAAGGAAGCCAAGCAGATTACCGGCATTGATTTTAAGGTAGAAATCGCCCCGCGCCGCGCAGGAGATCCGGCTGTATTGGTAGCTGACAGCGCCAAGGCTCAGACCGTTTTGGGTTGGAAACCCGCGTACAATCTCACACGCATTATACGAACCGCTTGGAACTGGGAACAACACCGACGTTATTAAAAAATTAGAACGATTATCACACAAAAGTAAGTTATTTTTTATAAAAATTATACTTAAATTTTAAGTATTTTAAAAAATAACTTGCTTTTTTAATAAAAAAATTATAGAACAATATATAGAACAAATTAATAACAGGGGAGTTAGCACATGAAAGCCTTACATGCCAAACAAATTGAGTTATTAGAGATTTTAAAAGCCAATATTTCCGATCCGTTAACCATGGAAGAACTGGCCGACCGCTTAAATGTAAGCAGCAAAAGCGTGGTCTTTCACCATATTACCCAACTAGAAAAAAAAGGCTACTTAAAGCGCAATCCTGCCAACCCCCGCGATTATATTGTGCTTAAAGATCCCGAGCGCAACGTAATCTATTTAAATATGTATGGTATGGCCAAATGCGGACCGGAAGGGACGATTTTAGATGGTACCCCCACCCGCGTGGTGCCGGTAGACCCGAGTATGATTTATTTCCCGGCCTGTAAAGGGTTTATGGTAGAAGCAGTAGGTGATTCCATGCAAAGCTTAATTGCCCCGCACGATTGGCTTATTGTAGAACAAAACCATGAACCCAAAAACAAGGACGTAGTGGTTTGCGTTAATAATGGCGAGGTCATGGTAAAACGTTTTACACAAGATGGTCAAAATGTTATCCTGCAATCCGAGAACCCGGCCTATAACCCCATTGTGGCGGATAATACGGCATTTCACGTGGAAGGGATTGTCAGAAGTATTATTAAACGCAATGTCAGTTGTTAAAATTTCCTGCTGCCCGATGGAAGCCGAAACCTAGGGCAATTAGTCGTAACCTCAACCGGTGTATGTCCTCTAACATACACCGGTTTTGTATGCTATGTTCTAGGATTTATGTTATAATAGAAAGGTAGTAAAAACTAAAATTTAATCTGTTTTTGGAACCGTATTATAGAATACGGTGCGTTTAGAATTTCTAAAGCAGAGTAGCTCTAAAAACAGCCGATATAGGTGCAATATAAGTGGACTAATTACCCAGTTATGTTGTACCAAGTGTTTATCGCACTAGTGCGATAGGCCACGGCTGTTATTATTGGGCGGGCTACTCTGCCCCGATAATGGCGGCCGTTTTTATATGGGGTTCATAACAGATTACAACATTATAAGGAGAAGTTATGAAATCAGATAACACGGCGTTTACACTCATTGAATTACTCGTTGTTGTACTAATAATCGGAATCCTAGCGGCAGTAGCCTTACCACAATATCAGGTAGCCGTAATAAAATCCCGCATCGGAGCAATGCTCCCACTCATGGCAAGTATAGCCCAAGCGCAGGAAGTCTATTATTTAGCACATGGAGAATATGCTGATAATATATCTGAATTAGACGTAGAAATACCTGGAAATTGCAGTTCAATCGACAATCCAAGAGAAGACGGTCCTGTCTATAAGTGTGCCAACTACTTTACGTTATTCACAGGTTCTTCGCAATACGGCATGATTAATCTAAATTATTGTCCAGATGACACGCACAATTATGAAGATTGTCTTGCCAACCGAACCGTACACATTACTTTTCGTCTAACGGCTTATAAACAGAATCCCAGCCAGGCCGGAAGACGCATATGTAGTTCGAGTACCAAATATGCTTTGGGTGCCAGAGTATGTAGTAGTTTAGGCATGTAAAAAAGCTTCCTCTTCTTAAAAAGAGGAAGCTTCATCAAAAAAACACAGATTTATTTAATCACTACTACCGAACGTCCATCTTTCTCATCGGAGTACGGATCGCGTGTATTTTTACCATCCACGATGTATAAGAACTTATATGTACCGGGGGCAATAGATAAAGTCGTTTCCCAATGGTCTCCGACTTTTTTCAATGCCTGCGGCTTAGACATGGTAAATCCGCTGACAATGGACACTTTATTGCCTTCACCAAACCACTTAAATGTTACACGGCGGTATTTACTGTTAGGTACAGTCGATACCACAACACTTTCTTTGGCAGCAGTTGTTGTTTGAGCCGGCGTTGAAACAGTCGGTATAACAGGAACAGCTTGTTTTTCGGGCTGCACAGCCGGTTTTACTTCCTCTTTGGGAGCAGCAGGTTGGACTGGAGTTGGGGTTTCCACTACGGCGGTTTCCGTTACGCTCACCACTTCGCCGTCTGCAATTTCCGGAAGCGCATCTACCGTTTCGGTTTCCAAAACCGCAGCGACAGGAGCAGGGTTGACTACCCGTGCAGAAAAATATTTATAAAGAAAAAAACCAAAGACGCATAAAAAAATCACGTCCAGTATAATCAAAAACAACCACATGTCTTTATTAGAAGACGTTTTCGTTTCAAGTTCTTGGGGATTGGTTTGCATAGGATGTCCTGTTAAAAAGCGGGCGAAGGGAATCGAACCCTCGTCTAAAGCTTGGGAAGCTTCCATTCTACCATTGAACCACGCCCGCAACACTAATTCGTAATTTATTGTAGCAAAATTTCACGTAATAGACAATTTATTTTTAGTCCACCTAGGCCCTAAGACCCAGCCCCACGTGGGTCCAACGGCTCCTTGTTTTCTGCGCCAAAACCTCTATACTATCCATATAAGCAAATCCCCTACAGGAGAGAATATATGAAAAAATTACTAATATTAATTCTTTGCAGTTGCTTACTGCCGGCTATGGCCCAGGCCAATACGCTCAATACTCGTGTGGAACGTGCCGTCACGAAAGCTTCTAAAAAGCAACAGCCTGCACCTGTTATTACCCGCGATCCAACTGATCAGTTGGTACTCAACTTATTAGGAACACCATACACGTTGATTCTGAGTGAAGAGGATGACGGAACGTGGACAAATGCCTACCTGCCCGAAGGAAGAAGTATAACTGATTTGGACACAGATGATCCGAATACGGACGTGATCCTCATCAGCAAAATACCGGATACCACTTGTGCAGATGAAATAGGCAATTTAGAAGACTCCAAGGCCTATACGTATGATACCCGTAACCCCAACGATCAAATCCTCTCCGGCGGGAACAAATCCACCTACGCTGTTATGCGATATATTCAATCCGGTGATGATGTATTTTACGTGGTCGTTATGGTAAAACGCAATACCCAATCTGATGAAGACTGGCAACAGTTACAAAAATCGGTCTTTAAAGCGACTCGCAGTACGCCGGCGGGAGTGTTGACAACGGACTTTGTAGAAGCTGCCTGCCGATTCGGCTCGGACTGCCGATAATTTAGTTGAACCCACTATCAAAAAAACCGGTCTTTTAAAGACCGGTTTTTTACTTAACAGGTAAAGCGGATACATCTAATGTCTGAATAAATTTAAGAGCGTCTTGGCGTGTTTGCACTGTCCCCTCTACCTGCGCCTCCGCGACAGCCTCCAAGACGGCGCCCACCTGCGGGCCGGGCTTTAGTTTTAAAGACTGCATGACATCTAGCCCTGTAATCACTTTCACGGGTTTGACGCTGGCCGGCTTGTCAAAAAACTGCCGCAGCATAAACATCACAAGCTGCAGATGACGCAGGGTTTTACCCAGATTACCCATCCGCTCGGCCTGTACAAGCGTCATCATACGTGCGTCGCTTTTCGGTAAAATACGTCTTAGCTGCGCGTCTGACACATAACTGGTATAATCCGACCAACATAAAAACAACAAGGGGATAGCTGCCTCGCCCAAATCCCGAAAAAAGTGGTAAATGCCGCGCTGTGTAATCACATCGTTGCTGGCCAAATTAGAGGGTCTTAAGTGCTCAAAGATCATTGCATAAACCAAGCGGATATCTGCCTTACTGTAGTGGAAATGCTCCAACGTTTTTTGAGCCATATTGGCGCCTACCTGCTCGTGGTAAAAAAACCGCAACCGTCCTTTTTTGATTTTAGCCGTGACCGGTTTGGCAATATCATGCAGCAGCGCTGCAAGTTTATAAAGCGATTTACGCGTGCAAAAAGCACTTAACTGCGCGGCATAGGCCGGGAACACTTTATCCAAATGCTCCAGCAGATAATCCATTCGTTTGCAAACCAACAGCGTATGCTTGATAACGCCGCCTTTTCCATAATACACTTCCGCACAGCCACGTTGATCTTCCAGTCGCGGGAACAGCGCCGTTAACAACCCACATTGATCCATCTGTACTAAATATGTGTAGGTTTTATTGGGTACAGCAAGCAATCGGTCCAGTTCTTCTTTAATGCGTTCTCCGGCCGGTTGGGAAATCAATGCCTTATCTTTTTTAATTTGATCCAACACGGAGGGTGCAATGGTAAATTTGAGTTCTGCAGCGCAGCGAAATGCCCGCAACATACGCAGGGGATCTTCCACAAAGCGCTCCTTGCCGTTTAGTCGAATCAGTTTCTTCTTTAAATCCACCAGTCCGCCCGTTTTATCTACAATTTTGTCACGGCGCAAACGTTTTAATAAGATATGCGCCGTATCATTTTCACGCGGCGTAATCACAATCTCTGGTTTAGCCGCCACCGGATACGCCAAGGAATTAAACGTAAAATCCCTCCGTTTTAAGTCGGCGGTTAAATCTTTGCCCTGATAGGCTGTTAAATCAATTTGGATTTTATCCTGGTGAGTAACCAGCCGCCATACGCCCAGTTCCGGGTCCATTTCAAAAGCGGCGGCCTTTAAGCGTTTGGCCAAGGTTTGTGCGGCAGGTTGTACCCGCTCGGCAGGCAACGTGATATCAATATCACCTGACTGTTTTTTGAGCAAACTGCTGCGTACAATCCCCCCGACATAATGTCCGTCAGGGATGACTTCAGCCAAAATCTGGGACAGTTTCTCCACGTTATTCCTCCGCTACGGCGGCTGCGCCGGCGGCAACGGCTTTTTTGAGTTTTTCTACGGCATCTTTTCGAAGCTCGCGTTTAAGCACTTTACGCAGCGCATTTTTTGGAAGCGCTTCCACGAACTCAAAATCACGCGGCCGTTTATAATTATCCAAGTGGAGTTTTAAAAACTTTCTAAATTCGGCGTCCGATACTTCCGCGCCCTCTTTTTTAACCGCATACAGTTTGACAAACTCACCGCCGCGACCGTCCGGTACCCCGATAATCGCGCATTCTTCAATCGCCGGGTGTTCACAAATAATGGCTTCCACCTGCGCCGAAAACACTTTAAGACCCTTGATAATAATCATGTCTTTTTTGCGGTCTTTAATAAAGATAAACCCGTCATCATCTACTTCCACAATATCGCCGGTTTTAAACCAACCATCTTCCGTAAACGCTTCGTGAGTAGCTTTCTCATTGCCCCAGTAACCTTTAAACAGGTTCGGACCTTTGACGCATAACTCCCCCTCCGTGTTACGAGGCACTTCGTTACCATTATCATCAACTACCAGTGTACTGACCGCCGGGATGGCCGGGCCTACAGATTTGATTTTTTGCAATTCTTCTGTATTGACGCTGACCACGGGGCTGGTTTCTGTCAGCCCGTACCCTTCCAAGATCGGTACCCCGAACTTGGCTTCAAATCGGTCCTTGATTTCCTGGGTAAGCGGTGCCGCTCCCGATATACCGAAACGTACATTTTTAAATGGCCAGAACCGTAAATACAATTGTTTAAGACCCTTGGCCTCTTTGGAAAGCACTGCATAGATTTGCGGAACGGCCAGTACCAGGGTTACTTTTTCGGTACCCATGGCCCCCAGCCATTTGCTGGCCGGCATGACATTGGCCACCACAACTACTTTTAAATTGAGGTATAAGGGAATGACCACACACGTCGTCCAGGCAAATGAGTGGAACATCGGCAACAAACATAAAAAGCAATCGTCATCGGTAATTTTAAATATCTGCGCACAGGAAATCACATTGGCCGCCAAATTACCGTGCGTAATCATGGCCCCTTTGGGAAGTCCCGTGGTACCGGACGTATATAAGATAAACGCTAAATCTTCAAGCCCTGCCTGAGCAGAAGCCGTTTCATCGTGATAGGTGGACTTATTAACTTCGTCCCAAAACAATTTTACCTGCGCACAATCTGCAGCCGAGGAAGGGATTTCATCGGTCGTAAAAATCGTTTGCACGGTGGGCATATTCGGCAGACATTTGACATAATGGCGAATAAATTCGGCTTGGGTAACCACCGCCTTGGCACCTGCGTTATTTAAGATATATTCAATTTCTTCGGGCTTGGTCACCATAAAGTTCATGGGTATGGAAACGGCCCCTAACTTATACAGTCCGTAGTTGGCTACGACCGTATCAATGGCATTGCGGTGAACAATGGCAACACGGTCTCCTTTGCCAATTCCGTGCTCAAAAAACATATCGGCTGCACGGTCCACCTGCATTAAAAGTTCATGATAAGAAACCTTTTTCCCCGTACCGGCTTCGGTCAGTGCCACTTTATTTGGGAACCGAAACGCACTGTCAGCCAAAGAAGTATATAAATCTTTACGGCGAATCATACGCACCTCTCAAAAACGAGTATAGTTATATTGTAGCATTATATCATCAACCTTGCCGCGGATCCAGGATATCCCGGAAAGCATCTCCCAGCAAGTTCCAACCCAATACAAACAAAAAAATCGCTCCGCCCGGTGCCACCACCGTATACCAATACGCCAGCGGATGTCCCGGTGTTCCCAACACCCAGTTACGTGCCATGGCAATAAGTTGTCCCCAATCAGCCGTACCGGGTTGAGCCCCCAGTCCCAAAAAAGACAGAGAAGCTGCCGTCAATACCACGTACCCGATATCCAAACTGGCTACCACCACGGACGGGTAGATCGCATTGGGTACAATGTGTCTCCAAAAAATACGTCCGCCGCCGGCCCCCAGGGTACGCGCAGCCGTCACGTAATCACGCTGCTTGACCGATAAAATATCCCCGCGTACCAACCGGGCATAACTGGGCCATGCCACGGCTGTCAAGGCAATCATCATATTTTTAATATCCGGTCCCAGCATGGCGGCAATCACCATGGCCAGCACAAGCGAAGGCACCGCAAAAACGATATCTGTCAGACGCATTAACGTCTCATCCACCTTGCCTCCGAAGTAGGAGGCCGTTCCCCCCACACAAAGGCCGATTAAAAACGCAAACAACGTAACACTGATACCGATCTTAAAAGCAAGCCGTGTTCCCCAGACTACCCCATAATACAAATCATACTGTTGTTCCGTCGTACCGAACCAATGCTGCGTACTGGGAGCCTGCGGCTCAATTTGATAACTAGCTTGCGGCAACTGGTAAGGATTATGTGCATTTTGGGTCGGTGCCAATACGGGAGCCAGTAACGCAATCAGGGCAAACAGTGTCACTAATAGTAACCCACACAGCGAGGTTTTATTTTTATAAATACGTTTGAACAGACGTTTATTCATCGGTTACTCCAAACGGATCCGCGGATCTGCGGCCGTATATAAGATATCCGACAGTAAATTGCCGACCACAAACAACACCGCTACCATGAGTGAAAACCCTAAAATCCCGGCAATATCCAACTGCTGCGCGGCCAATACCCCAAACCGCCCGATCCCCGGATAGTCAAAAATGGTCTCCACGATTACCGTACCCCCTAAGAGCCGGATAAACTGGATCCCTGCCAGTGTAATTACCGGTATAATGGCATTTTTGCCGGCATGTTTATAGATAATTTGTGACTCGCGCAGTCCCTTGGCGCGCGCAGTACGCACATAGTCTTTATTTAATTCTTCCAACATGGAAGAGCGCATTACCCGCACCATCAGGGCAAACGAACCGATACACAGCGTGAGTGCCGGTAATACCAAATGAGACAACACATCCCCAAATACCCGCCATTGGCCGTTTAACAAACTGTCCAGTAGCAAAAACCCCGTATAGGTTTTAAAAGCCGAAGAGTGGATAATAATGTCCGTTTGTATAGAATATCCCCCGGGTGCGAACCAATGCAGTTTGCCGTAAAAAACCATAAGTAAAATAAGACCCAATACAAAAATAGGCAACGAAAACCCGCCTACAGAAATAAACCGGGCCACGATATCCTGCCATTTGTCTTTATGCACGGCAGATGCGGCCCCGAACCAGACACCGAAAAATACAACTAGAAGCATCGTGACCAGCGCCAGTTGAATCGTGGCCGGCAAATACTGTTTAAGAGCCTGTGCAACTGGCATATTGGCACTGGGACTGTATCCCAAATCCCCATGCACCACATTGCCCAGCCAACGCCCGTACTGTTTAAACACGTTATCACGCAGTCCGTACTGCCGAATCACTTCTTCCAATGCTCCCATTTGACGGGGATCTTTTACGTACAAAGAGGCACGCATTTCGGGACTTAACCGTTGGGTTAAAAAGAACAACAAAAAAGTTACCCCTAACACCACGAGCGGCAATAAACATAACCGACGTAACATAAAGCGTCCCATAGTTAACGTCCCTCCACGCTCGGCACGGCAGCCAACAGTTTTTTAGTATACGCTGCCTGCGGATGCTCAAACAGAGTTTCTGCCGTCGTGTATTCCACGATTTGGCCGTTTTGCATAACCGCAATATCATCACACAAAAACCGCGCTACGGCAAAATCATGGGTTACAAATAATATCGACAAGTTACGCTGACGCTGAATTTCTTTAAGTAAGTTTAAAATTTGCGCCTGCACGGATACATCCAGTGCCGATACCGGCTCGTCGGCAATCAAAATTTGCGGATTTAATGCCAGTGCCCGTGCAATGGCAATGCGTTGACGCTGCCCCCCGGAAAACTCATGCGGGTAACGATCCAAAAAGGCTGCATCCAGTTGTACCGCCCGAAGCAGTTCACGCAGATACTCTTCACGATCTTGTTTATGCGCATACAGTCCGTGAATATCCAAGGGTTCACTAAGCAGTTTCCGCACGGAAAACCGAGGATCCAGACTGGCATACGGATCTTGAAATACAACCTGCATCTGCCGGCGCATCACTCTCCATTGCCTGACAGATAAACCGGACGTATTTTGCCCGTTAATTAAAACGGTACCTGACGTAGCCGGTTCAATCCCCAAAATAACTTTACAAAGTGTACTTTTGCCGCAGCCGGATTCACCGACAAGTCCTAGCACTTTCCCCCGAGGTAATGTTAAATCAATACCCTGAAGCACCTCTTTTTGTGTCTTCGTACCCAACCAGGGTTTATGTTCGTAGGTTTTATAAAGCTGCTTCACGACAATCGCGTTTGTCATTTTCCCTCCTGCAAATAACAGCGCGTAGAACGACCTGCTTGTTCATACAAGGGAGGACACGCTTTATAACATTTTTCAAAAGCTTTCGGGCAACGCGCGGCAAACGGACATCCTTCCGTTTTATCCCCGGGACGGGGCGGATTACCTGCTATGACGGATAGTTTATCTGTTTTTTGTCGGACACTGGCCAAGGATCCCAGTAACCCCTGTGTATAGGGATGTAACGGACGGCTAAAAAGTTGCGCCGCCGGAGCCTGTTCCATGCATTGGCCTGCATACAGTACAAGTACTTCATCGGCAATTTGAGCGGCTACTGCCAAATTATGGGTAATAAAGATGACAGACATCCCGTTTTGTTTTTGCAGGTTTTTAATAAGAGTTAAAATCTGTGCCTGAATCGTCACATCCAGCGCCGTAGTCGGCTCATCGGCAATCAAAATATCGGGAGACAAAGCTAACGCCATGGCAATCATGACCCGTTGACACATCCCCCCCGAAAACTGAAACGGGTAATCGTTCAGGCGTTTTTCGGCGTCTGTAATTCCTACTTGGGTTAATAATTCTACTGCTCTTTTACGAGAGGCTGTCTTAGATATCTTTTGGTGGGCGTGTAAGGTTTCACAGAGCTGCTCGCCAATGGTCAGTACCGGGTTTAAACTGGAACCGGGATCCTGAAAAATCATGGCAATTTTTTTGCCCCGGATGTGACGCAGAGAAGACTCTTTCATCGTCAGCAAATTTTTACCCTGATATATAATTTTGCCTCCCTCTATACGGGCATTGGGTGGTAATAGTTTTAGCAGTGATAAAGCATGTACCGTTTTACCGCTTCCAGACTCCCCCACAACGGCTAACACCTTGCCTTTTTCAAGTGTATACGAAAGTCCGTGCAACACGGGCACCGATCCTGAATCGGTTGCAAAACCAAGACGCAAATCCTGCACTTGAAGTATGGGTTCTGACATAATTATATTATAGCAATTTAACGACGAACACAATAACCTACATGTAATTATATTAGTAACTGACAGGTAATAAAAAGTTCTCCGGCTCACGCATCAAAACCAACGAACATAATTAATTCGTAACATACTTGTAGTTTCACTTCACATGTGCTAAACTTTCTGTGTCATTACTCATCTTAATGACCTCCTTTTCTATTTATAATGGATAGTCGGTCATTGCCCGGCCATCCATTATATTTGGAGTTTTCTTACTGTTTTGTTTACATTTGAACTTTCCAAACCCGAGCTTAGTTGGGCGGTACACTCTACTTTCAAACACAAAAACCCCGTTAGTAAATCTCTTGGAAGAACGATTTTCACGAAACAAACTTAGTGACGGATTTGCTATACTTTTATATATGAAAAAATGCCTATTGTTATTAGCATCTCTACTAGGTTTAACGGCTTGTCAAAGCTACCAATCCATCCCGATTACTTTACCTGATGGATTTGTAGTACATGCATTAATCGCAGATACTCCCTCTAAACAAGAACGGGGACTCATGTTTGTGAAAAATCTGCCGGAAGACCAGGGAATGCTTTTCGTATTTAATAAAGATCAAGAACAGGCATTTTGGATGAAAAATACGCTGATTGACTTAGATATGGTATTTATCAGCTCCCATCAGATTGTTACCAGTGTGGCAGCTGAAGTACCTCATTCCTATACCTACACGCCAGATGAAGAAGTAGCTTATGCGTTTGGTTACGGGAAATACGTACTGGAATTAGCCGGAAAAACGGCCGCCAAACATCAGGTAGTTCCGGGAGCCCCGGTTTTATTTCACTATGAACAATAGATGGCTCATTCTACTTCTGTTCTGTGCATGTGCGTTCCCGATTTTTGCACAAGAAACCACTGCGTGGAACGAACTCAATCAAACTGCAAAAAAACACTTAATTAATTTAGTTGGTATTGATACTTCCGCTTCTCACCCGGATGAAATCGCGGCGGCACGTTATATCTATAAACAATTAAATGAACAAAAAATAGACTGGGACATTTTTATTCCTCGAAAGGGACGTGCCAACTTAATGGCTCGCATTAAGGGAACCGACCCGCAACAAAAACCGCTTTTACTGATTTCTCATTTAGATACGGCCAATGCGCAACAAGGCTGGACATTTCCTCCTTTTAAGGCCACTTTAAAAGATGGCAATATTTATGGTTTGGGAACCACAGATGCAAAAAATTATACTGCTGTTTATTTGACACTTTTTACGTGGCTTGCCAAGCAGGAGCAAAAACCGGTACGCGATATTATTTTCCTTGCTACCTCCGGCGAAGAAACCGGCAGTGAACCGGGACTGTTATGGCTAGGCAATACGCATTGGGACAAAATTAAACCCGGATATGCCCTTAACGAGGGCGGAGGCATTATTAAGGATACCAATGGGACCGATATCGTATTTGCAGAAGCGGCTACAAAACTATACATGGATATCAAAATCACGGCGCTAGGCAACGAGGGACATACTTCCATCCCTCAGGAAAACAATGCAGTATATAATCTCTCACAGGCATTGTCCAAACTAGAAAATTTTAATCCGCCAGCACGCGTTACGGCTCCAGCACGCACCTTACTTACCGCTATTTTACCGCTGCAAGATGAGGACGGGAAAACCACCATTCAAATGCTGCTTTTTGACGAAAATCCGAAAAACCGGCAAACTGCGGCGGAACTCATGGCACAGGATCCCTTCTTCAAAACACAGCTCAAAGATATAATTACACCTACACAAATTTCTTCTCCAACTGATCCTGGATCCACCAGTGCTTCGGCAAGTGCTATACTTAATGTACGTTTGCTACCGGATACCGACCCGGATGCATTTTTTGCGCAACTGCAAGCTCTTTTTGAGGACGATGATCATATCGTACTCGAAGTACTGGAACGTCCTCAAACCCCGACTCCGACCGCTATGGACGGAACTGATCCGTTATTTGCCTCTATCAAAGTAACTGCTCAGAAACTGGCACCGGGTGCTATTACCGTACCCGGATTAAGTCCGGCCTCGGGAGATAACGAATTTTTACGCAAGCTGGGTGTGATTACCTACGGACTCGGACCGGATATGGCTATTGTGGAAGGTAACACAGCACATGCGGCTGATGAACACATCCGTGAACAAGATTTCTATCATCAATTAGAATTTGTCGCTGGCGTAGTCTTTGATTTTGCTTATGGGCAGGATTTACTGCCGCTTACTTCGCAAAACACAACAACTCCAACCAAATAATTTTCTCCAGATCATTAAAACTGAATAGTTTTCCTTCAAAAAGGACTGGTAAAATCCAGTCGTATCTGCTATACTATAAGTACAATTTATCTGTTTTTGGGGTTATGCAATAGGCATAGCGTGTACTAATAATAGTACTCATCAGAGTCAAAAACAGCCGATTTAGGCACACAAGGGCGGCCACCCGAGCGTGCCGAGTGTTTGCCACTTTGTGGCAAACTACGGCTGGTATATGAGGCGACTCTGATGACGCTAAGTATACTGGCCGTCTTTCGTATCCTCCGAGCAGAAAATAAATATTGTAAGGAGAACATTTATGAAATACCAAGACACCCGACGGGGTTTTACGCTCATTGAATTATTAGTTGTTGTACTGATAATAGGGATACTGGCAGCAGTAGCAGTACCACAATATCAGAAAGCCGTAGATAAAAGTAGAGCTTCAGAGCTTTTTGTATTAGTCAAAAATATTAAAATGCAACAAGAAATATATTATTTGGCCCATGGAGAATATGCTCCAAGTTGTGAAGAATTAGGAGCTGATTTCCCATCTGGATCCAAAAAAACTAATGTAGAAGATGAAGAGGGCACAAATCCTTTGACTGAATTGGATGAAATAGAAATTAATAAGGGAAATGTAACTATTTTTTTACGATGTGCTAACGGAGGAAATACTACCGTGGCAGCCCGTTTACGCAGCAGTGATGGGGCATTAGATTTTAATATAGAAATGTTCTTGGATCATCTGCCTGAATGGAGATTACATCAAGATGCACGAGCCGGTAGAGGACGTCCGTACTGTTATGTAAACGATGAAACATCTACCCGTAGTATTAATTTATGTAAATCCTATGGCGGAGAAGCTAAAACTGGAAGCAACAAATTTTATTGGATAAATTTATAAGCCGAGATAAAGATCTATTTTATCTGTTGTATACTATTTTATTATAGTGTTTACTTCTTGTAATAAATGCTTTGTTTTACTTCCTCGGCTTTCTCTTGGCCGAGGAGTTTTTCTACAATGGCAAACCCAAAGTCAATACTGGCCGCCGCCGATTGACCGGTAATAATATTACCGTCTACGACAACATATTGGTCAGTAAATTGACCGCCAAAGTCTTCATTCATAGAAGTAAAACAGGTATATTTTTTACCCTTTAAGTAACCGGCATGCCCCAAAATCGTAGGACTGGCACAAATCGCTGCCACTACTTTATCAGGGGTAATAAATCTCCTAATTAAGGACTGCACTCCTGCATGCTTTTCAAGCTCGGCATATTGAGGACCGCCGGGCAAAACCAACGCGTCATATTGTGAAGCGTCTAACTGAGAAAAAGGTTTTAATTCCGTGCAGGTCAAACCAAAACGACCGGTAGCATTTCCCTCGGTAAGCGAGTAAATATCTACCATAAGTCCGCTTCGTCGCAAAATGGCAAACGTACCAATTGCCTCTACTTCTTCAAAACCATTTGTCAGGACCAAACAAACCTTTTTCATGGGTTTCTCCTTATTTGGCAGCCGCTTTAAGTGCGGCTACTTTATCGGTTTTTTCCCAGGGGAAATCTTTACGGCCAAAATGACCAAAAGCAGCTGTTTTGGCATAAATAGGGGTACGCAGCTTAAAATACTCAATAATACCGCGCGGTGTTAACGGGAACACCTTACGAGCAATTTGCGCCAGTTTTTCATCGGGCAATACTCCCGTTCCATCCGTGTCCACATAAAAACCAACCGGCTCGTCGCGTCCGATAGCATAAGCAAGTTGCACCGTGCATTCGTGAGCCAACTTAGCAGCTACAATATTCTTGGCAATATAACGTGCCATATACGCCGCAGAGCGGTCTACCTTAGTCGGATCTTTTCCCGAGAAAGCCCCTCCACCGTGCGGGCAACGACCGCCGTATGTGTCTACAATAATTTTGCGACCGGTCAGTCCTGTGTCAGACTGCGGACCGCCAATAACAAATTTTCCCGTAGGGTTAATGTAAATTTTAGTATCTTTATCCATCCACTTACCTACCACCGGGGTAATGGCAGCGGCAATAATTTCTTTTTTGGATTTATCGGTAATTTTCTCACCGGATTTATCTAAAATGTCTTCTGTGTGCTGCGTAGAGAGAACCACCGTATCCACGCGCACCGGTTTACCGTCTTGGTATTCAACGGTTACCTGGCTCTTGGCATCCGGTCCCAAATAAGGCAATTGTTTGGTACGACGTACGGTATCTAATTTTTTCAAAATCTGATGAGAAAGCACCAGAGTAAGCGGCATATATTCGGGCGTTTCATTGACAGCATATCCTACCATCAGACCCTGGTCTCCGGCTCCCCCCACATCGACCCCCTGACTGATATCCGGGGATTGTTTGCCAATCACATTGACAACCGCACATGTCTTATAGTTAAACCCCCATTTGGCCTCATCATAGCCAATGTCCTTAATTACGTTCCGGGCAATCTGTTCGACGTCTACCCACGTACGAGTCGTGATTTCACCGCCAATAATCACTAAACCGCGAGTAATATAAGTCTCACACGCAACGCGAGCGGTTTTGTCTTTCTTTAAAATTTCATCTAAAATAGCATCAGAAATTTGATCACAGACCTTATCGGGATGTCCCGCAGAAACGGATTCTGACGTAAAAAAACATTTACCTTGTTTAATCATACAACTACTCCAAACCTAAAATTTGAGGGGTTTAGTATATTATACTATTTTACAGGAAAGGCCTTAAACTTACATTTAGATGATTCCCAAAGTAATTTTACAGATACTATATACTTACAATTCTTCTACCTCTGCAAAAGGCAATACCCCACATAGTTTAGCTCCATACTCCGTAACTGGAATACATGCTATTTTATTAGGTTTATCTGAATGAGTAAAATAAAATCGGAGAATAATATCACGCGTATTATAATTTTGTGGATACCAAATGTTTACCATTGGTTCTTTGTCAATAGTGGGCATATTATCTACTGCACCATGGGAACAAGTCAAGATTTGATCCTTTTCTACCTCACAAGAGTCAAAACCAATATCTAATGCCGACAACTCATCTATATATGTACCGTTGGCAAGATAATATAATTCTTCTGCTTCACGAATTGAAGTTGCCAAAGAATACAATGTGCTCAATCTACTCTTATCCACTGCTAACTTATATTGTGGCACGGCCACTGCCGCTAATATTCCTATTATTAAGACAACGACCAAGAGCTCGATGAGCGTAAATGCCTGTTTATGTTGAACCATAATTCTCTCCTTATATGTGTTTCTTTATAAGGACAGAATATCAAAAAAAAAAAACGCGTCAAGCAAAATTTTGCTCGAGTTGCGCTAAATGAAAATTATTAATTTCTAAACTCATTGTATCTTTATCAAAAAGATTGAAAATAAAATTGTAATTTTATAAAAATTATGTAAAATATAAAAGTAGTAAAAATAAAATTTTATCTATTTTTGGACCGTATATAGAATACGGGAAACTTCCTCAGGAAGTGTTCAGAGCGTCAAAAATAGCCGATTTAGGTACATAAAGGCGGCCACCTTTATGTACCAAATGTTTCCCATTTCTGCTATCAGTAGAACTGGGAGACTACGGCTGTTATATTTGGTTTCGCTCTGAACACCCGATATAGCAGCCGTCATTTTATATATACCTCATAGATAAATCAGGAGAATATTATGAAAAATATACACGCATTTACACTCATAGAGCTACTCGTTGTTGTGCTGATTATCGGCATCCTTGCTACTGTGGCACTTCCACAATATCGAAAAGCAGTATATAAATCACGTACTGCAGAAGCAGTAACCATGCTAAAAGCAATTACAGAAGCTCAAGAAGTTTATTTCTTGGCAAATGGAGAATATGCTACAGATATTGAAAAGTTAGATATAAATATGGATAGCAGTCTAAGTACTGCCTGGGGAAATAGGCCATTATTTACTGATAAATATTCATATGCCTGTTCAAATGCTAGCTGTGCGGCCAACATTGACGATAACAACCTACCCACTTTAGAATTTGTAATGCTTCACACGTCCCATCCTGCGTTTAAAGGAAAACAATGGTGTATTGCCGCCGGTACTAAAAATGAGATAGCGCTCAATATCTGTAAAAGCATGGGCCCTTGGGATCCCAAAGGCTATCAGGGGGGTCCCTATTACTTATTGAACTAAACGATAAGTTACTGTAGTCATACAGCTAGGAATTTCAGTACACTTTCCAAAGAAAAGGCCAGGGATTCCCTGGCCTTTCTCAGATGACATTTAACTAATAAATTTACTTAAAACCGCACAGACAACGACGCTTCGGCACCTAGTCCATAATAGGCATAGTTAGCTGCCAAACTCAAATCCAAATACGACGGCAATTTAAAGTTCATACCCACCGTACCGCGTGCGGTAGCCGCATATTCGTTTTCACCGGCCAGTACAGAAGCGGCCACGGAATTAATATGCAAGGTTGTATAATCTACCCCACCGCCAATATAGGGCACAAAGTACTTAATCTTCATGGAAAGCACCAAACTGGCGTTGTAGTGTGAAGCCGAAAAATCACGTGCACTGGCACTGTGGGCGGCTATCACAAGCATCGGCTGCAGGGAACCGAGCATCTCATTGGGCTGTGTAATCCCCCAACGAAGCCCGCCGCCGGCAATGGTCATCCCCTGATAACTGCTGGCCCGAATAAATCCGTCAATGCGAAAGGGCAGTCCGATATCGGCCTGTAACCACGGGTAAAAAACTTCGCCCACTTCATCGCGGTCTCCCAAAGCAGTATGGTTTTTTTCTGCTTCATTGTTGCCTTTTCCTTTGCTCATCTTAAAAATCATGCTGCCGCGCGGTCCGATTTGAAAGCCCCCCCACCCGAGGACACGACCCGTGGTATAGGTACCCGAACCGATCAGGCCGCCTAAATCTTTGGTAAATGCACGCACGTTATTTTGGGTTACGTTTTGGGAAAAATCATCCCAAATATTACGGGCAAAAACGCCCGTAGCACACACAAGCAAAGTTACAGCCAATATGATTTTTTTCATGTATTTATTCCTTAATAATCAGTTAAAACTCAGTTCATCCCCTGCGCATATGCAGTTTTGTAAGGTTCCTCCGGGCAACTCCAACGTACGCCGGGAAGAGGTGTAAAATTTACTCATGCGCCAGGGTTTTAGGTTTTCTAGTACCGCTACCACGCGGTTACTTGCATCCAAAAATACAACATCAATTGCAAAACGCATAAAACAGGTGTGGATTTGCGGACAGGGATCTAAGAGTAATGCTCTGCCGACAGGTAACTGACTGCGCAGCATAAGCCCTTTGAGTCGTTTCCAAAATGTATTGGCGATTTCTACGTCTTCTGCCAATACTCGCCCTGTTTTAGCATGTATACATTTCATAAGTAAGGTATAGCGTATATGTCCCAACCGTTATGTACGTCCCCGAGCGGATACATGGTATCCGCCCGGTCAATATTTTATGTTAAGCTTAAGAGGCTACGCGTTCTACGTAGTTACCGGTGCGGGTATCTACGAGGACGGTATCACCCTCGTTGATAAACAACGGCACTTTAATAACAGCACCCGTTTCCAACGTAGCTTCTTTGGTCGTATTGGCCACGGTATCACCTTTAACACCGGGTACGGTAGAAGCGATTTTAAGTGGCACTTTAATCGGAAGTTCCACGTTAAAGAGCTGATCATTAATATAAATGCCGGTGGCATCCATATTGTCTTTTAAGTATTTAGTCAGTTCACCGAGCTTGGAAGTAGGTACTTCAATTTGGTCATAGGTGTCGCTGTTCATAAACGTGGCCATATCACCGGTGGTATATAAGTATTGGAACGGACGTTTTTCTACTTCGACTTCCGTAAATTTATCTTCGGGACGATACGCCGTTTCAATCATGGCACCCGTGTTGATATTGCGCAGTTTTACGCGCACGACCGCACGAGCTTGGGATTTACGGTGATGTTGAAATTCAATAATTTCTACCAGTTGACCATTCTCATCTTGGAAAATCAGTCCTTCGCGAAATTCAGTTGTGCTTAACATATTTTACCTCTGTTTACCGGGCAGTTGCCCGCCCTTAATTTACTTATTGCGTTAGTTTTTTGGAACCCGTCTTGGTAACTAAAAAACTGTCTTCCAAACGGATACCCCAGCGCCCGTCAAAATAGATACCGGGCTCTACGGTTACTACAAAGTTTTCCTCCAGTATATCCGACGAACCCGCACGCAAAATCGGGCGGTCGTGTTCCTGAAGGCCGATACCATGACCGGTCGTATGGAAAAATTCTTTTCCGTATCCGGCCTGTTCAATTACGTCGCGCGCAGCCTTATCAACAGCCCCCGCGCTTACACCCGCACGCAAGGCCTTGACTCCTGCCTGACGGGCCGACTCTACAATGTTCCAAATCTTAGTATACGCAGTCGGTTCTTTTGCGCCGTGCCACCAGCTGCGCGTCATATCGGAGGTATACCCCTCATAAAAACAGCCAAAATCCATGAGCACGGCTTCGCTCTTCTTAAGTTTACGTGTTTTAGAAGGCGTATGATGGGCATCGGCCGTGTTCTCGCCAAAACACACGATATTAAACGGAATGGACTCTGCCCCGCGTTTGGTCATCGCTATGACCATTAACCTGCGTACCTGTTCTTCGGTCATACCGGTCTTAATTTGAGGTTTTACCTCGGCAAATGCCTCCGAGGCGATTTGGCAGGCTTTCTTTAAGCAGGCCAGCTCATCAGCGTACTTTTGCATACGCATGTCCCCAACCAGACTGGCCGTACGTACCAGCTTATGTTTTAAAAATAATTCCCCCGTCTCAAATCCAACTTTGGCCGGATCAAAAGCAACGCGCTTGAGTTTTTTTTGCCGGATTAACTTAAGTGCTCCGTCCACCATGGCACCAAACGGCACATCCACTGTTTTTATAAATGAAGCGGCCGGAGCCATTTTAGCAACAATCAGTTTTTTAGTCACACAATACGCTTGCGCCGGCGTAATCAAAAATACCGCTTCTCCGTCAGACAGATCCACGCCGGACAAATAACGCTGTTCCAACCGGTCCGTAGTTACGTAACCGTTCAGTTCGGCTTGTTTTAATGTGCGGCGCAGCTCTCGCATGCGCAAAGCGCCTAAGTTTGAAGTCATATTATTTTTTAGTTAAAATCTTCGCACCGGTTTTGGTTACAACTACCGTGTCTTCCAAACGCACCCCGTATTTGCCCGGCAAATAAATACCCGGCTCTACGGTAACCACATTTCCCTCTTTGAGTATATACGAAGAGGTTTGATTATTGTACGGGTTTTCGTGGATCTCAATCCCCACCCCATGTCCGGTACCGTGGGTAAAATAACCCCCGTATCCCTGCGCGGCAATAACCTGCCGGCTTGTCGCGTCTACTTGCTGGCAAGCAGTACCTATTGTGGCTGCTTTAATGCCGGACTTTCGGGCCTGTTCGACGATTTTCCAAATTTTAGTATATTCGGCCGGTTCCTTTTTCCCGTGCCACCAACTGCGCGTCATATCCGAACAATACCCGTTATACACGCATCCAAAATCCAATAAGACTGCATCACTGGCTTTGAGTTTACGGGTACCGGTTTCGTGGTGCGGATCGGCAGTATGATCGCCAAACGCCACAATGGTAAAAAACGAAGTACATTTGGCACCGTTTTTACGCATAAAATATTCCATGTCGGCAGCCACTTCCCCTTCCGTCATGCCAGTTTTAATGCGCGGTTTAATATATTCATACGTTAAGTACGCCAGGCGGTTAGCCAAACGAAGTTGTTTGAGCTCTTGCGCATCCTTGGTTGCACGCAATTGCGTAATAAAACTGGGCACCTCGACAAAACCGTTTTTAACAAATAATTTACCGGATGTATACCCTTCTTTGGCAGCGTCAAACCCGACTTTTTTAAGTCCCAACTTTTTCGTAAGGGCCACTACCGATGCAATACGGTCACCGTCATCTCCGGTTACCTGCATATATGAAGCCGCTTTACCAAAAGTTTTTTCATACAGTCCTCGCGTTAAAGCATAAGACTTCTTAGGCGTAATTAAAAATACGGCCTCGTCTTTATAAAAAAAGAAATCCGCTAAATAAAATTGATCAATATAATCAGTTACCAATAACCCGTCCAGGCTGTTTTTACGCATAAACGCGCGTACAGCCGAAAATTTTGCTTTTGCATAAGAATCAGTCATAAAAATACCTCTTTAGGTATTTTACTATTTTTTTAGGACCGCTACAAATGCGGGCGCGCACGCGTAGATAAAAAATTGCCCCACCGCCCCATTAATTATATATAATAGCAGTATGAAGAATTTTATTTTATGTGCTTTTTTGTTAGTCGCGTGGCCATGTTACGCCGAGGTATTTACGGCCGCAGACGAGTCTTTTAGCTTGGATTTACCGGCCGGCTGGACCACAGCGGCCAACCCGGATGATCGCAGCGTACTGCATGTTCAAAAAGCAGATGCAAGGCTGGATATTAAAACTGTAGACTGCACGACCGAAAAATGTTTAGACCGCATGATTAATAACGATGTAGCCGAAGTGAAAGCCAAACAAATGACGGTTGTCAAAAATACCTATACAGGCGAAGAAATCAAGCGTTTGGAACTGTCAACCGGAGAACCGTTTTACTACATTAGCTTTTACACCCCCAAAAACGATTTTAGTGCAGGCTATTTTTTAATTAATGGCAAGGGATACTCCATATTGGGCAAAAATATTACCTATGCGGAAACGGATTTAATTTTTGCAGCGATTACTCCCGCTGTACTTCCCTCTCAGGATACCCCGACACCTATTCAGGATGACATCGGAGAAATTGATTTATTGCATTCGTATGATACGCATACCGTGCCGGACGTCGCCGTAGAAAATTTAGACGAAGTAGCTGTCCCTTCTGCCGGGGAAACCCAACATACTATCCCGCAGGCTCAACCGGCAGTCAAAAAACATTCAATCCTCCATTTTTGTAAACGCGCCTGGCATAAACTTGATAGTCGCCTGCACAAAGCTCCAGACATGACCTTAGTCACTGCGGCCATGCCTGCGTTTATCAGACAATTAGGACACGGCTATGACGCCCTGATGCTGCTTATTGCATTATTTTTTGTCGGTTGGTGTATCGCGGGAATCGTACGCTTATTTGTGCGTCCCAAACAACTCCAATTGACGGCCAGAACAAATTCGCTGTACCCCATTAAATTGGAACGCCGCTACGGTACACCGTCTTTAATCTTCCGGGCCAAAGACAGCCAGGGGAATATTCTTACGGCACTAAGCGTTCGTTGGGATGCTCTGTTTATGTTTTTCGGAATCGTCATTATGCTCCTGGCCCTGATTTTAATAGCGGGCACCGGCGTATGCGAACAGTTCAAACTCGTAACAGGTTCTGCGTTTGTATATAATATGATCTACTCAACAATGTCTTTAGTGCTGCCGATCGGATTTGTAATTTTCTTTTGCGGGATTGTATGGGGACAAGTGTCCATGAGTGAAATTACGCTCTTTGACCGTACCGGTAAAAAAGTAGCTATTATTTTACAAAAAGGATACAGCCTGGCTCATGAGCGTTATCAAATCTATTTTGCGCATTCTAAAGAACTGTTGCTCGCTGAGCGCAAACGATTTGCCTTACGTCGCAGCTGGAAACTGCTCAGTAAAGACCGCATTGAATTTGCCTCCATTACCGAGCGTTCTTCCAAACGAGCCGTTATGCGCATGCTGTGCGGTCATTTGTGGGGTATGCTGCGCGCCGATTATGATATTACTGGCGTTTTGGAAAGCCGTGGCGTCCTGGAAAACACCCACGCTCTTTTTAATAAAAGCGTATGCTATTTAGATAAACCCGAAGCCGTAAATGCCCGGGACCTGTTAGCGATTTCGCTGCTTATCAACATTCGAGACCGGGATAAATGGTATCCGTGGTTTAATTAGCTTTTAATCTATTTCCAAAAAACTGCCTGCCGATATAACGGCAGGCAGTTTTTCAGCAAAAATGTTCGTCTGGTTTAATCCGTACAATTACTACAATCTTTGTAATTACCAGTTGCAGTTGTACCCTCTCCAGGCCAAAATCTTGAACAAGGTACACATTCACAACTGCCATCCAATTTCGTATTTAATACTAGCCCACCGCGAGCTGCACAATCTGCCTCTGTAAGATTACACTGATATCCCGTACAATCTGATCCAGAACCACTTGCGCTAGTACTCCATTCCGGATATCCCGCAAGTGAACAAGGCATACATTCACAATCTTTTTTTAAGTGGTTCGCATATACATTAAGCCATTGCCCTCCTCTTTTGGCACAATCAGAGTATTTCAACGGACATACGGATTCATCTTTTTCACATCCGGCAATTGTACCGTCTTTACTTTTTCCGGTCCTTTCATAAAAAGAATCACATTCTGCACAAACAGCAAGCGGATAAATCTCTCCTTCTATTATCTCCATATATACTTTCCCGGCTGCAATACATTCTTCTTTGGAGATAATGGACTCACAAGCTGTACGAGAAGCATTGACTTTCACTCCGCGACTTTCCTTACAAGTAATACAATAGCACTGGTTATTCCAATATCCTCCGGGACAATCATCTGGATCATTGGAACATCCTTCACAAGCAGAAGCATCTCGATCATACTCACACTGTCCGTTTACTGTATAGTAAATATAGTGTTTGGAATCCTGCGGACAAGGCGCTTTGTAATCTTTCAATGTACATGCTTTTGCCACACATGTATCCTTTCGTTCATAACCAGTACAAGTTTCATTTACTGTATAGGTTACACTGCCCGTGTAATTACTGCCATAACCCTCTTCTTGGCAGGTTTTCGTATAACTGCTTAATTCACAACCCGCAGTTGGGGTTTCTTTTTCTTTCTCTATCTCTATCCCACACTCTTCATTTCCCGCTACATAATCCGGAGTCTTACTTGTATCTACCAAATCACTACACAACGGATAATTCTTATTCAGATTATTACACGCCCCTGTCTCTATATCACTACAACAGATTCGCCCGTCTGCATATGACGGCATCTCTAACGTGTATTTCCCGCTCTTGGCACTCGCACTCATTCCTACCGTTCCCAAGCTATAATCAAAGTTCTTCCCGTCTTTATATGCACCCAGCTTACTCGTTTGGTCC